>NZ_JARWNW010000077.1 GCF_029868325.1 Nocardia carnea
TCGAACGAACCGGATTCAGCACCTCCACCAAACGCTCGAACGGCACATCCGCATGCGCAAACGCCTGCAGATCCACCTCACGCTGCCGCGCCAGCAGATCCGTGAACGCCTCACCCTGATCCAACCGGGTCCGGAACACCAACGTGTTCACGAACATACCGATCAAATCCTCGAGCGCCTGCTCACCACGACCCGCGATCGGGGTACCGATGGTGATGTCGTCGGCACCGGAAAGTCGAGACAACAGGACGGCGAACGCGGTATGCGCCACCATGAACAAGGTGGCATTCTGCTGCTGCGCCACCCTCAGCAGACCGGCGTGGATCTCGGCATCGATGTCGACCGTGACCTGGCCACCGCTATAGGACTGCACCGCCGGACGCGGACGATCGGCCGGCAGATCGAGCTGATCCGGAATCCCGGCCAGCGCCGACTCCCAGTACCCGATCTGCTTCGCCGCCAGCGAACCCGGATCGGATTCGTCGCCCAGCAGATCGCGCTGCCAGATACTGAAATCGGCGTACTGCACCGGCAACGGCGCCCAGCCCGGCGCCTCACCCGCGATCCGGGCGGCATAGGCGGTCATCACGTCCCGGGCCAGCGGGGCGACCGAGGAGCCGTCACCGGAGATGTGATGCACCACCATCGCCAGCACGAATTCACCGGCCGGAGTTTCGGTGCCGGCCGCGTTCGGGTCACCCACCCGGAACAGCGCGACGCGCAGCGGGACCTCGCCGGTCACGTCGAAACCGGTCGACGCCAATTCCGCAACAGCCGCAACCACATCGCCGGCGGCCGCCGACCGCACCTCGAGCTGCGGTACCGCCCGGCCCACCGGCAGGACGACCTGCACCGGACCCGACTCGGTATCCGGATACACCGTGCGCAGCACCTCGTGCCGCGCCACCAGATCCGCGACCGCCGCCTGCATGGCCTCGATATCGAGTTCACCGGACAACCGGATCGCCAGCGGAATGTTGTAGGCCGCCGTATCGCTGTCGAAGCGGTTCAGGAACCACATCCGCTGCTGCGCCAGCGACAACGGCACCGCGTCCTGGACCTCGCCTGAGTCGGTGACCCGAGTCGGGCGCGGCTGCGGCACCAACGCCGCGCGGCCACCCGAACCGGCATGCTGCTCGACCCGCACCGCCAAACCGGCAACGGTCGGGGCTTCGAACAGCGCACGGACCGGGACAGTCGTATCCAGCGCCTTGCTCAACCGCGCCGCAACCTGGGTCGCGACCAGCGAGTTACCACCGAGGGCAAAGAAATCGTCGTCGGCACCGACACGATCGGCACCAAGGACCGCGGCGAAGGTATTCGCCACGATCTCCTCGATCGGAGTCGAGGGCGCCCGGAACTCCCGTGTCTCGAATTCGGGTTCCGGCAATGCTTTACGGTCCAGCTTGCCGTTCACATTCAACGGCAGCGCGTCGAGCTCCACGAACGCCGACGGCACCATGTACGACGGCAACTGCTGTGCCAGTTCGGACTGGATACGAGCCGCATCCACCTGGGCAGCGGCGGCTACCGGAACAACGTAACCGACGAGACGGTCGCCGGTCTTCGGGTCCGACTTCGCCACCACAGCCGCTTGCGCGACCTCCGGCAGGGCAAGGAGCGCGGCTTCGATCTCGCCCAGCTCGATCCGGAAACCACGAATCTTCACCTGGAAATCGGTACGACCCCGATACTCCAGCCCACCGTCACGATTCCACGCGACCAGGTCACCCGTGCGATACATTCGCTCACCCGGAGTGAACGGATCGGCCACGAACCGCTCCGCACTCAGATCGACGCGACCGAAATACCCGTGCGCCAACTGCACACCGGCCAGATACAACTCACCCGGCACACCGTCCGGCACCGGACGCAACCGGCCATCGAGTACGTACACCCGCGAATTCCACTGCGGCGCACCGATCGGCACGGAAATCTCATCGGCCACCGTCACCCGATGCGTCGTGATCGACACCGCGGCCTCGGTCGGACCATAGAGGTTGAACAACCCGGCATCCGGATAGCCGGCAAGCATCCGCCGGGCAGTCGCCGCCGGCAACGCCTCACCGATGGCCAGCACCCGCCGCAACGACGCAGACATGCCCCCGTCGCTGACCAGCAGGGCGTCCAGCATCGACGGAACCACCGTCAACGTGGTCACACCTTCGCGACGCATGAGGTCGTTCAGATAGGACGGGTCACGATGACCGTCCGGGGAGGCGATAACCATCCGGCCGCCACACACGGCAGCGGTCCAGAACTCCCACACCGACAAGTCGAACGTGGCCGCCGTCTTCAGCAGAATCGCGTCCGAGGCGTCCATCGCGAATTCGGCGCGGATATACCGCAGCTGGTTCGCGATCGCCGAGTGCGGCACCGCCACGCCCTTCGGGCGGCCCGTCGAACCCGACGTGAAGATCACATACGCCGTATTCGACGACCGCAACGGCGATACCCGCTCGATATCCGGCACCGCGGCGGTATCGAATCCACCGAGATCCAGGTCGTCGAGCACCACCACCGGCGCGCTGCCGGTCTCGAATCCGCTCTCGGCATTCGTCAGCACACATACCGGTGCCGCGGTCTCCAGAATGTAGTCACTGCGCTCGGCAGGCTGGTCGGGATCGATCGGCACATAGGCGCCACCGGCCACCGTCACCGCATACATCGCGACCACGAGATCCACCGATCGCCGCAATGCCAACGCGACCCTAACCTCGGGACCCACACCCTGACCGATCAGGTACCGGGCCAAACCGTTGACCCGCGCCCCCAACTCGGCATAGGTGATCCGGGTTCCATCTGCAGCGATCAATGCCGCGGAATCCGCACCCGCCGCGACGGAATCGTCGAGCAGGGACACCAGGGTCTGCGACGAATCCAGTTCCCGGGCAGTCGAATTACGCTCGGTCAGTGCAGCCCGCTCTGCCGGGGCGAGCAGATCGAGGTCGCCCACGGCCACCGACGGCTCCGCCACGAGTTCACGCAGCAACCGCACGAACCGGTCCACGAATTCCTGTGCGGTCGCGCGATCGAACAAGGCTGTCGCGTAGGTGAGTGCGCCGGTGATACCGGCGGGCGCGCCCGACGTTTCGTAGTCGTCACCGATGATCAGATGCAGGTCGAACTGGGAGATCCCCGTATCGATATCGACACCCGACACCGTCAGACCGGGCAACTCCAGACTCGACTGCGCCAGGTTCTGGAACGAGAAACCCACCTGGAACAACGGATGCCGAGCCGTCGAACGAACCGGATTCAGCACCTCCACCAAACGCTCG
>NZ_JARWNW010000078.1 GCF_029868325.1 Nocardia carnea
GGAGGCCGAGCGAGACCATTACGTCGCCGTAAGAGGTCCGGCGGGCCGGGCGATGACCTGCCGGCAGCTGCTTCAGAACAATGAGGGAAAGCACGACGAGAAGCACCGCGAGCGTGATGTAGATGCTTCGCCATCCCGACAGCGCAGCGAGTCCCCCGGCCAGCACTCTTGCTCCCAGAATTCCGATGACGACGCCGGATGTGACGACTCCGAGAGTGCGACCACGCTCGGCCGGAGTCGAAAGGTCGGCAGCGAACGCGACCGTGGTTTGAACGACCACTGCGAACAGGCCCGCGCCGGCAAGGCCGACCAGCAAGAGCCACAGACCGGGAGCGACCGCTGCCACCAGCATGCCCACTGCGGCGAGGAGCAGTTGAGCACCGATGAGCTTACGCCGGTCGAGCATGTCTCCCAGGGGGACGAGGACCACCAGACCGATCAGGTAGCCGACTTGCCCTGCTGCCACGATCCACCCCAGATCGGCCTCGGGCACTCCCAGGTCGCGCCCGATCTGCGCGAGCACAGGCTGCGCGACATAGATCGTTGCCACGGCGACGGAGCACACCGTCGCGAGCAGCATCGTTCGGTTAAACGTGATACCCACATCCACCTCAATCAGTAGCAAAATGCAACTAACCAAACTTTAAGGCAGAATAGTTTCAATACGCAACTCATCAGGAGGTGTGATGAACCCCGCCCGAAGCTTCGACGACACGGAGTGGACTGACTCCACTTGCCCGGTCGCGCGCACGCTCGACCTTGTCGGAGACCGGTGGACCCTGCTCATCATTCGCGACGCGATGGACGGCGCGCGATCGTTCACCGACTTCCAGCAGCGCACCGGGGTCGCGCGCAACATCCTCACCGACCGGCTCCGCCGCCTGGTCGATCGTGGCATCCTCGAACGACAGACAGCGGTGTCCGGACGGCGACAGGTCTACGTGCTCACCGAGTCCGGCCGCGACCTCTTCACCGTCATCGTGGCAATGCGTCAGTGGGGCGAGCGGCACACGTTCGACCGGCACGAGGCTCACTCTGTCCTGGTCGACAAAAGCGGGCTCCCACTCGCACAACTGCGCCCTACCGACTCCCAGGGAGCCACGGCGAACATGGACACAACCACTGTCGTGCGCAACAACCAGGGCACAGCATGACGGGCTTGCGGCCACACCGAATCCAGCTCATTCCATGGCATTCGGGGCCACACCGCCGGCACTGCAGACAGGTGCCGGCTTCGGCCGAAACCGGTTACAAGGCGGCGACGGCGGAGAGGAAACGGTCCAGTTCAGGACGGTCGACGAAGCAGTGCGGGGAGGCGCGGACCACCGACCCCAGACCACGGGACGACATATCGAGCAGTGTCGAACTCGCATGGCTGACCGTCACAGTGATGTCGGAGTCCAGCAGCCGGTCCCGGACCTCGACCGGCTCCACACCGGCGACCGTGAACGACACGATGCCGCTGTGCTCGACACCCAGATCCCGCACCGTCACCCCCGGCAATTCGCCGAGCGCGCCCCGCAGATAATCGGCGCGCTCGGCGATCGCGGCATAGACCTGATCGGGTCCGAGATCGAGAAGGTAGCGCACGGCCGCGCCGAGCCCGAGCCGGGCCGCCACATCGTGCTCCCAGAACTCGAAACGGGAAGCGTCGGGCGCCATCCGGTATTCGTCCGGGCCGGTCCACGCGGCGCTGTGCAGGTCGAGCCGGCCGGGTTCCAGTGCGGCCGCCAATTCCGGTCGCAGATAGAGGAATCCGGTGCCGCGCGGGCCGCGCAACCATTTCCGGCCGGTAGCGGACAGCGCGTCCACGCCCAGTTCGGTGACGTCCAGCGGGAGCTGCCCGGCGGATTGGCAGGCGTCGAGTACGACCAGTGCGCCACCGGCGCGCGCGATCCGCGCGGCCGCGGCCACCGGGTTCACCAAGCCGCCGTTGGTGGGGACATGCAGCAGTGAAACCAGCCGCACCCGTTCGTCCATCATCGCGTCGAGGGCCTCGATATCGATCCGGCCCTCGGCGTCGCCGGGGATCTGTTCCACCCGGGCGCCGGTGGCGCGAGCCCGCTGCAACGCGGCGATGGCGTTACTGGCGTAGTCGGCGCCGGAGATTAGGATCCGGTCGCCGGGGCGCAACGGTACGGCGTAGAAGAAATCGGTCCAGGCGCGGGTGGCGCTATCGCTGAGAGCGATGGTGCCCGGGGTCGCGTTGATCAGCTCCGCGATCGCCGCCTTGACCCCCGCCAGATCGTCGAGCCGTTCGTTGGCTGCCCGGTACCCGCCGATCTCCGCCTCCCGGCGCAGATGACCGATCACGGTGTCGGTGACCACCCGCGGCGGGAGCGAGGACCCCGCACTGTCCAAGAAAACGGCTCCGTTTCCGACGCCGGGCGTATCGGCGCGTACTCGCTGCTCATCGACCATATCCCCGACACTAGTGCCGATTCCGTGACAAGTTCGCGCTCAAAATGTGTCTGTGCCCGTCGCTACGCTGGATTCCACGTAAGAGCCGCACCACCGAGAAACCCGCATGGAGGTTGGTATGGCGGTCACCCTCGAACATCCGGAATCGACCAGCGACTCGTCCCCACCCCCGGCCCTCAGCAGCCGCGCGGCGGCCGAAGCGTATCTCGGCGGCGTCTGTTTCAAATTGGGCCCGCCGCTGCTCATCGGCGCCGAACTCGAATGGTTCACCGTCCATCGCCCCGATACCGCAGCGCGCCGCGGCTCCGCGCACGGTTCGTTCACCGGCCGCCGCCCCACCGCCGCCCTCCTCGCACAGGCCCTCGGCCCGCACGCACCCCACTCCATCGCCCCCGATTCTCCTGCCGAGCCGCTGTCCGGCGGCAGCCGGGTCACCGTCGAACCCGGCGGGCAGATCGAACTCTCCAGCATCGCCGTCCCCGACCCCACCGACCTGTGCGCCCGCCTCAGCGCCGACTACCGGCGCCTGCACGAACTTCTCTCCGCCCGGTCGATCGGGATGGTCTCCGCCGCCGCCGACCCCGCGCGCGTACCCCGCTGCCAGTTACGGCAACCGCGCTACCAGGCCATGGAGGACTATTTCGGCCGGATCGGCCCGTTCGGCCGGCTGATGATGAGCAATACCGCGGCCGCGCAGATCAGCCTGGATATCGGTGCCGACAGCACCGAACTCACCGCCCGCTGGACAGCCCTGCACGCCCTGGGCCCGGCGCTGGTGGCGGCCTTCGCGTGCTCGCCCGTACTGCGCGGTGCCCCGTCCGGCGAATGGGCCTCGCAACGGATGCGCACCTGGCTGCATCTGGATCCCGGCCGCGCCTGCCCCCCGGTCGCCGAATGGACCGATCCGGTCACCGGCTACGCCCGCTGGGCACTGGACGCGCCGCTGCTGTGCGTGCGCCGCTCCGAGGAAGGCCCGGCCCGGCCGGGAATCGCCTGGCGGGCCCCCGAGGGAGCCACGTTCGACGATTGGCTCTCAGGCGGTCTGGACACCGAAATCGGCCGCCGGCCCGATATCGACGATCTGCGATACCACCTCACCACCCTGTTCCCGCCGGTGCGCCCGGCCGGATACTTCGAGGTCCGCTACCTCGACGCCCAGCCCGGCGAGGGCTGGCAGGTACCGATCGCGGTGCTGCACGCACTGTTGTCCACCCCGGCCGCTGTCGCCGACGCCACCGCCGCCGCCGCGGATACCGCGGACCGCTGGCTGGATGCCGCACGCCACGGTCTCGCCGATCCGCAACTGCGCGCCGCCGCGGTCGCACTACTGGAAGCAGCGATAGCGCACAGCCGGGAACCCGCACCGGGGTTGTACGAGGCACTGCACCGTTGCGCGGCCGGCGAGCAACCAGCGGGAATCTCATGAGCCACAGGGACGCCCCTGCCGTAGAGCGGAGTGATTACGTGACCGTCCAGCACTACACCGACCGATCCGGTACCGAGCGGCTGCGCGAACATATCGCGTCGACACTGCAGCGGGCCCGGCAGCGGACAGCCGCGCTCACCGACTGCGTGGACGAGGCCGAACTCGTCGCCCAGCACTCCCGGTTGATGAGTCCACTGGTGTGGGATCTGGCCCATATCGGCAATCAGGAGGAACTGTGGCTGGTCCGCGATGTCGGCGGCCGCGACCCGGTGCGTGCCGATATCGACGAGCTGTACGACGCGTTCAAACACGCCCGGCCGGATCGTCCGCAACTGCCGCTGCTGAATCCCGGCGAGGCCCGCGGGTATGTCGGCACCGTGCGGGAAAAGGTATGGGATGTACTCGAACGCAGCCCGTTACGGGGCGGCGAACTGGTCGACGGCGGGTTCGCATTCGGCATGATCGCCCAGCACGAACAGCAGCACGACGAAACCATGCTGGCCACCCATCAGCTGCGCGCCGGAAGCCCGGTGCTGTCCGCACCCGCACCACCGGCCGCCGATACCGCGGTCCGCGGGGAGGTCGTGATACCGGCGGGCGAATTCACCATGGGCACCTCCACCGACCAGTGGGCTCTGGACAACGAGCGCCCCGCCCATCCCGTGCACGTACCGGCGTTCGCGATCGATGCCGCCCCGATCAGCAACGGGCAATACCTCGAATTCGTCGCCGACGGCGGATACGACCGGCGGGAACTGTGGTCCGAACGCGGCTGGGCGCATCGGCAGGAGGCCGGGCTCACCGCGCCTCGATTCTGGGAGCGAGACTCCGCCGGACAGTGGTGGCGACGCGTATTCGGGGTACGCCGCCCGCTGCGCCCGCAACAGCCGGTGGTGCACGTGTGCTGGTTCGAAGCGCAGGCCTACGCCACCTGGGCGGGTAAACGCCTGCCCACCGAGGCCGAATGGGAGAAGGCCGCCCGCTACGACCCGGCCACCGGCCGCACCCGCGCCTACCCGTGGGGCGATACCGAGCCCGGCCCGGCCACCGCCAACCTGGGGCAGCGTCATCTGGAACCGGCCGATATCGGCGCCTACCCGGCGGGTGCGTCGGCGGCGGGTGTGCATCAGCTCATCGGCGATGTCTGGGAATGGACCTCCTCGGGATTCCACCCCTACCCCGGGTTCCGGGCCTTCCCCTACCGCGAATACTCGGAGGTCTTCTTCGGCGGCGACTACCGGGTGCTGCGCGGTGGTTCGTTCGGCACCGACCCCGTCGCCTGCCGCGGCACCTTCCGCAACTGGGATCATCCGATCCGCCGGCAGATCTTCTCCGGCTTCCGGCTGGCCCGCACCCTCGACCCGCGGGAGGCATGATGTGCCGTCACCTGGGTTATGTCGGCCCACCGGCGTCGGTCGGCGAACTCCTTTTGCGCGGACCGCATTCGCTGCGCACCCAGTCGTGGGCGCCGCGGGATATGCGCGGCGGCGGCACCATCAATGCCGACGGGTTCGGGGTCGCCTGGTGGGGCCCGGACCCGGCGGCGGTGACCCGCTATCGCAACCCCGACCCGATCTGGACCGACCCCGCGGTGGAGGAAGTGCTGCCGCAGCTCACTTCCCACGCGGTCCTCGGGAGTGTCCGTTCGGCCACCGTCGGGATGCCGGTGCAGCGTTCGTCGTGCGCGCCGTTCCTGTGGGATCGCTGGGCGTTCAGCCACAACGGGGTGATTCCGCACTGGCGGACAGCGCTCACCGCCGTCCTGTCCGATCTCGATGTCGCCGCCACCCGCGCGGGAATGACCCGCCGCTACGAAACCAGCCATCTGCTCGAAGCCGAAGCGCTCACCGATTCCGCCGCCCTGTGGGTGCTGTTGCGCCGCCTGCTCGACCCCGACACCCCGGCGGGTCTCGCCGAAGATCCGGGCACCGCACTGCGCCTGCTGGTGACGACGGTGCTGCACCATGCGCCCGACGCCCGGCTGAACCTGCTGATCGGCGACGGCCGCGCACTCTGGGCGAGTACCTGCTACCACTCGCTGTCCGCGCTGGTCACCGACGATTTCGCGATCCTTTCCTCCGAACCGTACGACGACGATCCGCGGTGGCAGTCGCTACCCGACCGGGTCGTCGTCCATGCCGAACCCGGCCGGCTGAACGTCGAACCATTGGAGCCCGCCGGAGCCACCGCGACAGAGAGCCTGCCATCGTGAACGAACCCACCGTGGAAGTCCACCTCACCGACGCCGACCTGACGGCTGCCCTGCACGCCGACGCCCGCCGCGGTCTCACCGACAGCCCGAAATGGCTGCCGCCCAAATGGTTCTACGATGCCCGCGGCAGTGAACTGTTCGAACAGATCACCGCCCTGCCCGAGTACTACCCCACCCGCACCGAAAGGGCGCTGCTGGAGAACGTCGCGGGTGCGATCGCGCGGACGGCGCAAGCGGAGGTGCTGGTCGAACTGGGGTCGGGTTCGGCCAGTAAGACACGCCTGCTGCTCACCGCGCTCACCGCCGAGGGGCCGTTGAAGACCTATGTGCCGCAGGATGTTTCGGAATCCGCACTGCGTGCTTCCGCGGCCGAGGTCGCGCTGGAATTCCCCGGACTGGCCGTGCACGGGGTGGTCAGCGATTTCACCGATACGCTGGCGACCCTGCCGCGCGGCGGGCGGCGGATGATCGCTTTCCTCGGCGGCACACTCGGCAATATGGTGCCCGCCGAACGCGCCGAATTCCTCGGCGGTATCCACGATGTGCTGGAACCCGGCGAACAACTGCTGCTCGGTGCGGGATTGGTGGTGGACCCGTCGATCCTGATCCCCGCCTACGACGACGCCGCCGGTATCACCGCGGAATTCAACCGGAATGTCCTGCGCGTCCTCAACACCCGGCTGGGAGCCGATTTCGACCCCGAAGCATTCGGCCATATCGCGCACTGGGACACGGAAAACGAATGGATCGAAATGCGGCTGGCAGCCACCGCGGATATGGAGGTCACCGTCGCCGACCTGGGCCTCACGGTGCACTTCACCCGCGGTGAACAGCTACGCACCGAGATATCCGCGAAATTCCGCCCCACCGGCCTGGACACCGAACTCCGCGCCGCGGGCTTCGTATCGGAGCACACCTGGACCGACCCCGGCAACCGTTTCGCCCTGACCCTCGCCGCCCGAGTCTGACCGCAACTGTCAGAAGAGCCCGAGCTTCAGCATCAGGCCGCGGTCACGGGCCGCTCGAGCGCGATCAGTGCAGCTGGTTCTGCGCGGTTTCCAAACCCACCCGCAGCAGCAGTTCCACCGCGTCGGCGGCCTGTTCGACGACCACTGGCAATTCCTTACGCTCGGCCGACGCGAACGGTTTGAGAACGAAATCGGCCGGATCCTGGCGGCCGGGTGGGCGGCCGATCCCGATCCGGGTGCGCAGATAATCCTTGGTGGTCAGGGCGCCGGAAACCGAGCGCAGCCCGTTGTGGCCGCCCTCACCGCCACCACGCTTCAACCGGACCACACCGAACGGCAGATCCAGTTCGTCGTGGACAACGATCACCTCGGTGGGCGGCACCGAGAAGAAGCGGGCCAGCGCTGCCACCGGCCGCCCGGACAAATTCATATACGACCGCGGTTTCGCGATCAGTACCTGCCGCCCATCCAACCGGGCCTGCAACACATCGGTACCCGACTTCTTGTGGACAGTGAAACGGCCGCCGATCCGCTCGGCGAGCGAATCGGCGACCAGAAAGCCCACATTGTGCCGGGTGCGTTCGTACTCGGGACCCGGATTGCCCAAACCGACGACGAGCGCCGGTACGGTATCGGCCATCGCGGAAGGTCGACCCGTCCTATTCGGCGGCTTCGCCCTCGGCGGCCTCGCCCTCGGCCTCCGGCTCGGCGGCGGCACGGGCCTCGACAATGTTCACCAGCAGCGTCTCGGGGTCGCCGGCCAGGCTGACACCCTTGGGCAGCTCGATCGCACCGGCAGTGATCTGGGTGCCCGGCTCGGCATTGAAGATCGAGACGTCGATCGACTCGGGAATGTTCAGGGCCTCGGCGGAGACGGAAACAGTGGTGGCCTCCTGGGTCACCAGGGTGCCCGCGGCGGCCTCACCGGTCAGGTTGATCGGCACATCGGCGGTGACCGCTTCACCGCGCTGCACGATCAGCAGATCGGCGTGCTCGATGTAACGGTGGATCGGGTGCACGACGACCGACTTCGTCAGCGCCAGCTGCTTCTTACCCTCGATATCCAGGTTGAGCACCGCATTGGTGCCGTGCTGGCGCAGGATGGCGGCGAACGACAGCGCGTCCAGCGACAGATGCTGCGGATCGGACTGGTGCCCGTACAGGACCGCCGGAACGTTGCCCGCGCGGCGGGTGCGGCGCGCGGCACCCTTGCCGAACTCGGTGCGGATCTTCGCTTCGAGAAGGTTGACGTCGGACATGACTGGATAACTCCTACGGCTCTACCGGGCTTATGGGCGGTTGCCAGGGAAATCGCGCCCCTGGTCAGGTGGTCTGCTCGTCAGGCGAAGACCGAACGCAAGCGGCCGGAAGCCGCGCCGCGTCGATCACGGTGCCGCAGATTTGCGAACCCTCGCCGAGACAACCCGAATACTGTAACCCAGCGGCCCTGAAAGTCCGGAATCGGGAGGGGAGTGCCTATTGGCGCGCCTCCGGAGCGCGGCCGGGCGCTGGTCCCGGTCCGGCGGTCACGTAGCCTGAACGGTTGTTCCCGAACTCCCGCCGAAAGGTTTCCTCCGTTGACCGCCTCCACCGAGGGCGCCGCGCCCGCCGCGCGCGGATTGGCCGGCGAGGTGTCGCGGCGCCGTACCTTCGCCGTGATCTCGCATCCCGACGCAGGTAAATCGACGCTCACCGAAGCGCTCGCGCTGCATGCCCGCAAGATCTCCGAGGCCGGTGCCATCCACGGCAAGGCGGGCCGCAAATCCACCGTCTCGGACTGGATGGAGATGGAGAAGGCGCGCGGGATCTCGGTGAGCTCCACCGCGCTGCAGTTCAACTACCGGGCCGCGGGCTCCGATATCGACAATGTGATCAACCTCGTCGACACTCCGGGCCACTCCGATTTCTCCGAGGACACCTACCGGGTGCTGACGGCGGTGGACGCCGCGGTGATGCTGATCGACGCCGCCAAGGGCCTGGAACCGCAGACCTTGAAACTGTTCCAGGTATGCCGCCACCGGGGTATCCCGGTGATCACCGTCATCAACAAATGGGACCGTCCCGGGCGGGCCCCGCTGGAACTGCTCGACGAGATCGAGGAACGGATCGGCCTCACCCCGACCCCGCTGTTCCTGCCGGTCGGTATCGCGGGTGATTTCCGCGGCCTGCTGCGTCGCGGCCCGGAGGGCGCGGCCGCCGAATACATCCATTTCACCCGCACCGCCGGCGGTGCAACCATCGCGCCCGAGGAATCACTCACGCCCGCATCGGCCGAAGCCAGAGAGGGTGAGCCGTGGACCACGGCGGCGGAGGAGAGTGAACTGCTGTCGGCCACCGGGCAGGACCACGACCAGGAGTTGTTCCTGGCCGGGCAGACCTCACCGGTGATCTACGCCTCGGCCATGCTGAACTTCGGTGTCCGGCAGATCCTGGAAACACTGGTCGAGCTGGCGCCCGCACCGGGTTCGCGCGCGGATATCGGCGGCAACCCGCGTAACCCGCAGGACCCGTTCAGTGCCGTCGTGTTCAAGGTGCAGGCGGGGATGGACACCGCCCACCGCGACCGGCTCGCGTTCATGCGCATCGTGTCGGGTGAGTTCGAACGCGGCATGGTGGTCACCCACGCGCAGACCGGCCGGCCGTTCGCGACCAAATACGCGTTGACCATCTTCGGCCGGGAACGCGAAACCGTCGATACCGCCTACCCGGGTGATGTGGTGGGCCTGGTCAACGCGACCGCGCTCGCGCCCGGGCACACCCTGTTCGTCGACAAGAAGGTCGAGTTCCCGCCGATTCCGTCGTTCGCCCCCGAACATTTCGCCGCCCTGCGGGCGCGCAGCGCCGGTAAGTACAAGCAGTTCCGGAAGGCGATCGATCAGCTCGATTCCGAGGGCGTGGTGCAGGTGCTGCGCAACGATTCCCGCGGTGACGCCTCCCCTGTACTCGCCGCGGTCGGCCCGATGCAGTTCGAGGTGGTGACCGCCCGGATGCAGGGCGAATTCGGCGTGGAAACCCAGCTCGACCATCTCGCCTACACCATTGCCCGGCGCACCGATACCGCTTCGGCGCCCGAACTGGACCGCCAGCGCGGGGTGGAGGTGTTCACGCGCAGCGACGGCGCGATTCTCGCGGTGTTCAGCGATAAATGGCGGCTGCAGTACATCCAGAAGGAAATGCCGGAACTCACCTTGGAACCGCTGGTCGCGGCCGCCGACTGAGCCTGCCGCAGCCCCAGCGCAACCACCCGGCCCCGGCGCGACTGCCCGGCCCGCCGCAATCGCTCGCCCCCCGGCGCAACCGCTCGGTGCCGGCGCGTCTGCCCGGCTTCTGCGATGGAGTTGGCCTGCGGCCAGGTCAGGCCGCTCGGGCGGTGGCCACTGGACCCGGACAGAATGTCGATGCGACCGCCGCCCGCCCGTGACGCGACCGTTCGTCCCACACACAACCCACTCGGTCAGCGGCGGAACTCGGTCTGCAGGACAACCGTGCGGCCCACCCGGCTTGCCGCGGAACCGCCCACCGCGAGAGCACTCGACCGGACAGCGCGACCGGTCAGCCCGCCGCCCGGTGCTCGGGGCCCGGGTATTCCTGGTCGCTGCCGCCGATGGATTCCTCGGGTGCCTCGTCGCGTGTCGCGGTCTCCCGTGGGTCGCGTTCGACGGATTCGACACCGTCCGAATGCTGGGTCAACCCCCACCGGTTGGCGGTCAGCCGCAGACTGGGCAGATCGCTGAGCGAGAGCACCACCTCGTAGGTGCGTTCGTACCCCGTATGCGCGATCCGCCAGCGGCCGTCGTCGCAGCGGACGTATTCGTCGGTGTAGAAGGCGGCGCCGCGCAGCAGCATATTGTTCTCGGGAATCAGCACCGTATCGGAGAGGTACCAGATCCCGGTGGCCCGATCGCCGCTCACATCGATCTCCGGGTGATCGCAGCGGTGCTCGGTGATGACGTGCGGGCCCAAGGTGTTGCGCAGGAACGTCAAGTACGCTTCCCGGGATTCGAACTGCAGGTATTCGCTGTAGGTTGCCGTCGCTTCCGGGACCATCGTCTCGGCGAAGTCGTCCCAGAGTTTGCTGTCCAGCGTCCGGACATAGCGGAACTTGAGTCGATGGATCTCCAGGACATCCTCCGATGCGGCGGATGCCATCGGGCGTGAGGTGTTCGGTCGTGCGGGTCCCATGGTCAGCGGCACATCCGTTTCGGGTTCGAGCCGCGGCGGGAGTGAGATATCCAGTCCGGCGCCCAGCGCCGCCGCGAGCGCGGCACCGGAGAAGGCCATGGTTTCACTGCTCTGGCCCGGCCGCCGGGGAAAACCACCCGGGTGCGGCCCCGGATCGTTGTGCTCCTCGCCCTGGTCCATAACTCCACCATCCCACCTGAAATGGACAAATTGGGAGGCTATTCAGATCTGTATCGGATTGCTATCCAGCGTCGGCGGTATTACGGGGGCCGAATTCGGGCCGGTCAGCGATGGTTTCCGGCCGGGTGTGGGCGGCGATCCGTGACCCCGGCGGCGCGGTTGTCAGGGCCGCTGACCGTTGCCGATGGTGAAACAGGTACGGCAGAAATCCTCACCGAACTCCGTCAGGCGCAGACTTTTGCGGACGATTTTCGGGGCTCGGCCCGCCTTTTTCAAAGCGTCCTCCACGATCGGCTGGACCTCGAGCACCATATAGCGGCTCAGTACCACGGGATCGTCGGAATTGTGGGTCAGTCCCAGCCGGCTGAGATTGATCAGATACGACCGGGCCCGGTCGATGTAGCGCACACCGGCCTGCTCCGGTACCGAGGTCAGCCCACCGGAGATCAGCTCGGATCCGATACCCAGCGGGCGGTTGGTGCGGACGTCGACCGTCGGCTGCGGCCCGTTGAGGGCCATATAGCGCAGGATGCGGGCCTCGTCGGGGGCGAGTTCGTCGAGTATCCGGTCGTAGGCGGGATGCACTTCTTCGGTGAAGTAGACATCGGCCGAACGGGCCAGCAGCGCATCCCCGCGTTTACGGAGCTCGGCGACGGTGGCCGACCGCATATACGAGCCCACCGCCACCGTCTGCTGACCGGAGGCCTGCCCGGTCGGCACATAGCTGACGATTTCGCGCACCGACCCCTCGGTGACCCCGAGCGCACTGCGCGCGATGGACCGCAGCGCGTTACCGGTGCGCTCGGCGATCTCGGCCGAGGATTCCCCGTCCAGGGCCGCCTGGGTGATCTCCCGGGTGACCTCGAAGGACGTGTTCGCCGCCCACTGCCCGCCGCGCACCACACTGCCGGCCGCGACCCCGGCCGCGCGGAAAACGCCGCGGATGAGCCGGGCCTCGTTGCTGATCTGCCGCTGCTCGACATCGGCGCTGCGTTCGACACTCGACGGCGGCCGGCGGACGACATCGGCCGGGTCGGGGCTCGTCTTCGGCGCCGGATCCGGGCCGGTTCCGGCCGGCGGACTCCATTGCACGGGCCGGGAACCGGTCCGGGTGAACTCCTGTCCGGTCCTGTCGTCTGCCACGTCTACTCCGATATCGCCAGATGAACGAATCCCGCTCACCGATTATTGCCCATCGACGGTGATAGCCCCGCGCCGGACCATGGATCCGGCTCACGTCTGAGACACTAATGTGTCGCGGCCGGTTGCGCTGCCGGCGGGATGGCCGCCGCAGCGCGGTTACGGTCCGGCCGTGGTGCTAATTTGAAGTCCCGGTGAGGCGGCGATCACCGGGAGCAGGAGGGTGTGTCGTGTTGGAGAGTGTGTTCGGGGTGCACCCGACGATCCTCCTGGAATTACTGACCATTCCGCTGTTCACCGGCGTCATCGGTTACATCACCAACTGGACCGGTGTGCTGATGCTGTTCCGGCCGATCGCCTTTCACGGTATCCGGGTCCCCGGCCTGCGCTATCTGTACCCGTACCTGCCCAAGCGGATCCAGATCCTGCCGCTGCTGAGCCACGACGGCCGCTTCGGCTGGCAGGGCATCGTGCCGTCCCGGGCCGACAAAATGGCCAGTATCGCGGTGGACAAAGGACTTTCGAAACTCGGTAGTGTCGCCGATTTCTATCGCGAACTGGAACCGGATGCGCTCGCCGAGCATCTCGCGCTGACCGCCGAAACCCAGATCCGCGATATCGTCGAGAACATTCTGCGCCGCGACCACCCGCAGCTCTGGTACAACCTGCCGTCCCAGCTGCGGGAGATGGTGCACGCGCGGGTCCGCCAGCAACTACCGGATATTCTGCGCGAACTCACCGACGAACTGGGCGCGAACATCGATCAGCTGCTCGACGTCAAACAAATGGTGATCCGTTATTTCCAGGCCCGCCCCCAGCTGCTCAATCAGTTGTTTCAGGTGCTGGGCGCCAAGGAATTGCGTTTCATGCAGAATTTCGGTCTGTATTTCGGCGCCCCGATGGGTGTGGTGCTGGTCGCGATCCTGCATACGACCGGATGGCCGACCTTGGCGGTCCTGCCGATCGGCGGGGTGATCATCGGCTGGGTGGTCAACTGGGTGGGCCTGAATATGATCTTCGCGCCCGCCGAGCCGAAATGGTGGTGCCCGTGGCGGCAGGGTCTGCTGATCAAACGGCAGAACGAAATCACCGACGGTTACGCCGAACTCGTCTCCACCCAGGTGATGACGGTCGCCAATATCGGTGACGAACTGCTCAACGGCCCCAAATCGGATCGCACCCTGCAGATGCTGGAGGACACCCTGCGACCGGCCGCCGATCGCGCTCTGGGCCCGGCGCGCGGCGCGGTGAAACTGGTGCTCGGCAACCGCGACTACGAGTCACTGACCCAGACCCTCACCTCCGAGGCGATGGCCATCGCACCACTGGCGTTCGCCGACGCCGATTTCAACGAACGCCAGGGCAAGCAGATCGGCGCCTATATCGCCAAGCAGATGTCGGAACTCTCACCGAACGATTTCGTCGATATGTTGCGTTCGGCGATCAAACAGGACGAATGGTTGCTGTTCGTGCACGGCGGTGTCCTCGGGCTGTTCGCGGGATACGCGCATATCCTGGTGTTCGGAACGGGGGTAGCGACCACATGGCTGTGAACGAGGAACCCGGCGAGCCGGACAGTCCGCACGAACCCGGACGCCCCGGCGAGCATCGCGATCCGGTGGGCCCGATCGGACCCGTCGCGGCGGTGCGTGCCGTGAGCGGGGTCGCGCGGGTCGCGGCGTCGGTGGTGTCCGGTACCGCGCGGTGGGGTGTGCACACCGCGCTGGATGTCACCGAGACGGTGGTACGCGGCAGTATGGCCGGGCAGCCGCCCGCCGAGATCCGCACCGACGCGACCCGGCAGATCCGGGAGGCGCTACGCCTGGCGCTCGGGGTCACCGCCACGGAATCGTCGGCCACCACCTCCCCGACCGAACGATCGCTGCGGGAACAGGGCGCGGCGCTGCTGCGCCTGGCCGCCAGCACGCGGGCGCCCGACGAGGGACATCCGGCGTTCGCCCGGATCCTGGCCGAACTCACCTCCGACGAAGCCCGCATCCTGCGGTTGCTCCGTCTCGAAGGACCACAGCCGACCGTGACCGTCCGCGGCGGCCGTACGTCGCGGCGGGCCCGCCGATCCGGCGCGGCACGATCCGGGGCGGACGATCTCGGCGTGAGCATGATCGGTGAGCACGCCGGACTCCGGCATCCGGAACGCATCCAGCGCTACCTGAACAACCTGCGGCGGGTCGGCCTGATCGAGACACTGCCCGAACCGGTGGGCACCCCGGAGCGCTACCAGCTCCTGGAAGCCCAGACCGTGGTGGCCGAGCTGCTGAAACAGGCCGGCGGCCGGGGCAAACTCCAGCACCGGGGCATCGCCCTCACCACCTTCGGCGGCGAATTCGTGCAGGCCAGCCTGCCCATCGCCGGCGAGGAAGGTCCGGCCACCGGCACCCCCTGATACGCCGGTGTGCCGCGACCGCTCACACCTGGTCGGCGAGTTCCATCCAGCGTTCCTCGGCGGTTTCCTTCTCCGCCTGCACCTCTTTGAGCTCGGCGCCCAGGGTGACCAGCTTGTCGGGTTCGGTGGCCGCCGCGGCGAGCGCGGTGTGCAATTTCGCCTCGCGTTCGCCGAGTTTGTCGATGGCGCGTTCCAGGCGGGAGAGTTCCTTACGGGCCGCGCGGTAGGCCGCCGAATCGGTTTGCGGTGCCTCGGCCCGGTTCACGGACGCCGCCTGCCGGGCGGTGTCGCCGGACTCGAGTTCGGCCCGCCGGGTCAGATACTGGGTGATCCCGCCGGGCAGGTTGGTGAGCTTACCGTCGCCGAACAGCGCCCAGGTGCTATCGCAGATCCGCTCGATCAGGTAGCGGTCGTGGCTGATCACGACCAGCGTTCCGGCCCAGTTGTCGAGCAGATCCTCCAACTGCTGCAGAGTGTCGATATCGAGGTCGTTGGTGGGTTCGTCGAGCAGCAGCACATTCGGCTCCGACATGAGGATGCGGGTGAGCTGCAACCGGCGGCGTTCACCACCCGAGAGATCCCGGACCGGGGTGCGTTGCCGCGCCGGGGTGAACCCGAGTCGTTCCGCGAGCTGCCCGGCGGACAGTTCCAGCGCCTTGCTGCCCTCCCCGAGAGTGATCCGCATGGCGATCTCCTGGACCGCCTCGAGCACCCGCATATCGGTGGGGAGGTCGTCGAGTTCCTGCCGCAGCCAGCCGATCCGCACGGTCTGTCCCTGCACCCGTTTACCCGCGACCGGTTCGACATCACCGGCCAGTGCCCGCAGCAGGGTGGTTTTACCCGAGCCGTTCACACCTACCAGGCCGACCCGTTCGCCGGGAGCCAGCCGCCAGGTCAGATCCTGGACCAGTTCGCGGCCGTCCGGTGTGGTGAGGGTCGCGTCCTCGAGTTCCACGACCACCCGGCCCAGCCGCTTCTTGGCGAACGAAGCCAGCGACACACTGTCGCGCGGCGGCGGGACATCGGCGATCAGAGCCTCCGCGGCCTCCACCCGGTAGCGCGGTTTGGAAGTGCGGGCCTGCGGGCCCCGCCGCAACCAGGCCAGTTCCTTACGCGCCAGGTTCCGCCGCCGGGCCTCGGTGGCATCGGCCTGACGGGCGCGTTCGGCGCGCGCGAAGATCCAGTCGCCGTAGCCGCCCTCGTAGGTTTCCACCCGGCCGCCCACCACTTCCCAGGTGCGGGTCGCGACGGTATCGAGGAACCAGCGATCGTGGGTGACCACGACCAGCGCGCTGCGCCGGGCCAGCAAATGTTCGGCCAGCCACTGCACACCCTCGACATCGAGATGGTTGGTCGGTTCGTCGAGTACCAGCAGATCCAGATCGCGTACCAGGGCGGCGGCCAGCGCGACCCGGCGGCGTTCCCCACCGGACAGATTCGTCACCGTGGTGTCCAGGCCCAGCCCGGCGATCCCGATACCGTCGAGGACCGAACGGATCCGGGGGTCCGCGGCCCATTCGTGCTCGGCGATATCCCCGGTCGGCGCGTCGTCGGCCAGACCGGCCAGCACCACCTCACCGACGGTCGCGCCCTCGGGCAGCACCCCGCGCTGGGTGACCACGGCCATCCGCAGTCCGCCGAGCCGGCTGACCCGGCCGCCGTCGGGCTCCTCGATCCCGGTCAGGACCTCGAGCAGCGTGGTCTTACCGCCGCCGTTGAGACCGACCACCCCGATCCGCTCGCCCGCATGCACCCCCAGCGAGACCCCGTCGAGCAGTGGTTTGATCCCGAAACTCTTGCTGACCTGTTCGAGATTGATCAGGTTGGCCATGAATCCTTCCGCCTCCGCTGCCGGCCACGCCGATACGCGACCCCGACCAGCCTATCGAGGGCCCCGCACCGGCCGACCGCCGCCGGGGCCGAGCACCGCCCGGCGGACGGAAACGACCGGGCCGCGGCGGCCACCGCTGGGTCGCAGCCGCAGCGATCACACGGTTGCCGGCCCGAGGCCGGGCCTGCGAACGTTACGCCCGGCGCGGCCCGGGGGCCGGCGGTTCCGGAGACGGGTGATGCGGTTCTTCCTGGCCGGTTATGCGCGCTCCCGGCACCGGACCGGTCGCGGTCCGCACACTGCGGGCGACTCCGGCACCGGAGAGTTCGGCTGCCACGGCGACGGCGGATTCGGTGGTTTCGCAGAGGAAGGCGCAGGTCGGGCCGGAGCCCGATACGAGGCCGGCCAGTGCTCCGGCCTCCACCCCGGCGCGGAGCGTGCGGCGCAGGTCGGGGCGTAGCGAGACCGCGGCGGCTTGCAGATCGTTGCCGAGCAGCGGCGCGAGCTGGTGCGCATCGCCGGAGGCAAGGGCCTGCATGAGGGCCTGGGGTTCGCCGAGGCGTGGGGGTTTGCCCTGGACGCGGAGCCGATCGAGTTCGGTGAAGACCTCCGGCGTGGACAGCCCACCCTTCGCCAGGGCCAGCACCCAGTGGAATGAATTACGCGAGAGCACCGGAAGCAGCCGTTCCCCGCGGCCGGTGCCGAGCGCGGTCCCGCCGTGCAGCGCGAACGGGACATCGCTGCCCAGTTCGGCGGCCACCGCGGCGAGTTCGTCCCGATGCAGGCCCAGTTCCCAGAGCTCGTTGAGGCCCACCAGCGCGGCGGCCGCATCGGCGCTACCGCCGGCCATTCCCCCGGCTACCGGAATACCCTTGTCGATGGTGATTTCCACCAGCGGTGCGCGGCCCGCCAGCTGGGCGAGCCGGACCGCCGCCTTCCAGACGAGATTGGTGCGGTCGGTGGGGACTTCCGCCGCGCCTTCCCCGGTGACCCGCAGGGTGAGCGAGTTGGCGGGCGCGATCTCCAGATCATCGGCGAGCGACAGGGCCTGGAAAACGGTGGTGAGTTCGTGGTAGCCGTCGGCGCGCAGGTCACCTACTCCCAGATGGAGGTTGACCTTCGAGGGTGCCCGCACGGTGACGGGACTGGGCACAACGGACAGCACGGTGCCCAAGCCTAATGGGTGCCGCTGGACGGGGACCATCCGAAGACCGCGCAGTGACCCGGACCGCACCACCCTTGCAACCAGCTACCCCCGGGGGGTATATTTCGTGGCGTTCCGACAGAGGCCGAGCGCGAAGGAGACACCATGTCCACCACCAGCACCTACACCGTCAGCGGTATGACCTGCAGCCACTGCGTCCAGGCGGTGAAATCGGAAATCGGCAAAATCGACGGCGTCACCAGCGTGGACGTCGATCTCGCCTCGGGCCGGGTCGTGGTCGACGCCGCCGCGGACATCGCCGATACCGATATCGCGGCCGCGGTGGACGAAGCGGGCTACGAACTGGCGAGCTGATCCCCGGCCTGCGCGGCGAGGCGGACGAAGGCTGCGGTATCAAGGGTTTCCCCGCGCGCGGTCGGCGCGATACCCGCGGCGACCAGCCTTCGCTCCGCCTCCACCGGGCTCCCCGCCCAACCCGCCAGCGCGGCCCGCAACGTTTTCCGGCGCTGCGCGAACGCGAGATCGATCACCTCGAACACCCGCAACCGATGCGATTGGTCCACAGGCCAGGGCGGTTCGGCAAACCGGTCCACCCGCACCAGCCCCGATTCCACCTGCGGCACCGGCCAGAACACCTGCCGGCCCACAGCGCCCGCCTTCGACACGGTGCCGTAGAAACCGGCCTTCACACTCGGTACGCCGTACACCCGGCTCCCCGGCGATGCGGCCAAGCGATCCGCGACCTCGGCCTGCACCATCACCAATGCCGTAGCAATACCCGGGAATTCGGCCAGCAGATGCAGTAGGACCGGAACAGCCACGTTATAGGGAAGATTCGCCACCAGGGCGGTCGGCGCGACCGGCAACATATCCGCGCGGACCCGCAGTGCGTCACCGGGCACCACGGTCAGCCGGTCGGCCAGGGTTGCGGCCCGTTCCCGCACCGTATCGGGCAATTGCGCCGCCAGCACGGGGTCGATCTCGACGGCGAGCACCGAATCCACCACATCCAGCAACGCCAGGGTCAGCGAACCCAGACCCGGCCCCACCTCGAGCACGGTATCCGCACGCCCGACACCGGCCGCGGTCACGATCCGCCGGACCGTATTGCCGTCGTGCACGAAGTTCTGCCCGAGCTGTTTGGTCGGGCGGACACCGAGCCGCTCGGCCAGCTCGCGCACCTGTGCGGGCCCCAGCAGAGCCACCTCACCACGCGCCATCATCTCGGCATCCGACACCGGGCGAACTTACCAACCGGGTTTCCGGCGGCGGCTCGGGCGGTGCCGACCGACGAATACGGCGACACCTCCGACGGTGCAGGTCGACACACGATCACGCCGGTCCCGGAGAGCTCGATCGAACCGGCCTCGGGAGCGGACAGTCCACGAAGGGGCGGGGCTGTAATTTTGGAGGCGCTCCGCGCCTCGAGGGTGGGGCCCTTACGGGCCCGGTTCTTCACTCCTCCGCTCCTCCGCTTCGCTCCCCCGCTCCGTCGCTCCAGAACCGGGCGGGCCCCACCCCGGGAATGTGGACCATCGAATGAGGTCCGGTATGCGGCGGAGCCAACGAGACGTGCGGGTCGGCCGTCCCCGCATGTACGGCTAGAAGTGTGCGGGCTGGTGCACCGGTAGTTGGTAGGAGTGACCGGCCGGGGCCGAATGCGCCCGGTCGCTGTGGGAATTGTGGGTGGCGATGGCCGCACCGGCGCCGACCATCAGGGTCAGCAGTACAGCGGCGATTGCCACGTAGAGCATGGGCGAGCGTGAGGAGTTGATCCTCGCAAAGGGTGACACGGTCACGGGACGATAACGAAGGTCGGGGGTCCCGACAACCGCAACGAACCGACCCGCCGATCCGGCGACGGCATACACCTGCCCAACCCCTGCTAGACGAAACGACGCAGGCAAAACTGTGATGCATATCACTTTCCTGGCGACGGCAGTTTCAGGCGGTGAATCCGTAAACGCGGCGCGCGTTCGCCGTGCTGATCTCCGCCAATTCCACCGGATCCTGCGCCCGCAATTCCGCCACCGCCCGCACGGTGTACGGCAGGCAGTACGGCTCGTTGGGCGCGCCCCGGTACGGGTGCGGAGTCAGATACGGTGCATCGGTTTCGACGAGCAATTGGTCGTCCGGCACCACCTTCACCGCCTCACGCAGTTCGTGCGCGTTCTTGAAACTCGCGGTCCCCGAGAAACTCAGGATGTACCCCTCCGCCACACAGGACAGCGCCATATTCGCGTCCGAGGAGAAACAGTGGAAGATCACCGTCTCCGGCGCGCCTTCGTCCAGCAATACGGTCAGCAGATCGTGATCGGCTTCCCGGTTGTGGATCATCAGCGGTTTACCGATCCGTTTGGCCAGATCGATATGCCAGCGGAAACCCTCGATCTGCGTGTCGATATCGGCGCAGCCGTCGAGTTTGCCCGGCCAGTAGTAGTCGAGCCCGGTCTCCCCGACCGCCACCACCCGCGGATCGGCCGCCAGCTTCTCCAGCTCCGCCCGCGCGGCCTCGTCGAGGGCGTTCGCCCGCGTCGGATGCAGGGCGACCGCCGCATACACCCGATCGTCCCACTGCGCGGCATCCACTGCCCAGCGGGCGGCGGCCAGATCGTCGGCGACGGTCACCACCCGGCCCACCCCCACTCCGGCCGCGCGATCGACCATCTCCGTGACCGACGCCGCATCGGTGGCCCCGCAGGCGTCGAGATGGGTGTGGGCATCCACCAGCGGCGCCAGCGGTTCGGGCAGCGGCGGGGCGGGACGCCGGGCGCTCATCGGCGGGCCACCGATCGCCGGCCGGCCGAGTTCACAACTGGGTGAGACTTTCGCACGGATTCACGAAGGAGCACGGCTCTCACAGTAGAGTCCGCCACCACTCCACTCGAACAACACCCGGGCCAGTACCCTCTGATGCCATGAACACGCAGTCGAGTCGGGTTCACACCGGTCCGCATGATGGAATCAAGGCACCATGAGCGCAGTCGACCGCCCCGCCTTCTATATCACCACGGCCATCGCGTACCCGAATGGTGCGCCGCATATCGGGCATGCCTACGAGTACATCTCCACCGATGCGCTCGCCCGGTTCAAGCGGCTCGACGGGTACGACGTGTTCTTCCTGACCGGTACCGACGAGCACGGCCAGAAGATGCAGCAGACCGCCGCCGCGGAGAACGTCCCGGTGGAAGAGCTGGCCGCGCGTAACTCCGATGTGTTCGAGCGAATGGACAAATCGCTCGATGTCTCCTTCGACCGGTTCATCCGCACCACCGACGCCGACCATCAGCGCGCCAGTATCGCGATCTGGCAGCGGATGCTCGACAACGGCGATATCTACCTCGACAACTACTCCGGCTGGTACTCGGTGCGCGACGAGGCGTTCTACACCGAGGAGGAGACCACGCTGCTCGACGACGGCAGCCGCATCTCCACCGAAACCAACACCCCGGTGACCTGGACCGAGGAATCCAATTTCTTCTTCCGGCTCTCGGCCTACCAGGACAAACTGCTCGCGCTCTACGACGAGCATCCGGAATTCATCGCCCCCGCGACCCGGCGCAACGAGATCGTCAGCTACGTCAAGGCCGGTCTCAAGGATCTGTCGATCTCCCGGACCACCTTCGACTGGGGTGTTCCGGTGCCCGGCCACCCCGACCACGTCATGTACGTATGGGTGGACGCGCTCACCAACTACCTCACCGGTGTCGGCTTCCCGGAAACCGATTCCACGGCCTTCGGCAAGTTCTGGCCGGCCGATGTGCACATCATCGGCAAGGACATCACCCGTTTCCACACCGTGTACTGGCCCGCCTTCCTGATGTCGGCCGGTATCGAACTGCCGAAGCGCGTCTTCGTGCACGGGTTCCTGTACAACAAGGGCGAGAAGATGTCGAAATCGGTCGGCAATGTGGTCGACCCGCTGGAACTCGTCGACACCTACGGCCTCGATGCCGTGCGCTTCTTCCTGCTGCGCGAAATCTCCTACGGTCAGGACGGCAGCTACAGCCACGACGCCATCGTCTCCCGGATCAACGCCGATCTGGCCAACGAGTTCGGCAACCTGGTGCAGCGCAGCCTGACCATGGTCGCCAAGAACTGCGGCGCGGCCGTACCCACTCCGGGTGAGTTCACCGCCGACGACCGCGCCCTGCTCGACCGCGCGAACGGCCTGCTGGAACGCTGCCGGGCCGAGTTCGACGTGCAGCAGATGCACCTGGCGCTGGAACAGATCTGGCTGACCCTCGGCGAAACCAACCGCTACTTCACCGCTCAGGCGCCCTGGACGCTGCGCAAATCCGGTACCGAGGAAGACCTCGCCCGGATGGCGACGGTCCTCTACGTCACCCTCGAGGTGATCCGGATCGTGGCGATCCTGGCCCAGCCGGCGATGCCGGGGTCGTCGGCCAAGATCCTGGACCTGCTCGCCCAGCCGGGCCGCGATTTCGCCGATATCGCGGCCCCGCTCGTCCCGGGTGTCTCCCTGCCCGCTCCGGAACCGGTGTTCCCACGCTATGTGGAGCCCAAAACCGACGAATGACCTGCGAGGCCGCCCGGGCGGCGGCCGTATTCACCCGACCATCCGATAGGAGGCGTTGTACCGCCCCGCCGCTTCACTCGACCGCGGCGCGGCGGGCAGCCAGGACAGCGTCGTAGAGTTCGCGCCGGGAAACCCCGGCGATCTCGGCGATCTCCGCGCTGGCGTCCTTGAGCCGCAGCCCCGCGGCCGCGCGTTCCTCGACCTGCGCCACCAGATCTGCGGGTTCGACGACAGTCGCGCTCGCCCCCTGCAGAACCACCGTGATCTCCCCGCGCGCGCCGCCCACCGCCCACTCGGCGAGTTCGGCGAGCGTGCCGCGCACGACCTCTTCGTAGGTTTTGGTGAGTTCCCGGCATACCGCGGCGCGCCGGTCGCCACCGAGGATCTCGACGGCGTCGGCCAGACATTCGGCCAACCGGTGCGGGGCCTCGAAGAACACGCAGGCCCGTCGCTCGGAGACCAGGGTGCCCAGCCATTCCTTGCGCTGCCCCGGTTTACGCGGCGCGAACCCGTCGAAACAGAACCGGTCGACCGGCAGCGCGGACAGCGCGAGCGCCGTCGTCACCGCCGAAGGCCCCGGGAGACAGGTCACCGGAAGGTTCCGTTCGGCACAGGCAGCCACCAATCGATACCCCGGATCGCTCACCGACGGCATCCCGGCATCGGTCACCAGCAGTACGGTCCGGCCGGCGCCGATCTCCTCCAGCAGCGCGGGAACCTTCGCCGACTCCACGTGGTCGTAGAAACTGATCACCCGGCCGCGTATCTCCACATCCAGCGCTTTCGCCAGCGCCCGAGTCCGCCGGGTGTCCTCCGCCGCGACGATATCGGCGGATCCCAGCGCGTCCCGTAACCGCTCGGAGGCATCCCCGATCTGCCCCAGCGGTGTCGCCGCCAGAACCAGCCCGCCCGTTGTCACCACACTCCCTGTCTTTTGGCGCCGACTTCGTCGGCGCGGGTTTCGGCCCCCTTGGTCCCTGCTGTCAGCACTCGATGCTCGCGGCTGCGCCGCATTGCCTCGAGTGC
>NZ_JARWNW010000079.1 GCF_029868325.1 Nocardia carnea
GCGATATCCATATCCGGTCGGCGGGCGCAAAAAGGCCGCAGGGCGGCCGGTACGATACGGCCGCGGCGGTAAAAAAAAAGCGCGCGGGGGGCGACCGGGATAGCCCGCGGGGGTTAGCGCGGCTCGATATCCCGCGCCCCGGGGCCGCCGGTACCGATCCGGCCTCGGCGAAAACAATCCTGCGCGCGGTGCACAACGGAGATCGCCGGCGGGTGTTCGCGCTGCTCGATACCGCGCACGCCCGGCTCGACCGCGAACGCCGGGATCTGCACGCCGCACGTACCGCGGCCCGGGCGATCGCGGACGAACCCCTCACCGATATCCGCCCCACCGACGCCATGAGTATTTCCGAACTCGCCCGTGCCCTGGGAGTGCGCCCCTCGACACTGCGGTACTGGGACGCCACCGGTCTGGTGGTACCGCGCCGCGCCGAGATCCGGGAAACCCGAGTCTACTCACCCGACGATGTACGGGCCGCGCGGCTGGTACACCAGCTCCGCCTGGCCGGCTACGGTATCGAACCCCTGCGTCAGCTGATTCCCGAGCTCCGCGGGCGGCACCACTGGAACGATCTCGCGGCGGCACTGACGGCGCGTGATGCCCGGATCGACTCTCGTTCCGCTGCGCTGCTGGACGGCGCCGCCGCACTGAGCGCTCTGCTCGGTCTTCCCGCGACCGAGTGAGCGACCGCCCAGGACCTCCAACCAACGCCGTGGGCATACGCACACAGCGGGTGTCTCCCCGGTCGCGCGCCGGGCCGGTTGTTCGGACGAGCTGTCCGGCGTGACACATCACCGAGTTGCCCCACAGGGGGTCGCGGCTCGCAAGGCTCGACGCGCCGCTCCACTCGATGCCGTGACAAGGCGCGTGCCGCCGGGCCGTCCCCTCGACAGGCGTGCGACGGCGCTACCCGAAGGCCCGCCAACCGGGCGCGGGGACAACCGGCCCGGTGCACGTCCTGGATGGGCTCCACGTGATGAGGCCCGCCGAACGAGGTCCCCGGCGGCAACCAGCACGTCGCTCACCCTTGGAAGTACGTTGCCGGATCCACGGCATTGAGCGGTATCCAGCGTGGGGCTTCGGTGGGGGCCGCGGAATCTCCCGGCCCCGGGTCGTGGCCGTAGCCCTGTAGGTCCAGCCCGAACCGGGGGTTCTCGTCCACCTGGCGCGCCAGGGCGTAAAAGGTGGCCAGAACGTGTACGCATCGCGCGGTGCGGGCGGTGCAGGAGCAGTCGATCGCCGCCGGAACCGGAGCTACCACCAGGCCCGCATCGGCCGCGGCGGCGTACATCTCGTCGGTCGGCACCGTCGGTGCGGTTCCCACGATCGGGGCCAGCGCGGTCACGACGGACCGGGGGAGCGGCGTGAGTTCGATATGGGTGACCGATGCCTGGCCGCCGCGGTGGATATGCGCCCGCACGATCCGGCCCTCGGCCTCGGTGCGAACGCCGTTGTTGCGGGCGATACTGCGGGCGCGGGGCAGCAGCGGGTCCGGGCGGGTCTGGCGCAGTGGTTCGGCCAGGCGCACCCAGTCCATTCCCCAGCGGGTGTAACCGAACTCGTTGTCCGCCATCAGTTGCCTCGCTTCCGTCGCAGGATCTCCACCAGCCGGTCGTCGTCGAGCCGGGCCAGTTCGGCGATACCGGTACCGGCGCCGAAATCGGTCAGCGCAGATTTCCGCCGCTGCATATCCGCGATATGTTCTTCCACGGTGGTGGCCGAGGTGAGGGTTGTGACGGTGACGGTGCGAGTCTGGCCGATGCGGTGCACGCGGTCGGAGGCCTGGGATTCGACTGCGGGATTCCACCAGCGGTCGAAATGGATCACATCGGCGGCCCGGGTGAGAGTGAGCCCGGTGCCGGCCGCCCGCAGGCTCAGCACCAATACCGGGGGACCGTCCGGGGACTGGAATTCGTCGACGATGGTGGCGCGTTCGGTCTGCGAAAGCCCGCCGTGGAAGAAGGGTGCGGTGATCGCGAACTGTTCGTGCAGATGCCGTACCAGTAGCTCACCGGTGCCGCGATACTGGGTGAAGATCAGTGTCGGCGCGGCATTGTCGAGATTGCCGGCGACGATATCGGTGCACAGGTCGAGCTTGCCGGATCGCCCGGCGAGTTCGGTCGTTTCGCCGCTGATGAGCCCGGGATGGTTGCACACCTGCTTCAGCGCCGTCAGCGCCGCCAGGATCCGGGTCTGCCGTCCGGCGCCGGTGCCGAAACCCTCGTCCACGGCCCGGTCGAGCAGACTGTCGTACAACCGCTCCTGTTCCGGGGTCAGATCGCACAGCAGATCCGAGTGGATCTTGGCGGGCAGCGAGGCAGCGACCTGATCCTTCCGGCGCGACAGCAGAACGGGTTCGACCGCATCGCGCAGCCGTGCGGCGGCCTCGGACGAACCCTGCTCGATGGGTTTCACGAAACGCCGCCGGTACTGGGTGCGGTGCCCGAAAATTCCCGGTGCGACGAGATGCAGGAGCGCCCACAGTTCGTCGAGGTGATTTTCGACCGGCGTTCCGGTGAGGGCGACGACCGCGCCGGCGGACAGTGCCCGCGCCGCCTTCGCCACCTGGGTTCGCGGATTCTTCAGCGCTTGGGCCTCGTCGTAGGCGATCGTTGCCCACTCGGTTCCGGTGAGCCCGCTGCCGTGCAGGCGCAGCACGGGATAGCCGGTGACGACGACGGTTCCGGGAGCGGTTTCCACCGGCCCTCCCCGCCAGGGCACCGGCCGCAGACCCGGTGCGAAGCGGTTGATCTCGTGCACCCAGTTGCCGACCAGGGAGGTCGGGCATACCACCAGTTGCGTGCCCTGCTCGGCGCGTTCGGTGAGTAGCCCGATGGTTTGCAAGGTTTTCCCCAAGCCCATCTCGTCGGCCAGGACCGCGCCGCCGTGGCGTGCGACGGTGTCCCGCAGCCAGGCGATCCCCCGGACCTGATAGGGACGCAGGTCGGCCTTCAACCCGGTCCGCATCCGATCGGCTGTCTCGGCGGTATCGCGCAGGACCGAGAGGGCGTGCTCGGCGTCCACGATCGCGGTGCCCTGGGCGTTGGGGACGGCGTGTGCGGCCACCGGAAGCCGCGCCGCGGAACCGGTCAGATTCGATTGCCAGGCGCGGGTGGAGTTTCCGGGACGGTCGACCGGGAGAGCGGCGAATCGTTGGGGTTCCACCAGAGCGCAGTGGACCTGCGCGACCTGGAGGTGGGCGCTGCCCGCGCGCAGCTGCGCTGTGGTTCCGCCGGGAACGATCAGCGGCAGAGTCGCGGAATCGCCGAGTCCCGGGGGTGGCGGTCCGGTATCGCGACCCGTCCACGTCCACAGTGCGAACATGTGCCGGTCGGGCAGGTAGGTGGTTTCGACGGTAGGCAGGGCGACCCCCAATATCAGCGTATTGCGTACGGAGTAATATTCGGAACGCGCACAGTACCGGATTTGTTCCGGGCGCTTCCGCACGGCCGGCGCGCCCGGACCGAGAACAGGGAGATCTATGGGCGGCTACCCGCATCGGCCCACCGCCGGAGCCATCATCCGGTGCACCGCTGGGCAGCGGTGCACGGACAAGCCTGCCCTGCCACGGCCGGCGATGGCCTCGCCGCGGCACCTGGGCCGGCCGGGACCCGGCATGACCATCTCCGGCGGGGCGAGAGCTCACACGAAGGGGGCTCGGTCGTGACCGGCGGATACCGCGTGAGCGAGCCGGGTCGGGTGGTGGTCACCGAGTGTCACTGTCCCCGGCCTCACTCTCGTCCGGTGGGCGCAGCATGAGCGAGTCGGCGCCGGATGCGGCCGCCCGGGCAGAGGCCTCGGCCCAGAGCCGGGAAGGCGGCACGAAACGGGCTGCCGATCCGGCGCGGACCCTGCTGGAGCTCTTGTGGCGGCACAGCCTTCCGCCACGGACGGGTGGACGCGGCCCCCGGCAGACCGTCAGCGTCGACGATGTCGTCACCGCGGCGATCGGCCTGGCCGATCGGGAGGGCTACGAGAAGGTGTCCATCCGCGCCGTCGCCGCCGAACTGGGGCTGCGGCCCATGAGCCTGTACACCTATGTGCCGAGCAAGGAGGCGCTCACGGTGTTGATGGTCGATGCGGTGGCCGCGGCCGGCGCACCGTTGCCCACCGGGGTACCGGCCCGGGAGCGGCTGTCCGCGGTCGCCCGGCAGGTCCGCGACGAGTTTCTGGCACATCCGTGGCTGTTCGAGGTGCCGTCGTGGCGGATGGTGCTGGGGCCGGGCCGGACGCGGCGCTACGAGCAACAGCTGGCGGCCGTGGACGGTATCGGTCTCGACGATCCCGGGATGGACCGGGTGATCTCGGTCCTCACCCAGTTCGCCACCGGCAATGCCCGCACCGCGCTCGCCGCGGCCCGCAGCACCCGCGAACAATCCGACGCCGACTGGTGGGAGACCTATGGGCCCCTGCTGACCGAGGTCATGCCCGCTGCCGAATATCCGCTGTCGACGCGGGTGGGGGCCGCGGTCGGCGAGCTGTACCAGGCGCCGGGCGATCCGGCAGGCGATTTCGAATACGGGCTCGCACGGTTGATCGAGGCGATCCTGCCCGGATGAGATGTGGGGGGGGGGGGGGGGGGGGGGGGGGCCGCCCGAGAGGAGGTGGGGGTGTTGTGGGTTGG
>NZ_JARWNW010000080.1 GCF_029868325.1 Nocardia carnea
ACCGGACCCTATCTGGAACGAACCGCAGTCGAACCCGTCGGTGGCACCGGGCCCGGCACCTGCCCGTCCCCCCCCCCCCCCCCCCCCCCCCCCCCCCCCCCCCCCCCCCCCCCCCCCCCCCCCCCCCCCCCCACCCCCCGCCCACAAACGGGGCCTAACCCCGCGGCGCCGCAGGCGCCGCAAATAAACACAGCTCAGGCGCCTTCGAATTGGATTCGCTCCGGTGGGGTTCCGGCGTCGAGCAACTTTTCCACCGTGGACCGGGTCATTGCCGGCGATCCGCACACCAGGACCTGGTGCTGGTTGAAACTGCCGTAGGAGCCGACCACTTCGGCCAGGGTGCCCTGGATCAGGTCGTCGTCGGCGAAGCCGATATCCACCCGGTGCCGGTCGTGCCATTCGTCGGGCCAGGACGGGTCCTCGAGGCGTTCCACGACCGGTACGACGGTGAGCCACGGCAGGTCCGCTGCGAGGAGGACCAGCATATCGGCGGCGTACAGGTCGCGGGGGGAGAAGCCACCGAAGAAGAGGTAGGTGGTCGGGGGGTACTCGTGCCGGGCGAGTTCCAGGAGCTGGGAGCGTAGCGGCGCCAATCCGGTCCCGCCGGCGATCATCACGACCTCGTCGCCGTCGGGGTCCACACTGAACATGCCCGCCGGTGCGGCCAGTTTCCAGCGGTCACCGGGCCGGGTGTCGGCGACGATCCCGCTACTGCACCAGCCGCCCGCCACGGTTCGGACATGGAATTCGAGTTTGCCGTCCAGCGAGGGTGGTAGCGCGGGGGAGAAACGGCGGCGCATCCCCGGGAACTGCGGAACCTCGACCTCCACAGACTGCCCCGCGGTGAACGGGACGTATTCGCCGATCAGCCGGATCACCGCCAGATCGTGGCGCAGCCGGTGATGTTCGACCACCTCGGCGAACCACTGGGTCGGCTGGTCGGAGCGGTGCGGGTCGACGCGGGGGCCATTGGTCACGGGCAGTCCTTCGGAGCGGAATCGTGCGGTCGGCGCAGGTGGGCGAGGCAGCTGGTCGGGCGTGCGCGGTTTCGCGGAGCCGGAACGGAGTACCGCACCATTCTCCGGTCGGTCGGCAGGCGCGGCAAGGGCTGCCGGCCGGGGACCGGCTCAGACCGGATCGGTGCTGATGATCTCCTCCGGAGTGCCGACCGCGAGGAGTGCGCGCCGGGTATCCGCGATCATCTTCGCCGAACCGGCGATCTGGATCTGCCGATCCTCCCATGCACCGAAGCTGGCTACCACGGCGCCGAGGTTTCCGACCAGGCGCCGATGCATCCCGTAGGGCGCGTCCTCGGTGGGATGCGGGTACCACCACGGGTTCGTTTTGTGCTCGCAGACCGGGACGATGGTGAGCCACGGGTTGCTCTGCGAGAGCTGCCACATGTTCTCCACGTCGTACAGCTCGCAGGGGTAGGCGCCACCGATGAAGAAGTGCACCCGCGGATTGATTCCGCGGCGGCCCATTTCGATCAACTGCGCACGCAGCGGTGCGATACCGGTACCGGAGCCGATCATGAGCACATCGCGGCCGCTGTCCTGGTCCACCTGGAGCCCGCCGAGCGGCCCGCCGATGAGCCAGCGATCGCCGACCTTGGTTTCGTTGACGACCGACGGGCTCACCCAGCCGCTGCGGACCTTGCGCACATGGAACTCGATCTCGCCGTACGGGTTCGACGGGATGGCGGGGGAGAGATAACGCCACATCCGGGGCCGCTGCGGGACCGAGACGGGGACGTACTGACCGGCCAGATACGGGATCGGGTCATCGGACTGCAAACGCACGATCGCCAGGTCGTCGAGGACGTGGCGGTGCCCGACAACGGTGGCCTCCCAATAGGGCGGGGAATCGTCGGAATTGGCGCCTATCGCCATCGCGGCGGAGATGAGCAGGCAGACATCGCGCCATCCTTCGGCGAGTTCTCTGGTCCAGTTCGGGCCGTTGTAGGTCCCGAAGGCGGCATAGAGTGCGGGACCGGCCTGATCGTAGTGCGCGGCCTCGACCCCGTATTTGCGGTGATCGCGTGCCAGTTGTTCCAGGAACTTCTGTGCACGGTCCCAGTCCTCCAGGTGATCCAGCATGTACTGGATCGCGGTGGTCAGCCGTTTCGCCTGCATATCCATGGTCGGCGGGAACAACTCCCGCAGCCGCGGATTCTCGGCGAATAGGTGACCGTAAAAAGCGCTGACCAACCGCTCGGGTCCATGCGGTGCGTCGAGCACCGACTGGAAATTGGCGCGGACCAGCGCTGCCGAACGCGCATCCACGGCGTGGAGCTTCCTTTCCCTGATATCTGCCCGATAAGGACGTTGCCGTTACCGGCGGTCCTTCATCCGACCAGTATCCCCGAAAATTGTGATGATGGTGGATGTGAAATACGAGTACCTGGTTTGGCCGATCTTGTCCGCGGGTACTGCCGCGGCGGCGTGAGCGGGGAGCCGGCATCTTTCCGGCAACCTGCGGCCGAGGTCGGCGGAGGAAAAATCTCAGACTTGAGCGGAACAGACTCAACCTTTCGGACGTTGAACCGAGCAGAACGGCACGAGTCCCCGGAGTCGGGTGCGGTTGCCGGAGGAGATATCGACTAGCAGGAAGGTGCTTCGTGGACTCGTTCAACCCCACCACCAAGACCCAGGCCGCCCTGACCGCCGCCCTCCAGGCGGCGTCGGCGGCCGGTAACCCGGAGATCCGTCCGGCCCATCTGCTGGTGGCACTGCTGGACCAGACCGACGGGATCGCCGGGCCACTGCTGAAAGCGGTCGGCACCGATCCCGCCACGGTGCGCCGCGAGGCCCAGGACATCGTCGACCGGCTGCCCCGCGCCAGCGGTGCCACCACCACCCCGCAGCTCGGCCGGGAAGCGCTGGCCGCGATCACCGCGGCCCAGCATCTGGCCACCGAACTCGGCGACGAATACGTCTCCACCGAGCATGTGATGGTCGGACTCGCCACCGGCGATACCGATATCACGATGCTGCTCGAAAAGTACGGCGCCACCGCGGCCGCGCTGCGCGAGGCCTTCACCGCCGTCCGGGGTAACGCCCGGGTCAGCAGCCCGGATCCGGAGGGCAGCTACCAGGCGCTGGAGAAGTACTCCACCGACCTCACCGATGCCGCGCGCTCCGGCAAGCTCGATCCGGTGATCGGCCGCGATACCGAGATCCGCCGCGTGGTGCAGGTGCTGTCGCGGCGTACCAAGAACAACCCGGTGCTCATCGGCGAACCCGGCGTCGGTAAGACCGCCATCGTGGAGGGCCTGGCCCAGCGCATCATCGCGGGTGACGTGCCCGAATCGCTGCGCGGTAAAAGCGTGATCTCGCTCGACCTCGGTGCGATGGTCGCGGGCGCGAAGTACCGCGGCGAATTCGAGGAACGACTCAAAGCGGTCCTGGAGGAGATCAAGTCCAGTGCGGGCCAGATCATCACCTTCATCGACGAACTGCACACCATCGTCGGCGCCGGTGCGACCGGCGAATCCGCCATGGACGCCGGAAATATGATCAAACCGATGCTGGCGCGCGGTGAACTGCGGCTCGTCGGCGCGACCACCCTGGAGGAATACCGCAAGCACATCGAGAAGGACGCGGCCCTGGAACGCCGCTTCCAGCAGGTGCTGGTCGGCGAGCCCTCGGTCGAGGACACCGTGGGTATTCTGCGCGGGATCAAGGAACGCTACGAAGTACACCACGGCGTGCGAATCACCGATTCCGCGCTGGTGGCGGCCGCCGCTCTCTCCGACCGCTACATCACCTCCCGGTTCCTGCCGGACAAGGCAATCGACCTCGTCGACGAATCCGCGTCCCGGCTGCGAATGGAGATCGATTCGCGGCCGGTGGAGATCGACGAGGTGGAACGCGCCGTGCGCCGCCTCGAAATCGAGGAGGTCGCGCTCGCCAAGGAAACCGACGAGGCCTCCAAACAGCGGCTGGAGAAGCTGCGCGGCGAACTCGCCGACGGCCGCGAGAAGCTCAACCAGCTCACCACCCGCTGGCAGAACGAGAAAACCGCGATCGACCAGGTGCGGACGCTCAAGGAACAGCTCGAAGGCCTGCGCGGGGAATCCGACCGCGCCGAGCGCGACGGGGATCTGGGCAAGGCGGCCGAGCTGCGGTACGGCCGGATCCCGGCGCTGGAGAAGGAGCTCGCCGAAGCCGAGCGGGCCTCCGGGGCGGCCGCCGACGGCGAGGTGATGCTCAAGGAGGAGGTCGGGCCCGACGATATCGCCGAGGTGATCTCGGCCTGGACCGGTATCCCGGTCGGCCGGCTGCTCGAGGGCGAAACCGAGAAATTGCTCCGGATGGAGGCCGAACTCGGGCGGCGCGTAGTCGGCCAGACCGAGGCCGTGCAGGCAGTTTCCGATGCGGTGCGGCGTGCTCGCGCGGGGGTCGCGGACCCGAACCGGCCCACCGGGTCGTTCATGTTCGTCGGACCCACCGGCGTCGGTAAGACCGAACTGGCCAAGGCGCTCGCCGACTTCCTGTTCGACGACGAACGCGCCATGGTCCGCATCGATATGAGCGAGTACAGCGAGAAGCACGCGGTGGCCCGGCTGGTCGGTGCGCCGCCCGGATACGTCGGCTACGACCAGGGCGGTCAGCTCACCGAGGCGGTGCGGCGGCGGCCCTACACGGTGGTGCTGTTCGACGAGATCGAGAAGGCGCACCCGGATGTGTTCGACATCCTGCTCGCGGTGCTCGACGAGGGCCGGCTCACCGACGGCCAGGGCCGGACGGTGGACTTCCGCAACACCATCCTCATCCTCACCTCGAACCTCGGCGCCGGCGGCGACAAGGATTTCGTGATGAACGCGGTACGTTCGGCGTTCAAACCGGAATTCCTCAACCGCCTCGACGATGTGGTCATGTTCAGCTCGCTGGACGAGGAACAGCTCGCCCATGTCGTCGATATCCAGCTCGACCAGTTGCAGCGGCGGCTCGCCCAGCGGCGGCTCACCCTGGAGGTCAGCGATTCGGCGCGGTTCTGGCTCGCGGTCCGCGGCTACGACCCGGTGTACGGCGCCCGCCCGCTGCGCCGGCTGATCCAGCAGGCCATCGGTGACACCCTGGCCAAGGAACTACTGGCCGGAGAGGTCGCCGACGGCGACACCGTCGAGGTCGGGGTGAGCCCGGACGGGGACGGTCTGATGGTGGGGCGCCGGCTACGCGAACCGAGCTCCGCAGCTGTGGGCGGCGTGGCGACCCCCTGAGAGAACACTCCGGGGCACACCACCGTGCTGGTCGGGATCAACCGGCTCCGGGTGCAAGTGCACAACGCCGGTGGGTGTCGGACCGGGCATATTCCACGTCCCGGCACCCCTCCGGGGGGGGGGGGGGGGGGGGGGGGGGGGGGGGGGGGGGGGGGGGGGGGGGGGGGGGGGGGGGGGGGGGGGGGGGGGGGGGGGGGGGGGGGGGGGGGGGGGGGGGGGGGGGGGGGGGGGGGGGGGGGGGGGGGGGGGG
>NZ_JARWNW010000081.1 GCF_029868325.1 Nocardia carnea
GTATCCTGCTCGGCGTCATGGGCGGCGGCTCCGGCCGGCCGGCCCCCGCCGGGGGCCCCACCCGCGGCCCGCCCCGGGGGGCCGCGCCCGCCCGGTGGGGGGGGCACCCCCCCCCCCCCCCCCCCCCCCCCGGGGGCGGCCCCCGGGCCCTTGTCAGCTGGTGATCGGCAGGTACACGCGGTTCCCGGATTCGGCGAATTCGGCGGATTTCTCGGCCATCCCCGCCTCGATGGCCGCTATATCGGTCAGATTGTTCCGCTCCGCATACTCGCGGACATCCGCCGAAATACGCATCGAGCAGAACTTCGGACCGCACATCGAGCAGAAATGCGCGGTTTTCGCCGGCTCCGCGGGCAACGTCTCGTCGTGGTACTCGCGGGCCGTATCGGGATCCAGTGACAATGCGAACTGGTCGCGCCACCGGAATTCGAAACGGGCCTTGGACAGTTCGTCGTCCCGTCGCTGCGCGTGCGGATGCCCCTTGGCGAGATCGGCGGAATGCGCGGCGATCTTGTAGGTGATGACGCCGGTCTTCACATCGTCACGGTTCGGCAGGCCCAGATGTTCCTTGGGCGTGACATAACACAGCATCGCCGTCCCGGCCTGCGCGATCATCGCGGCACCGATGGCCGAGGTGATGTGGTCGTAGGCGGGCGCGATATCGGTGGCCAGCGGGCCGAGCGTGTAGAAGGGGGCCTCCTCGCACAGCTCTTCTTCCAGCCGGACGTTCTCCACGATCTTGTGCATCGGCACATGACCCGGTCCTTCGATCATCACCTGCACACCATGCGATTTCGCGACCTTGGTCAGCTCACCGAGCGTGCGGAGTTCGGCGAACTGCGCCTCGTCGTTCGCATCGGCGATGGAACCGGGCCGCAAGCCGTCGCCGAGGGAGAACGTCACGTCGTAACGCGCCAGGATTTCGCACAGTTCCTCGAAATGCGTGTACAGGAACGATTCTCGGTGATGGGCCAGGCACCACGCGGCCATGATCGACCCGCCGCGCGAGACGATCCCGGTGACCCGTCTCGCGGTGAGCGGCACGTACCGCAACAGCACACCGGCGTGCACGGTCATATAGTCGACGCCCTGCTCGCACTGCTCGATCACGGTATCGCGGTAGAGTTCCCAGGTGAGCGCGGCCGGATCGCCGTGGCATTTCTCCAGCGCCTGGTAGATCGGCACCGTCCCCACCGGGACCGGTGAGTTCCGCAGAATCCATTCGCGGGTTTCGTGAATGTTCTTACCGGTGGACAGATCCATGATGGTGTCGGCGCCCCAGCGGGTGGCCCACACCATTTTCTCGACCTCTTCGGCGATCGACGACGACACCGCGGAATTACCGATATTGGCATTGATCTTCACCAGGAATTTCTTGCCGATAACGGTCGGTTCGAGCTCCGGATGCCGGTGATTGGCCGGAATCACCGCGCGTCCGGCGGCGACCTCCGCACGCACCACCTCCGCCTCGACGCCCTCACGCGCGGCGATGAATCGCATCTCGTCGGTGACGACCCCGGCCCGGGCCCACCCCAACTGGGTGCGCGGGCCCGGAACATCCGGTTTCGCCCAGGTGTCGCGCAGCTTCGGTAGTCCGGCCTCGAGATCGATGGTCGCCGAAGTATCGGTGTACGGCCCCGAAGTGTCGTACACATCGAAATGCTCACCGTTTGTCAGCGCGATCCGGCGGACCGGTATCCGCAGACCGTCCACGTCCCGGTAGTGCTTGACGCTGCCCTCGATCGGACCCGTGGTCACGGAATCGACAGATGTAACCGTCATTTTTACTCCCTACGCCGGCATTACCCGGTCAGGTTCATACGGTCGACAGCCCTGAACGCCCGGATGGGCTAGCCGTCCTCTCAGCCCGCTGGTGCGAGCCCCCGTGGGTGTGTAGTTTTCCGCCGCCGACCCTACTGGATTCATGGCGTCGCTGTATTGATGGCGTCGCTGTATTGATGGCGTCGCCTCCGGCGCCGCGGGGTCGGGGCCCTTTTGGCCCGGTCCCCGACCGGCCGTGGCGGACTCTTTCGCCCGGGTGTTCGGTGCGGGTTCTGGCGGCTGCGGGCGATAGGGTCGAACGGTGACGCTCTCGCATGGATCGCTGATGACCGTGGACGAGTTCGAAGAACTCGACGCCGCGGCTCAGCGCATATCCGAGGGACTGCGGCTGGAATACCTCAACGGCCTGCTCGCGGCGAAGGCGCGACCGGACGCGAACCACAGCCGGGTCATCCAGTGGCTGGCCCGGTTCCTCGTACCACGCAGGTCGGAACTGTGGCTTTTCGCCGACCGCGGCCTGCGGGCCGGTCGCGGCGGGGGCAGCCGGGTCCGCCCGGACGCGATTCTCGCGCCCGCCTCGGCGTTCGCCGGGGAAGGCGAATGGTCGGATCCGCAACCGGTGCTGATGACCATCGAGGTCACCTCACGGGCGCAGCACACCGAACTGCGGGACCGCCTGGACAAGCCTTTCCTGTACGCCGCGACCGGTATCCCGCTCTACCTGCTCATCGATCGTGGTTCCGCGGAGGTCAATATCCTCAGCGAACCCGACGACGGGCGTTACGCCTCCCGGGTAACCCTCCCGTTCGGCAGCGATATCGAAATCCCCGAGCCACTGAACGTCATCCTCGCCACCGACGCCCTACTCGACTGGACCTGACCCGCCCGACTGCTCGCGTCGAATATCGAACTCCGCGATCACCGGCGCGTGATCACTCGCGCCCTTGCCCTTGCGTTCCTCCCGGTCCACTCCCGCGTCCACCACGGTTGCCGACAGAGCCGGGGAGGCGAGGACGAAATCGATACGCATACCTTCTTTACGAGGAAAACGCAGCTGCGTGTAATCCCAGTAGGTGTACACCCCGGGCCCGGGGGCGAAGGGCCGCATCACATCGGTGAAACCGGTCGCGGTGATGGCCGTGAACGCATCCCGTTCCGGTTGGGAGGTATGGGTTTTACCGCTGAAGAACTCGGTGGACCACACATCGTCGTCGGTGGGTGCGATATTCCAGTCGCCGACGAGGGCGGTCCGGGTTCCCGGGTTCTCGGCGAGCCAGCGGGCGGCGTTGTCGCGCAGGGCGGCGAGCCAGGCGAGTTTGTACTCGTAATGCGGATCGTTCAGAGCGCGGCCGTTGGGCACATAGAGGCTCCATACCCGGACACCACCGCAGGTGGCCCCGAGCGCACGTGCCTCGACCGTGGGCGTGCTGATCAGCGCGTCCGCGGCATCCCGGTCGAATCCGGGCTGCTCCGGGAAGCCGATCTCCACATCCTCCAGCCCGACCCGCGACGCGATCGCCACCCCGTTCCACTGGTTGAGCCCCACATGCGCGACCTCGTAACCGGCCTCGGTGAACCGTTCGAACGGGAACTGGTCGTCGCGGCATTTGGTTTCCTGTAATGCCACGACATCGATGTCCTGGCGATCCAGCCAGGCCAGCACGCGATCCTGCCGGGAGCGGATCGAATTGACATTCCAGGTGGCCAGTCGCAACTGAATTCCCGTCTGTGTTGAGATGTGCCGCGGCTACGGCGCCGGTACGGAACCGCCGGGCACGGCGTAGCGGTAGCTGTGATGGTCGAGGAAACCCAGCTCGCCGAAAAGTTCCAGGGCCTCCACATTACCGGCCTCGACCTGCACGTACGCGTGCGTTGCGCCACGGTCGCGGCCCCAGCGCAGCAGTTCTCCGCAGACCAGTGCGGCCAGTCCGTGGCGGCGGTGCGCGGCCAGTACGGCCACACAGGACAGCCCGACCCAGTGCCGGCCGTCCGAGGCGGTGGTGAGGGCGCCGCGGGCGATCGCGATGGGGCCGGGCAGGCCCAGCGACGCGAATCCCAGTTGTCCTTCGTGCACCGCGCACAGCACCTCCGGCAGAGGGACGGTGGCGGTGTGACCGCTGGGTTCGTTGCCGCGGTGGCGGTGGATCTCGAGCCAGGCGATATCGGGTTCGGTGGCGATCCGGACCATGGACGGACCCTGGGGGAGGACGAAATTCTCCAGATCTATGCCCAGTACCTGGGTTTCGCCCCAGCTGTTCCAGCCCGGCGGGACGGTCGCCAGCCGGTCCGGGAGCGCGAGTTGCAGCGGTAGCCCCTTGGCCGCGTACCAGGCGCCGATGCGGTGCAGCGTTTCCGCGTCGACCCGCGCCGGACCGTTCGAATCCCCGATGGGGACAGCGGAATTGGCGCGGCGGGTATAGCCGTGTCCGGCGCGCAGCAGCCAGCCGTCCATCCAGGCGTACTCGGTGCCCGGCCAGCCGTAGGCCGCCGCGGATTCCAGCGCGCGGATCTCGGAGCTGCGGATCGGCCTGGGGCCCAGCGTTTTCAACGCGACCACCCGGGCGGCCGGAATCAGCACCGGATGGCCGTCGGCGCCCATGACCGTGAGCGGGTTGGTCGAAACCACCTCGCCGATCACATCGGTCAGCGGCGGTTCGCTGCCCTCCGGTAGCCGGTACCGGACAACGACCCGCTCACCGACCGGGATATCCGGTTCGGCCGGGTGCTGTCCGGGTTGCGGCGGTTCAGTCGTCATATCCGAACGGATCCGGATCGGTACCGGGTAGCCAGCTCAGGCCGGGGACTCCCCAGCCGTTGCGTTTCACCGATTTCTTCGCCGCCCGCGCGTGCCGGCCGATGAGCACATCGATGTAGAGGTGGCCGTCCAGATGCCCGACCTCGTGCTGCAGCATCCGGGCGAAGAAACCCGTGCCCTCGATCTCGATCGGTTCGCCGTGTTCGTCGGTGCCGGTGACCTTGGCCCAGTCGGCGCGGCCGGTGGGGAACTGTTCGCCGGGTACGGACAGGCAGCCCTCCTCGTCGTCATCGGGGTCGGGCATGGTCTCCGGGATCGCCGAGGTTTCCAGTACGGGGTTGATCACGGCCCCGCGGCGTCGTGCCACCGTGCCGTCCGCCGCCGGGTCGGGGCAGTCGTAGACGAAGAGCCGCTTGGACACTCCGACCTGGTTGGCGGCCAGGCCCACGCCGTTGGCGGCGTCCAGCGTTTCGTACATATCGGCGATCAGCCCGGCCAGTTCGGCCGGCGTTTCGGTGACCGGCTCGGTCGGGCGATGCAGTACGGGATCACCGACGATCACGATGGGCAGGATTGACATGGTTACGAGCTTATGGGGACGTGTGCCGCGGCCGGAAAAGGGCCTGTCCGTGGCCGACGCGGGTGCGATGGCGGCCGAAGCTCCGGTCGATGCCACGATTTCTGGTACTGGTGTACCGGACACGCCCGGGCGGACTCGGCAGCGGCCGACCGGGTGTCATGGTTGAATATCGCAAGGCAGTAACACGGTGACGCGTTCGGTCACGATTCGATCGCATCCGGTGGTAACTCGGCGAGGAGCAAGATGGACGGCGCAGCAGCGCGGGAGCTTTCCGCAATCCAGGGCAGTCCTCCGGCCAATACGAATACATTCCCCGAACCGGCCCATGATCCCGAGAGCGGCCTGAGCCGCCGCGAACACGAGATCCTGGCCTTCGAGCGGCAGTGGTGGAAATACGCGGGCGCCAAAGAGGAGGCGATCCGCGAACTCTTCGCGCTTTCGCCCACCCGCTACTACCAGGTCCTCAACACCCTCATCGACCGGCCCGAGGCCCTGGCCGCCGACCCCATGCTGGTGAAACGCCTGCGCCGGCTACGCGCCGGCCGCCAGAAATCCCGGGCCGCCCGCCGCCTCGGCTTCCAGGTGTAAACCCCACTCACGCACCTGTGTGCTGTTCGCGAGGCGCCGAACCCGCGCGCCGGAAGCGCGCGATCGCCGCCTCCCGCTAGGCTCGGGCGGGTGAGCAATTCGAACCCTGGCTCCGGTGGTCCGCCGCTGCGTGCGACCGCAATGGTTCTGATCGCCCTGGCGATCGTTTTCGCCGGTCTGGGCGCGATGTCGCTGTCGAGTGCGGATTCCGACACCAGTGACAACGCCGAGGGTGCCGGCACCACGTCGGCCTCCGCCGCGCCGACCACCCCGCGTGCCACGACCACCGCGGCAGCGCCCACCACAGCCGCCGTCGGCGCACCCTCCGCGGGCGCCACCACCAGTGCCGGCGCGACCACAACACCGGGTGCGACCACCACGTCCCCCGCCGGTGCGGTCGACCGCGCCACCCCGGTCCGCGTGCTCAACAACAGCCTGGTCGCCGGTCTGGCCGCCACCACGGCCGACGAACTGGCGGCCCGCGGCTGGACCAACACCTCGACCGGTAACTACGCCGCCGACACCCTCGCGGCCACCACGGTCTACTACGGTTCCGCCCCGGCCGATGAGGCCGCCGCGGCCGCAGTCGCCGCCGATCTCGGTGCCACCACCGCACCCAAGCCGCCCGGTCTGGAGCCGATCACCCTGCTCACCGCGATCGCCGCGGCCACCAGCCGGATCGGGCTGATCGCGACGGCGTC
>NZ_JARWNW010000082.1 GCF_029868325.1 Nocardia carnea
CCGAGCTGCGGGCGGGAACCTGGCAGGGCGCCCGGATCGACCCCGGGCACAACCGCCACGGGGGGGGCGGGGCGATACAGGCGCCATGATCCGCGACGATCAACCCCCCGCTCAGCGGCAGCCGCCGGGTACACCCCCCGCCGGCCCACGCGGCCGGCGGGCCCCCAGCGCACCGTGGGAGCGGGTGCCTCCGTCTCCCGGATCGGAGCCGGAGATGACCGGCCGCCCGCGCGATACCGATCGCGAGTCCTTCCGGGAACCGCCACCACAGCTGCGCCGATCCGAGCAACCGGCCGATCCGGCTCCCCGGCCCGGCCCGCCCGCGCGGCCGGTGCCCGGCCCGCATCCGGGGGACGATCGGTATGCCGCGAACCGGCAGCGTCCCCCCGCGCGCGATAGCCGTAACCCGGCGCCCGGACGACCACAGAACCCGCCATCCGGCGCGCGACCTGCCGTACCACCCCCGCATCCAGGCGGCCGGCCCCCCGCACCGCCCGCGAATCCCCGTCCCGGCGGCCGGCCCGGTATGCCGCCGCTGGAGCCACAGTCCGGTGCGCGGCCCGCGATCCGGCCCGACCAGCGCCCGTCCGCGCCGCCTTCGGCGCCGCATCCGGCGGTACCGCCCGCGAGTCGGCCCGCGGCGTTCCGGCCCCCCGCACCGCCCACCGGGCGTCCGCAGCCCGGACCCGGCCGGTCACCTGAGGCGCAACTCGATGCCGGTCACCGGCGGCCCGTTCCGCCCCTGCCTCCGCAACAGCCGCGGCCCGAGACCGGCGGGCCCCAGGGCGGGCCGGCTTCCGAACCTTTCCCGGCCCAGCGGATGCGGCCGATCCAGCAGAATCGGCCACCCGAGCGGTCACCGCGCCCGGCCGACCGGCAGAGCCCGCCCGCGCAGAACCCGGGTGCTGCTCCCGGCCCGCAGCGACAGCCGAACCGGCCGGGGCCGCAGGCGCCGCCGCCCGCGAATCCGCGCCCGCAGACCCCAGCGCGCCGGCAGGCGCCGCCGTCGCAACCGCTGCGCCAGGTGCCGCCTGCACGCGAACCCCAGCGCGCCGCACCCACCCCGATTCCGGCGGCCGCCGGTAACCGGCCACGGACCGGCCGGCAGCCCGCAGTTGCCGTGGCAGAGCCCCTCGAGGCGGCCGCTACCGCGGATAAACCCGACAACAGCCAGTCCAAACTGCTCAAGGACTCCGGTTCGATCGCGATCGCCACGCTGATCAGCCGCATCACCGGATTCGGTAAACAACTGCTGCTGCTCGCGGTACTCGGCCCGGCCATCGCCAGTTCGTTCACCTCGGCCAGCCTGATTCCGAACATGATCGCCGAACTGGTCCTCGGCGCCGTGCTCACCGCCATTGTGGTGCCCACCCTGGTCCGGGCCGAACAGGAGGATCCCGACCACGGCGCCGCGTTCATCCGGCGGCTCGTCACTGCCGCTGCCGTCATCCTCGGCACCGCGGCCGTCCTGGCGACCGCCGCGGCGCCGGTTCTGGCGACCCATGTCTTCGTCTCCGCGGACGGCAAGGTCAATACGTCGCTCACCACGGCGCTGACCTTCCTGCTGGTCCCGGCCGTCCTGTTCTACGGGCTGTCGGCCCTGTTCACCGCCATCCTCAACACTCGTGGGGCATTCAAACCCGGCGCGTGGGCGCCGGTCCTGAACAACGTGGTGGTACTGGTGGTGCTCGGGCTCTACGCCGTGACACCCGGCGAGATCACCCTGGACCCGGTCCGGATGAGCGATCCGAAACTGCTCGTCCTCGGCTGCGGCGTAACCCTCGGCGTGATCGTGCAGGCAGCCAGCCTGCTGCCGGCCATTCGCCGTCAGGGAATCGATCTGCGGCCGCTGTGGGGGTTGGACAGCCGGCTCAAACAGTTCGGCACGATGGCCGCGGCGATCATCCTCTACGTGCTGATCAGCCAGATCGGCGGCATTTTCGCGAACAATATCTCCTCGCACGCCGATGAGGCCGGTCCGGCCATCTACCAGAACGCATGGCTGCTGCTGCAGCTGCCGTACGGCGTTATCGGTGTCACCCTGCTCACCGCGATCATGCCCCGGCTCAGCCGTAACGCCGCCAACGACGACACCCCCGCGGTGGTCGACGATCTGTCGGCGGCCACCAGGCTGACCATGATCGCGCTGATCCCGATCGTCACCTTCCTGACCCTGGCGGGGCCCCAGGTCGGGGATGCGCTGTTCGGGTACGCACGGTTCGCCGAGGACGCCTCCCGCCTCGGTACGGCAGTCAGTTTCTCGGCATTCACCCTGATCCCGTACTCGCTCGTACTGATTCATCTGCGGGTGTTCTACGCCCGCGAACAGGCGTGGACCCCGACCTGGATCATCCTCGGGATCACCGCCGTCAAGATCCTGTTCTCGGCGCTGGCCCCGTTCATCGCCGACAGCAGCGACCAGGTCGTGATCGTGCTCGGTATCGCCACCGGCCTCGGTTTCACCGTCGGCGCGGTGATCGGCGGCTGGCTGTTGCACCGCAGCCTGGGCGATCTGCGGATGGCCAATGTGGGACGTACGGTCAGCCGGGTGCTGCTGTCCTCGCTGGCCGGCGGCGCCGTCATGCTCATCGCCGACCGGGTGATGGGTCTGGACCGGCTCACCGAATCCCTCGGCGGGCCGGGCTCGTTCATCCGGGTCGGGATCACCGCCATCGTGATGTTCGCGGTGGCCTTCGGGCTGATGCGCCTTGCCGGAATCCCCGAGGTCGTCGCCATCACGGTCGCGATTTCGCGGCGGCTCGGTATCACCCCGCCGGCGCCGCCGCTGGATCTCGACGAACCCGTCGAAGAAGAACACACCACGCGGATCATGCGCCGGCCCGACCCGTACCTCGCGTACTCCGGCTTCGATTCGGCCATGGACGCACAGAGCACAATGGTGCTACCGGTGATCCGGCCGGACTCGGTTGATCGCACCGTACCCGGCCAGTTCCCGTACCCTGTTCGGCAGACCGGCACAAGTGACAGACCCGCCGAGTTTGCGGCATACCAGGGCGAAGGAGGTCCGAGGGTGAGCGACGACGCGGTGGGCAAGGTCCCAGCCGCCGATCCTGCGCGGAATCCGGCGAGCGGACGCTTGTCCACCGATGTTCCCCCGGAGCAGTCGGAGCCGGGTGAGGCGCGCACCCAGCGTGTGGATACCGGTTCCGCCGAATCCGCCCACCCGCCCGAGCAGACGCCGGACAGCGGGCCACAGTACGACGACGACGCCGGGCATCCGGACGATGCCGGCGATCATCTGTCCGAGGAGCGCGTCCAGCGCACCGGCGCCACGGTATCGGCCACCGATCCGGTGTACGACACCGGCATGATCGCCGTACCACCGATGACGCAGGCGAGCCGGGTGCAGCGTGGGCCCAAACTCATCGCCGGTGCATCCGTCGCCGGCGGACGATACCGGCTGCTCGCCGACCACGGCGGCGCACGGGGCCTGAAGTTCTGGCAGGCACTCGATATCAAGCTCGATCGGGAAGTGGCGCTGACCTTCGTCGACGCCGATCAGCGGGCCGGCAGCGATTCCGGTCAGGACGGCCCGCAGGCCATCCTGTCCCGCACGCTGCGCTTGGGCCGGATCAATTCACCGGGCCTGGCGCGGGTCCTGGATGTGGTGCGCGGTAGTTCCGGCGGCATCGTGGTGGCCGAATGGACACCGGGACGTTCACTGCGGGAAATGGCCGAAACCGTCCCGTCGCCGATCGGCGCCGCGCGCGCCATCCGGGTACTGGCCTCGGCCACCGAAATGGCACACCGCAGCGGCGGCGCGCTGTCCATCGACCATCCGGACCGGATCCGCATCAGCGCAAGCGGTGACGCGGTACTGGCGTTCCCCGGCACTCTCGGCGATGCCGACCCGCAGAGCGATGTCCGCGGTCTGGGCGCCATGCTCTACGCGCTCATCACCGCCCGCTGGCCGCTGCGGTCCGGCGGCGTCAGCGGGAACGCTGCCACGGTGGGCGGGTTGCGCCTGGCCGATTTCGGGTCCGACGGCACCCCCGTCGAACCCCGCCAGATCCGGCCCGAGGTTCCCTTCGAGATCTCGGCCGTGGCCGTACGCTCGCTGGAACCGAACAAGGGTGTCCGCACCGCCGCCACCATCCAGCACGTGCTGGAACAGGCCTCGGTGGTGGACCAGAAGACCGATTTCATCCCGGTGTTGCGGCTGGGGCAGCGCGCTCCGGCACCGGCCGACGAATCGCTGGCCGATCCGGAGCTGCTGGCCGCCGAACGCGAGAAATCGCAACGGATGATGTGGATCATGGTGGCCCTGGGGATTCTCACCGCGCTCGTGGTCGGCATCGTCATCTGGTGGCTGGTGAGCGTTTTCGCACCGGGCGACTCCAGTGAACCGCTCAACGAGCAGCGCGTGATCGGTTTGACGACCAGCCGCGCGCCGGAGGAGTCGCCGAGCTCGGTGGCCCCGTCGAGCACACCTGCCGGGGCCGCCGGCGTACCGGTGCCGATCTCGGGGATAACGGTGTTCTCCCCGGAGGGCACGCCGGACGACCCCGACGGCGGGCCCGCGGCGATGGACGGTGATCCGGCCACCTCGTGGAGCACCGACCAGTACTTCCAGCAGTTCCCGGCGTTGAAGAAGGGAGTCGGCCTGCTGGCGACCCTGCCCAGCCCGGCGAACCTCACCAAGGTCACCATCACCTCGCCGACCCCGGGCACCTCGGTCGAGATCCGGACCTCGCCCACCGAAACCCCCACCTTGGACCAGACCCAGCTCGCCGGTACCGCGGTGCTCGGCGAGGGGGTCACGGAGGTTCCGGTGCAGAGTGATCAGGCTGCCCGCTACGTGCTGATCTGGGTCACCGGTCTGGGCAATTCCGGTGCCCAGTTCCAGAGCTCGATCGCCGAGCTGAGTTTCGAAGCAAAGCCCTGACCTGCTGTTTCATCGCCCCATACGGATATCCGGAGGATCTGGATCCGGTTGCCGCGCAATGGTGGCCGGGATATGATCACGGTCCGCGCTCCCAGGAGGGAGCCGGTGGGATCAGGGGTACGGTCCCGCTCGCTGAGTACACGCAGTAATCACCACAGGCCGGCTCGCACCGCGCCGACGCTGTCGTGGGCGGTTGTCCAAGGGGTTGGCTATTGTCGTCCGAATTGAATGCGGGGGTTCGCGGGGAGACGGTGCCGTCTCCTGGGGCAGCGGCGCGAGAAACCGGGTTCGATATCACCTCGGATACCGATTTACTGCGGGCGCATGCGGCCGGGGCGCCGCATGCCTTCGCCGAACTGATCCGCCGGCACAACGACCATCTCTGGCAGACCGCCGCACGTGTCTGCTATACCCCCGAGGACGCCGCCGATTCGCTCCAGGAAGCTCTGCTGTCGGCCCATCGCAACGCGGGCTCGTTTCGTGGTGATTCCGGGGTTCGTACCTGGTTGCACCGCATCGTCGTCAATGCCTGCCTGGACCGGATCCGGCGCAACCGCGCCCAGCGGGCCGTGGTCCTCCCGCCGGAGGTCTGGCCCGAAATATCGGACTACGCCGACGAATACAGCCGGGTCGATATCTCCATCGTGCTGGAACGTGCCCTGTTCGCGCTCCCGCCGGACCAGCGCGCGGCGGTGGTGGCCGTGGATGTCGAGGGGTACAGCGTCTCCGACGCCGCCGATCTACTCGGTGTTCCGGTGGGCACGATCAAGAGCCGATGTGCGCGGGCGCGGCAGCGTCTCAAGGCCGAATTGGATTCGCTGAACGGGGAGGGGAACCGGATGTGAGGACGACGCGTCCAAACCAGTGACACATTTTCCCTCCCGAATGGGATGTACTCACCGGGAGTGCAACCGCAGACCCCAGGAATCGACACCCGAGCCAGATGGACGCAGCAGAATTGGAGGTGCGAAGGTCATGAGCCCCGTTCCGCAACCTCCTTTCCCCGCGGAGTTGCTCGCCGATCTGCACGCCGGAAATCTCGACCCCGCACTGGAGGCCCGGCTCTGGCCGGCGGTCCGCCGGGATCCGGACGCCCGCCGTTATCTCGAATCGCTCGATGCGTTGCGCACATCTCTCACCGGCCTCGCCGAGTCCGACCGGGTGGTCCGCCCGATGCCGGCGGATATCGCCGCTCGGTTGGACGCGTTCGCCGAATCCCTCGGGAGCGAAGCGGGTCACCAGGACGGTGGCGATACCGCCGGGGCGGTGGAGGCAACTGTGCCGCTCGGTGATGTCCCGGCACCGGCGCTCGCCGCAAGGTTCGGGGCTGCGGACGCGGACCGGTCCGCGCCGGGGGCCGAGCCGGCCGGTGGGGCGCCGATATCGCTGGACGCTCGTCGCCGGCGCCGGCGGCTCGCCGCCACGATCGCCGCGGCCGCCGCGGTACTGATCTGCGCCGGCGCCGCGCTGTTCGCCGGCGTCCGGCCCGAGGGCGAAACGACGCCGACTGCCGCCCCTACCGCCACCGCGGGCACGGACTCGGGCGCCGAGTTCGATACAGCGATCGCGCTGCGCGCACTGGGCCGCCACGATGTGCCCGGCCGGCTGGCCGATCCTGCGGCCCTTACCGCATGTGTCCGTGCTGCCGGGGTCGACCGCCCCGTACTCGGGTCCACCGAGATGAAGTTCCGCGACCGGGACGATGCGGTGCTGATACTCGTCGGTGGGCGAAACGGCGCGCAGATCACCGCGCTCGTCGTCGGCCCCGGATGCGGGCCGGGCAACCCGGAGTTGCTGACCCCGATCACCGATATCGGCTGAGAAAGCCCCGGCTCACTACGGCTGTGCAGCCACAGTTCCCGAACTGCCCGTTGCGCCGCCCACACGAGCTCGGGTCGCGGGCCCGGTCGGGGCCCCCCCCGGGACAAAACCCCGGGTACCAGTTTTTTTACCCAAAAGCACCCAAAGAATTTACGGGAAGGGTCCAAGTGCACCCCCCATTGAGGCCAGATAATAGTCGGCGCGGG
>NZ_JARWNW010000083.1 GCF_029868325.1 Nocardia carnea
TCTTCGCCTGGATCGCCTACGAGCGCCGCGCCACCGTCACCGACCTGCGCAACTCTTTCGCACGATGACAAACCCATAAGCACGATCGGGGGGCGGGGGGCCCCCCCCAAGCCGCTCCAGTGGGCCCCCGGGCGGAGCCCCCCCGGGGGGGGGGGGGGGGGGCCCCGGCGCCCGCGGCCGCGGTGGTGGTTGCTATCGGTATCGGTTTCGGGGTCCTCGGCCGGCAGACCGGTGACGATCCGGGCGGAGCTGTCACCGCACAGCAGATACTCGAGCAGCCCGACGCCCGCACGTCCTCGACCCCGATCGGTACCGGCGGGACCCTCACGGTGCACTTTTCCGCCGGACTGGGCGCGGCCACCGTCGCCTTCGATGCCGTACCGGCCCCACCGGACGGCAGCGACTACCAGCTGTGGTTGATCGATGCGACCGGTGTTCCGCAACCGGCCGGGGTGCTGCCCGAGCTGCCGGCCGCGAACGCGCCCTATATCACCGAGTTCAGCGGTTCCGGACAGCTTGCGGTCACGATCGAACCAGACGGGGGGTCGCCGGCGCCGACCAGCACACCGCTCGGGGCGGTCACGCTGGGTTGAGCCACCCGGTCGGCTCGGGCCAGAGCCTGGGCAGGGTGGCCGGCAGTTCATCACGGACGGCCAATCCAGGCCGCCGCTCGGGCCTGTTGGTGTCCGCCCGATCACGGCAGGGTCGTCGCCGCCCGCGAATTCCTGACGGTTCGGTGACGCTGTGCCCGGGCATCTTCCCGAACCGTGCCCACAATGACACCATCCGCAGCTAGGCAGTACGACGAACACCGAGGCAGGCGGGCCCACGGCCCGATGGCGGAACGAGGGTGCCGATGCAGGATGTACCGGATTCGCCCGGAATCGCGCAACGATCGCGGGAGCCGGCGAGTGAACGCACACCGGGGGTTGTGGCGGCGGGTCTGTGCGGTCTCGTGGCCGCCGGGATGGTGCTCGGTATCGCGGAACTGTTCGCGGGTCTGATCGATCCGGATGCCTCGCCGTTCGTCGCGACCGGCGCCACTGTGGTCGACCACACGCCGGAAACGTTGCGCGAATTCGCTATCGAACAGTTCGGAACCGCTGACAAGGCCGTGCTGTTCGTATCGATGGGTGTGGTGATGGCGGTGCTCGCCGTCGTGGTCGGTCTGCTGGAACGGCGGCGGCCTTACGGTAGTGCGTTGCTCATCGCCTTCGGCCTCGTCGTCTGCGTGGCCGTGCTGGGACGGCCCAACGCGACTGCGGTGTTCGCGATTCCGATCCTGCTCGGTACCGCGGCGGGGGTTGTCACGCTGCGCTTTCTGATAGCGCGAGCACCGAACCCGACGCCCGTGGACGAGGTGGCGGTCGACGATCCGTCCCGGCGCCGGTTCCTGGTGCTGGTGGCAGGTGCCGCCGCGGTAGCCGCCGGCAGCGCGGCCGCCGGACGCTGGATCGGAGAACGAATGCGTGCCGTAACCGCCGATCTGGAACGTTTCGTGCTGCCGCGTCCCGTGACCGCGGCGGCCCCGCCGCCACCGGGTACCGATCCGCCGGTCCGCGGACTCACCGAATTCGTCACGCCCAACGACACGTTCTACCGGATCGACACCGCGCTGCGAATACCGGCGGTGACCAGCGAGGACTGGCGGCTACGCATCCACGGCATGGTGGACCGCGAGATCGAACTGACCATGGACGAGCTGCGCCGCCGCCCCGCCGTGGAAAAGATGATCACCCTGACCTGCGTCTCCAACGAGGTAGGCGGCGATCTGGCCGGTAACGCCCGCTGGATCGGCTACCCGCTGGCGGATCTGCTCACCGAGGCCGGCGTGCGCCCCGACGCGGATATGGTGTTGTCCACCAGCGCCGACGGATTCACCGCCGGAACACCGGTCGCGGCTCTCACCGACGGTCGCGACGCATTGCTTGCCGTCGGGATGAACGGCGCACCGCTGCCGGTCGAGCACGGTTATCCGGCCCGGCTCGTGGTCCCCGGACTCTACGGCTACGTCAGCGCGACCAAATGGGTGGTCGACCTGGAGGTCACCAGATTCGACAAGGCCCAGGCGTATTGGACCCGCCGCGGCTGGTCGGCGCGCGGCCCGATCAAAACCGCCTCCCGAATCGACGTACCCGCCCCGTTCGCCGAGATCACCCCCGGCCCGACCGTCGTCGCCGGTGTGGCCTGGGCCCAGCACCGCGGTATCACCGCCGTAGAAGTCCAGGTCGACGACAGCCCATGGCAGCCCGCCGAACTCGCGCCGGAATACTCCTCGGACACCTGGCGTCAGTGGACCTGGCGCTGGGACGCGACACCCGGCGACCACACCCTCCGAGTCCGCGCCACCGACGGTGAAGGCCGCGTGCAGACCGAACAGCGGGCCGATCCGGTACCCGACGGCGCCACCGGCTGGCATACCCGGACCGTCCGCGTCGAGTGAGCGCTGTGCCGCAGCCGATCCGACTCACCGACACGTGCGCCACGATCTACATCCCCGGCGGCCGGCCGAGGCGCTTGCCCGCGGGCCCGGGCGGCGGCCAGGCCTTCGTGGGTGCCGTCGACGATCAGCTCGTGGATGAATACGGCCGGCGCGGCGAAGACGTGGAACACGAGGCGACCGCCGGGGGCAGGCTGCGAACTCGGCTGGTTTCGGTCGCCGCGCTCGCTGATAGGCCAGCTGGTCAGCGGCCGCGGCGCGGTAGGTGGCGGGACCGCCGTTGCGTGGGCGAGGCCGATGGTGTGCCGAGGTGTCCGCGAGTCGATCGGCGGTCATCGCGTGTGCACGCGGTCGCCGAGTGGCCGGGATAGTTCCGGCTCTCGGCGACCACTGTGCGCGGCGTCCGGTTGGTTTTCAGGCTGCGGCCGGTTCGGGTGCGCCGGCGAACTGGGTGCGGTAGAGCTCGGCGTAGCGGCCGTTCGCCGCTAGCAGTTCCGGGTGGGTTCCGCGTTCCACGATCTGCCCTGCCTCGACCACCAGGATCTGGTCTGCGGCGCGCACCGTGGAGAGCCGGTGTGCGATCACCAGTGCGGTGCGGTCCTGCAATGCCTCGTTCAGCGCTGCCTGTACCGCCGCTTCGGATGTGGAGTCCAAGGAGGCGGTGGCTTCGTCGAGGATCACTACCCGCGGCTGTTTGAGCAGCAGTCGGGCGATGGTGAGACGCTGGCGTTCGCCGCCGGAGAGCCGGTAGCCGCGTTCGCCGACCACGGTGTCCAGGCCGTCGGGTAGTGAGGCGATCAGATCGCGTAAACGGGCGCGGCTCAGCGCATCCCACAGCTGCTCCTCGTCCGCATCGGGGGCGGCGAGCAGCAGGTTGGCCCGGATGGTGTCGTGGAAGAGGTGCCCGTCCTGGGTGACCAGGCCTACTGTTTCCCGGATCGAGGCGGTGCTCAGCTCGCGAACATCGGTGCCGCCCAGCCGTACCGACCCCGAATCGACATCATAGAGTCGCGAAACCAGCTGGGCGACTGTCGATTTACCGGCGCCGGAGGAACCCACCAGCGCGATGAGCTCACCGGGTTCGGCGCGGAGGCTGATTCCGTGCAGCACCTCCTCGCCACCCCGGGTGTCCAGGGTCGCGACCTCCTCGAGCGAAGCCAGCGAGACCTTGTCTGCCGCGGGGTAGCCGAAGCGCACATCGTCGAATTCCACGGCGACGCCACCGGCCGGGACCGGCCGCGCATCCGGCGCGTCCTCGATCAGCGGTTTCAGATCGAGAACCTCGAAGACGCGCTCGAAACTGACCAGCGCCGACATGACCTCCATCCGGGCACTCGCGAGCGCGGTGAGCGGCGAGTACAGCCTGGTCAGCAGCAGCGACAGGGCGACGACCGCCCCGGCGTCGAGCTGCCCGCGCAGTGCGTACCAGCCGCCCAGGCCGTAGACGAGCGCCACCGCGAGGGCAGAGACCAGTGTCAATGCCGTGACGAAAACGGTTTGCAGCATGGCGGTGCGGACCCCGATATCGCGTACCCGCCGCGCGCGCAGCGCGAATTCGCCGGACTCCTGGTCCGGCCGGCCGAACAGTTTCACCAGGGTTGCGCCCGGCGCCGAGAAACGTTCTGTCATCTGGGTGCTCATGGCCGCGTTCAGTCCGGCGGCCTCGCGCTGGATATCGGCCAGCCGATCACCCATCCGGCGGGCCGGGATCACGAAGACCGGTAGCAACAGCAGGGCGAGCAGCGTGATCTGCCACGACAGCTGGAGCATCACCACCAGCGTGAGGATGACGGTGACGAGATTGGCGACCACTCCGGAGAGCGTGTCGCTGAACGCGCGCTGGGCCCCGATCACATCGTTGTTGAGGCGGCTGACCAGGGCGCCCGTCCGGGTCCGGGTGAAGAATGCGATCGGCATGCGCTGGACGTGATCGAACACGGCGGTGCGCAGATCCAGGATCAGGCCCTCCCCGATACGGGCCGACAGCCATCGGATCGCCAGCCCCAATCCCGCATCGAGAACGGCGAGGCCGGCGATGGCCAGGGCCAGCATGATCACCGTCCGGGCGGCGGAGCCGCCGATGATCTCGTCGACCACCCGGCCCGCCAGCAGCGGTGTGGCCACCGCGAGTACCGCCGCTACCACGCTGAGCATCAGGAACGCACCCATCCGGCGCCGATGCGACCGCGCGAACTTCAGGATGCGCCGGGCCGTGGCGAGGCTGAACGCCCGCTGTTCCTCGGGGGCGTGCATCCGCCGGTACATCTGATCCCAGGCAACCGATTCCATGCTCATCCGACATGTCCTTCCGCTCCGGAGCCCGATTCAACTCCAGTGCACCGACACTAAAAGCTCAACCTTCATTTAGGTCAAGCCGCCGGGCCCGGGACGGGCGCCAGTTCGAGCCGGACGCCGAGCAGCCGGATCGGACGGTCCAGCGGAAACCGGTCCAGAATGCGCAGCGCGGTATCGACGATGGTGGGAACATCCGTCGTGGGTTCGGCCAGTTTCGACTGTTTACTGCGCGTATAGAAAGTGCTGGTCCGCACCGTGACCGCCACCCGGACCGCGATCCGGCCCGCCGCGGCGATCTCCGCGGTGACCTCCGCCGCCAGCCGGGCGACCTGCTCGCGGATCTCGTCGCGTTCGGTGAGGTCGCGCGGGAAGGTCTCCGATTTGCTGCGCCCCACCGGCGGGGGTGGTTTGGTCACCACCTCGGTATCGCCTGCCCCGCGAGCCATGACCCACAGATACGGGCCGTTGGTGGGCCCGAACTCGGCCGCCAGCACGGCCCGGTCCGCGGCCATCAGATCGCCGATGGTGTGGATATCCAACTCGGCCAGGCGGGCCGCGATCCGGGCACCGATTCCCCACAGCGCGTTCGTCGGCCGATGTGCCATCACCTGCGACCAGTTCGTCGCCGTCAACCGGAACATACCGGTGTGGGCGCCCGGTTGCTCGGCCGGCGTATCGGCGGATTTACCGACCGATTTCGCGAACCCGGTGGCCAGTTTGGCGGTGAGCTTGTTGTCCCCGATACCCACCGCGCAGGTCAGGCCGAGTTCGGCGACCCCGGCGCGGATCGCGGCCGCCAGGCTTTCCGGGGCATCGGTCTCGGCTGCCACGAACGCCTCGTCCCAGCCCCACACCTCCACCTGATCGGTGAAGGTTCGCAGCAGCGCCATGACCTGCTCGGAAGCCTCGTCGTAGCTGGGCGGATCCAGGGGCAGGAAAACACCGCCGGGACATTTGCGCGCCGCCGTCCGCAGCGGCATCCCGGCCCGGATCCCGTAGGCCCGAGCCGGGTACGACGCGCAGGTCACGACCTTGCGGGGTTCCTCGGGGTCCCCGTTCCCGCCCACGATCACCGGCAGCCCGCGCAATTCGGGATGCCGCCGGAATTCCACCGCGGCCTGGAATTGGTCGAGGTCGACATGCAACAGCCATCTGGCCACGTATGCAGTCTTACTCCTCCCGGGTGACAACCGGGGGATATCATCCGGACCGTGCTGCATATTCGCTGGTCCATAGCGCGTGTTCCGGCTGTCCTGCTCATGCAGACGTGCGGTGACGGTGTCCTTCCCGGCCTCCATGCCGTTCGCAGGACCTGGACGAGGGATTGAAGGCCGGCCACCGGCCGAGACTCCGCCGGACGGCCCCGTCCGATCGGGGACATCGCAGGCTCGCCGGGGCCGGCGGGGAGTTGCACGGCGGGGGCGCGGGCCGGTCCGCCGGGCGGCAGACTGGGGTCACACCGCTCGGCAGTGGACGCGGTTTCACCCGAGTGGCGCGTTCGCAGGCCCACCGCGGCGTACTCGCTCACCGACCGAAAGGCGAAGATGTCCGATCCAGCCCCGCTCGATTTCGACCTGGCCGCGAAAGTGCTGGCCGCCCAGCCGTTCGCGAACCTCGTCGGCACCGAGCTCGCCGCCTTCGAAACCGGTTCCGCGACCCTGAGCGTGCCGATCCGCCCGGAACTCGCCCAGCAGTTCGGCTATGTCCACGGTGGGGTGCTGTCCTACCTGGCCGATAACGCGATCACCTTCGCCGCCGGAACCGTCCTCGGGGCGAATGTGCTCACCGGCGGCTTCTCCGTCACCTACCTGCGTCCCGCCCGTGGTGACCGCCTGCGCGCCGTCGCCACGGTCACCGGGTCCACCCGCCGCCAAGCCGTGGTGAACTGCGTGATCACCGCCGAATCGGATGGTTCCGACCCCGTGCAGTGCGCACTCGCCCAGGGCACCGTACGTTCGGTCGAACGCGACCTCGGCGACTCCTGATCCGCCCCGTGTCTGTACCGGGACAGGCCGCGCGCTCGCCGGCCGGTCCCGCTCCGGGGCAGGTACACCGGGCTGCACGCGGGGCCGCGATCGAACAGGCTCGCCGATAGTGGTGCCGCGAGGCGCGGAGCTTCGCCGGTGAACTTGCGATCGGTACACGCGGCCTCGAGCGAGGCGCCGGCGAATTCGGTGCCGGTATACCGACGCGCGAGACCGGAGTGGAACCGGAGGTGCGCCTAGGCTGGTCGTCGTGACCGACCACGACAGGCGGCGGGATGCGCTCGCGCGGGAGCTGCGTGCCCGGATCGGCGCGGAGGTGGTGGATATCTCCCATCGCCGCAGGGTGGAGTACTCCTCCGATGCATCGAACTACCGGGTGCTGCCGGAGGTCGTCGTGTTCCCGCGCGGGGACGCCGATGTGGCGGCGGCGCTGGAGCTCGCCCGTTCCGAAGGCGTGCCCTTCACCGCGCGCGGCGGCGGCACTTCCGTGGCCGGTAATGCTGTAGGACCCGGTATCGTCTGCGATTTCAGCAGGTACCTGAACGGTATCGCCGGTATCGACCCGCAGCGCCGCACCGCGCGGGTGCAGCCCGGCGTGGTGCTGGCCGAGCTGCAGCGCCGGGCCCGGGCGCACGGGTTGCGGTTCGGTCCGGACCCGTCCACACAGGACCGCTGCACTCTCGGCGGGATGATCGGCAACAACGCCTGCGGACCGCATGCCATCGCCTGGGGCCGCACCTCTGATCAGGTTCGTGAACTGCGGATTCTCGACGGGACCGGCACCGAGCGCCGGCTTGCCGGCGATATGGCCGCGGTCCCCGGATTACCGGAGTTCACCGGCGCCGCGCTCGCGGTTCTGCGTACCGATCTCGGCCGGTTCGACCGCCAGGCCTCCGGTTACGGTCTGGAGTACCTGCTTCCGGAGCGGGGGAGTTCGGTCGCCGGTGCCTTCGCCGGCACCGAGGGCACCTGCGGTGTGCTGCTGGAAGCCGAAGTGGACCTGGTGCCGATACCCGCCGCGACCCTGCTCGTGGTGCTCGGTTACGAGGATCTGGCGACCGCGGGCGCCGAGATCGCCGCGGGGGGGTGGGGGGGGCCGGGGGCGGGGGGGGTGTCGTCGTTGCCCGGGGTGTCGTGCGCACCGGCGGGCGGGCCCTGGCGGTCGGCGGGGGCCCGGGCGGCGGCCCGGCTCTCGCCGGCCAATTCGACGAACAACCAGCCCTGGCCGCGCGGGAGATCCGGTACCCGCCTGCCGTGGGCACGCACCATATCGACCAGACGTGCGTCGATACCCTCCACCGCGACCGGCGAC
>NZ_JARWNW010000084.1 GCF_029868325.1 Nocardia carnea
GGGCGACCCTGCTCGAGGTCGCGGTGCCCTTCCTCCAGGACCTGTTCACCCGGACCAGCGAAACCGTGCACCTCGGTGTCCGCGACGGCGACGAAGTGGTCTACATCAGCAAAATCGGCGGCCACCGCCAGGCCCGCTCCCCGCCGTGGCCGCCGCGTATCACCTGCCGCCCACAATGGGGGCCAAAACCCCGCGGCGCCGCAGGCGCCGCATAATGATGCAGTGCAGTTGTACAGGGACCATGCGGTGGTGCTGCGCCAGCACAAGCTGGGCGAAGCCGATCGCATTGTCACGCTGCTGACCAGGCAACACGGGGTGGTGCGGGCGGTGGCGAAGGGGGTGCGCCGGACGAAGTCGAAGTTCGGTGCGCGGCTGGAGCCGTTCGCCTATGTCGATATCCAGCTCTACCCCGGCCGCACTCTCGACACCGTGACCCAGGTGCATACCGTGGAGGCTTTCGCGACCGCCATCGTCGCCGATTACGGCCGCTACACCACCGCCTGCGCGGTCCTGGAAACCGCCGAACGCCTGGCCGGGGAGGAACGCGCTCCCGTTCCGCGGTTGCATACCCTCACCGCGGGTGCCCTGCGTGCGATCGCGGCCGGGGACCGCCCACACGAACTCGTCCTCGACGCCTTCCTGCTGCGCGCCATGGACTACGCCGGCTGGGCCCCCGCCATCGACGAATGCGCGCGTTGCGCCACCCCCGGCCCGCATCGCGCGTTCCATATCGGCGCCGGCGGCGCGGTCTGCGTGCACTGCCGGCCGGCCGGTGCCGCCACCCCGGCTCCTGCCGTATTCGATCAACTGTTCGCCCTGCGGCACGGTCGCTGGGACCGGGTCGCGGATATCCCGGAATCGGCCCGCCGCCAGGCCGGCGGTCTTATCGCCGCCCACCTGCAATGGCATCTGGAGCGCGAACTACGCACCCTCCCCCTGGTCGAACGTTCAGTCGGTGGCGCTGCATCCGGGGGCCGTGGGACGGAAGGGTAGTCACACCCCCTGAACCGAACGCAACCAACGGCGGCGCCGAGTCCAGCGAGGCCCTCAAAGGGTTCGGCCCGCGTTGTGTTTCAGCACCCGATGCAATGCGCCGCAGGCGCGAGCATCGGGTGCTGAAACACAACGCCTGAAGGGCCGAACCCCGCGCCCCCCCCCGCGGGCCCGAAAAAACCAACCCAGCCTTTGTACCCGGTAGAGGGGCCGGGGGAAGCCCGGTGGGCCCGGCCTATCGTCGATCTTCTCCCCCCACCTGGCGTTATCCTCGGCGCGTGCGCGGCGCCCGGCGCGCTGCGCGGACAGTTCCGTGAAGGTCACGCCCAATTCCGGCAGTTCCTCGCCCCGGTAGAGACGGGCCAGATC
>NZ_JARWNW010000085.1 GCF_029868325.1 Nocardia carnea
AGCTGGATCGCCCGCGAATCCACCGCGGTGAGCCTGTGGGGACACGACTTCTCCGTGGGATTCAAGTGATCTACGGGCCGGGGGGGGGGGGGGGGGGGGCGCCCCGGGGTGGGGGCGGGGGGGGGGGCCTCCCCCCCCCCGCCCCCGGCCGTAGATCACTTGAATCCCACGGAGAAGTCGTGTCCCCACAGGCTCACCGCGGTGGATTCGCGGGCGATCCAGCTGTGGTCGTCGACTTCCAGTCCTTCACAACCGAATTCGACGTCGAATCCGCCGGGGGTCTTCATATAGAACGACAGCATCTTGTCGTTGATATGCCGGCCCAGGGTCGCCGACATCTTCACCTTCTTGCGCTGCGCGCGATCCAGGCAGAGGCCGACGTCGTCGGAGTTCTCCACCTCGACCATGAGATGCACGATGCCGGTCGGGTTGGGCAGCGGCAGGAACGCCAGCGCGTGGTGGCGCGGGTTGCAGCCGTAGAACCGCAGCCACGCCGGGTCCCCGTCCTCCGGCCGACCCACCATCTGCGGTGGCAGCCGCATGGAATCCCGCAGCCGGAAGCCGAGGACGTCCTGGTAGAAAGCCTGCGCGGCGGCATCGTCGGTGCAGGTCAGGACGACGTGTCCGAGGCCCTGCTCCGCGGTGACGAACTTGTGGCCGTACGGGCTGACGAACCGGCGGCCGAGATACTGCGCACCGTAGAACGCCTCGAGGGTGTTGTCGGAGGGATCCTGGAACCGGATCATGCCCTCGACGCGACGCTCGTCCAGTTCTTCCTTGGTGCCCTCGGTGTAGGGGATGCCCTCCTTCTCGAGGGTCTCCCGGAGTCGCTGCAACGCCGGACCGTCGGTGACCTCCCAGCCGGAGACCAGCAGCCGGTCCTTGTCGCCGGGCACGATCACCAGGCGTGCGGCGAAATCGTCCATGCGCAGGTAGAGCGCATCGGGATTCGCTCCGGAGCCCTCCATCATGCCGAGTACTTTCAGCCCGTACTCGCGCCAAGCCGCCATATCGGTGGCTTCGATCCGCATATAGCCGAGTGCCTTGATACTCATTGTCACTTCTCCTTGACGCCGAGCAGGAAATCGGTGGCGAGCCGGTTGAATTCGGCAAATTTTTCGAGCTGGGCCCAATGTCCGCAGCCGCCGAATACGTGCAACTGGGCGCGCGGAACCGACTTCAACGCCACCAGCGCACCGTCGAGCGGGTTCACCCGATCCTCGCGACCCCAGATGAGCAGTGTCGGCTGACGCAGTTTGTAGGCGTCACGCCAGAGCATGCCCTTCTCGAAATCGGCACTGGCGAATGATTTGCCCATGGCGCGCATCGCCGCGATCGATTCCGGCTTCTTGGCCGATTCGAAGCGCTCGTCGATCAGTTCGTCGGTGACCAGCGACTGGTCGAAAACCATGATCCGCAGGAAGGCCTCGATATTTTCCCGCGTCGGCTCATAGGTGAACTTCGACAGCAGCCGCACACCCTCGGTCGGGTCGGGAGCGAACAGGTTGGTGCTCAGGCCGCCGGGGCCCATCAGGATCAGCTTCCCGGCCCGGTCGGGATAGTCGAGCGCGAACCGTACCGACGCCCCGCCGCCGAGCGAATTGCCGAGCAGGTGAACCCGATCGGTGATTTCCAGGGTGTCCAGCAGATCCTTCAGCGCCGACGCGCTGTGCACGAAGTACTGCGGATGCTCGGTGGGCTTGTCGGACTGCCCGTATCCGGGCTGGTCCACGGCGATCACATGGAAATCGCGGGCCAGCACCGGGATATTGCGGGAGAAGTTCGACCACGACGAAGCCCCCGGCCCGCCGCCGTGCAGCAGCACGATGGTGGGGCCGTTGCCGACCCCGGCCTCGTGATAATGCAGTTTCAGATCCGGCCGGACCTGCGCGAACTTCGAGGTGGACTCGTAGGTGAGTTCGGCGGTCGAGGTCATCACACCATCCCGTCCGAAACCGGCAGACCGAACTCGTGGGTGCCGTACATGAGGTAGGCGCGCTCCGGATCGTTGGAGGCGTGTACCCGGCCGGCATGCGCGTCACGCCAGAACCGCTGCAGCGGGGTGCCGTTGACAAGGGCGGTCGCGCCGGAGCTCTCGAACAGTTTATCGATCGAGGCGATGGCGCGGCCGGTCGCGCGGACCTGGTCGCGGCGGGCGCGGACCCGCAGGTCGAACGGGATTTCCTTACCTTCGAGCAGCAGCGCGTATTCGTCGGCGACATTGCCCGACAGCTGCCGCCACGCGGCGTCGATATCGCTGGACGCCTCGGCGATCCGCACCTTGGTGAACGGATCCTCCTTGGCCTTCTCGCCGGCGTAGGCGGCGCGCACACGCTTGCCCTGGTGCTCGACATGCGCCTCGTAGGCGCCGTAGGCCATACCGACGATCGGCGCGGAGATGGTGGTGGGGTGGATGGTGCCCCACGGCATTTTGTAGACCGGGTCGGTGTTGCGTTCCAGGCCCGGCGAGGCCAGATCGTTCATGGTCTTGTAGCTCAGGAACCGGTGCGTGGGCACGAAAACGTCCTTCACCACGAGGGTGTTGGATCCGGTGCCGCGCAGCCCGACCACGTTCCAGACATCGTCGATCTCGTATTCCGAGCGCGGGATCAGGAAGCTGCCGAAATCGACCGGTTTGCCGTTCTTGATCACCGGACCGCCGACGAAGGTCCAGTCGGCGTGACCCGAACCCGACGACCAGGCCCAGGATCCGCTGACCTGGTAGCCGCCGTCGACCACGGTGCCCGCACCCATCGGCGCGTAGGAGGAGGAGATCCGCACATCGGTGTCCTCGCCCCACACCTCTTCCTGGGCTTCCTGGCCGAAGAGGGCCAGATGCCAGTTGTGCACACCGATGATCCCGGCCACCCAGCCGGTGGAACCGCACGCGCTGGCGATCTTGCGGACCGTGTCGTAGAAGACGACCGGGTCTGCTGCCAGTCCGCCCCACTGCTTGGGCTGCAACAGCCGGAAGAATCCGGCTTCCTGCAGGTCCTTGATCGATTCGTCGGGAATCTGCCGAAGGTCTTCGGCTTCCTGTGCGCGGGCGCGCAGCGTGGGCAATAGCGCTTCGACCCGTTCGGTCACTTCTCGCGTCATCTCCGGCCCTGCTCCTGCCTGGTCGTTTTGCTAACCGGTAGTTATCTGCTCGGCGCAGAATTTACCTCTGAGACTAGAACAGGTTCTTGTTCATGTCGAGAACCGGTGTCCGTGTGCTGCCGAAATGGGACTTGTGCTGGCTGTGATGCGAATAGGCTGGCGTTCGAGGCGCCAGTTTTGTAACGTGTTCTAGTACAGCAGGAGGAGGAATCGCGATGGCAGTAACCCCGGCAAGCGGTGGTGCGAAGGTGCGGGAGCTCGACGTCGGTTCGACCCCCACCCGGTACGCGCGCGGATGGCATTGCCTGGGCCTGGCGCAGAATTTCCGGGACGGCAAACCGCATTCGGTGCAGGCGTTCGGCACCAAACTGGTGATCTGGGCCGACAGCGCCGGCGAATTGCACGTACTCGACGCGTTCTGCCGCCATATGGGCGGAGATCTGAGTATGGGCGAGGTGAAGGGCGACGATATCGCCTGCCCGTTCCACGACTGGCGGTGGGGCGCGAACGGCAAATGCACGTCCATTCCCTACGCCCGGCGGGTTCCGCCGCTGGCCCGGACACGGCGCTGGATCACCCTGGAACGTAACGGCCAGCTCTTCGTCTGGCACGACCACGAGGGCAACGAACCGCCGCCCGAGGTCACCATCCCCTATATCGAGGGCCCGTACACCGATGCGGACGGGAACCCGAAGGAGGAACTGGACAGCGGCTGGACGCAGTGGACCTGGAACTCGTTGCTGATCGAGGGCGCGAACTGCCGCGAGATCATCGACAACGTGGTGGATATGGCCCACTTCTTCTATATCCATTACGCCTTCCCCACCTACTTCAAGAACGTTTTCGAGGGGCATGTCGCCACTCAGTTCCTGGAGACCAAGGGGCGTCCCGATATCGGGATGGGCGCCAAGTACGCCGGTGATCAGCTCCTGAAATCGGAGGCCTCGTACTTCGGGCCGTCCTACATGATCAACCCGCTGGTCAATACCTACGGTGGCTACGAGATCACGGTCAACCTGATCAACTGCCACTACCCGGTGACGCAGGATTCGTTCATGCTGCAGTGGGGCCTGACCGTCGAGAAGCCGAAGGGCCTCGACGACGACACCGCGCAGAAGCTGGCGATGACCATGGCCGATTTCTTCGGCGACGGCTTCCTGCAGGATGTGGAGATCTGGAAGCACAAGTCCAAGGTCGAGAATCCGCTGCTCTGCGAGGAGGACGGGCCGGTCTACCAGCTGCGGCGCTGGTACGAGCAGTTCTACGTCGATGCCGCCGATGTGACCGAGAAGATGACCCAGCGCTTCGAGTTCGAGGTCGATACGACCAAGGCGAACGAGGCCTGGGAGGCCGAGGTCGAAGAGAATCTGCGGCGTAAGCGCGAAGAAGAGACGGCGGCGGACGCCGACCAAGCGGAGGCGGGAGTCTGACATGCCCAGCTGGGCGAAAGCACCCGACTTCGCCGACCAGCCCGCGCGGCGGGACGCGGTGCGGGCCCAGACGGTCGTGGACCGGGAACGGTACCTGGAGGAAGGCCTGACACCGTTGCGGTGTCAGGCCTGCCATAACGAGGTGCTGGTTCGTAAGAGCAGTTCCCGGCAGACCTCCGTGCAGTGGACCGGCGATCCGGCGTCCCAGTGCCCGGTCTTCGCCGAGATCAGCGCCAAAGGGCGCGGTCCGGGTCGCCCGGACACCTGTGAACGTTTGCAGAAAACCATCAAATGGGCCGTCGACGAGGGCGTACTGGACGTCCCGGAGTAACGGTCCGGCGGTGCTTGCACACTTCTGGCCGGGCGGGAACGAGATAGTTCGATTCCGCCCGAACTAGAACGGGTTTCATTAATATGCCGCCATGCGTATAGCCCGTTCCGCCGTGCGAGCGCTGCCGGTGCTCGCCGCCGCGCTCGCACTCACAGCGGTACCGTCGAGTGCCGCACCGAACTGGGGGCCACTGGGTCCGGCGAATCCACATCTCGGCCCGCTCGGCACCGCAACCATGCACGGCGATGCCGGTTCCTCGGACGTGACCCCACTCGCCGGACCGGGCACGGACTGGGTGGTGCCCGCCGGTGACCCGATGGCGGCCGCCTGCCCCACGATTCTGCAAGGGTCGGACGGGATGATCGTCGCGCTGTGCACGGCGATCGTCGATCGCGCGCCGACCGTCTACCTGTTCGATCCCGCGAAAGGGCCCATCGGTCCGGCGGCTGCGAAAATGAGCCTCACCAAGGGCAGCCTGCTGGGTGGCGTGTACGCCTATCTCGACAACGAGAACCGCTTGGTGGTCGTCGACGGGCAGCGCCGGCTGCTGCGGATTGCGCACAATCGCGACGCCTCGGGTAAATGGGGACTGACAGTAGCCGAGAACACCGACCTGACCGCGGCGATACCGGAGGGTGACGCGGTAACCGGTCTCGTACCGGACTGGTCCGGCAACGTCTGGTTCGCCACCGGCGGGGGACTGGTCGGCAAGGTCGGGCGTAACGGCGCGGTGACCACCCATCAGCTGCCGGCCGGCGAGCGAGTCGCCAACAGCATTTCGGCGTCACCGGACGGTGTGGCCGTCGCGACGACCCACGCACTGTACGAATTCGCGGCCGGCGGGGCCGCTGCGCCGAAGGTGAAGTGGCGCGCCGCCTACGATCGCGGTTCGGCGCGGAAACCGGGCCAGCTCAGCTGGGGCACCGGCTCGACACCCACCTACTTCGGGCCCGGCGACGGCACCGAGTACCTCACGATCGTCGACAACGCCGACGACCAGGTTCATCTGCTGGTCTACCGCGCCGGCACCGGCGAACTCGTCTGCAACCAGCCGGTACTCACCGAAGGCGGCCCCGGCAGCGAGAATTCCCCCATCGGTATCGGCCGCTCGGTGTTCGTGGCGAGCACCTACGGCTACCCGTACCCGACGGTTCCCGACGACGCCGGCCCCGCCGAACCCGCCATCGCGCCGTTCTCCGGCGGAATGACGCGCGTCGATATCGACGACCAGGGCTGCCACACCGTGTGGGAAAACGATGTCCGCAGCGCCGCGGTACCGAAACTGTCTGCCGCCGACGGCAATATCTACACCGTCCTGCGGCTCGGTCTCGGCCTGACCACCCCGCTGGACGGCTATGCCTACGGCGTCATCGACCCCGCCACCGGTGAAGTCACCGCCAAACAAGCGATGTCGGCCACGATCGTTGCCGACACCCTCCAGATGGCCGGACTGACAACAACGAACGGCGAACTCTGGCAGGGCACCATCACCGGCATCATGCGCATCCGCTGACCCGGCCTTTCCGGTGCAGCGCTCGTCGCGTGGTCGGTGCCCGGCTACGGGCCGCCGGTCTCCCGGGTGCTCGGCCCGAATCCGAGGTTGCTGTCGAGGAGTTGCTCGATCCGTCGGCGCCGTTGCGCGACGGGCACCAGAGCGGCGGTCACGCGAGATGCTCCGCGTGGCCGCCGCCCGATACGGCCGCCTCGGCGATCCAGGGTCAGCGGGTGCCGCGGTCCCGGTACATGCGGCGCTGCTGTTTGGTGATACTGCGCCAGGCCTGGTCGCGTTCGGCCTGCAGCCGTTTATCGGTGCGGGCCTGCAACCAGGCGTTTTCCCGGGCCAGTTTGCGGTAGCTGTGCAGGCGGCGCGGGGTGAGGATGCCGGAGTCGACGGCTCCACGGACCGCGCAGCCCGGCTCCTGGTCGTGTGCGCAATCGTCGAAGCGGCAATCGCGGGCCAGTTCCTCGATATCGCTGAAGGTCCGGCCGATACCTTCGGTGGCATCCCATACGCCGACACCCCGGAGGCCGGGGGTGTCGATGAGCGTTCCGCCGCCCGGCAGTGGGCGCAGTTCCCGGTGCACGGTGGTGTGCCGGCCCTTCTTGTCGGCGCCACGCACCTGGTTCGTGGCGAACACCTCCGCGCCCAGCAGGGCGTTGGCGAGGGTGGATTTCCCGGCGCCGGACGGCCCGAGCAGTGCGACGGTGCCGTCGAGTACGGCGGTGAGCACGTCGAGACCGGCTCCGGTTTCCGCGCTGGCGGCCAGCACCGTCGCACCCGGAGCTACCGCGCGGACCTCGTCGAGCGGCAACTCCTGTGCGGTATCGGCTTTGGTGAGGACGACGATCGGTTGGGCGCCACCCTCCCAGACCAGGGCGAGCATACGTTCGATTCGTCCCAGATCGACGTCGCCGTCGGCGGCCGTGCAGATCAGCACGGTATCGACGTTGGCGGCGAGGATCTGGCGCTCGGACCGGCCGGATGCCGACGAGCGGGCGATCACCGAACGTCGCGGTAGCAGCGCCCGGACATGAGAGCGGGCGTCGAGGACCACCCAGTCGCCGGTGCACAGGCCGCTGACCTCGGAATCAGCGCGTGGGCAGAGGGCACGGGCAGGACCGCCCGGGGTGACCACATCACATTCGCCGCGGTCCATTCGCACAATGCGGGCCGGGAGGAAACCGGTATCGAGATACGGCAGATATTCCTCGGCGACGCTCTCGGTCCAGCCATAGGGGATGAGCAGGTCGTAATCGACCATTGTGGGGAATTCCTTCGTCGGGCGCCGAACCCGACCGGGTTCAGCGAGGGAGGTTCGGGGTGGAGAACGCTGCGGCACAGACCGGCACGGTCCGCCGCGGCACGACAATCCGACCGACCGTCACGCTCTCCACCTCCCTCACGACTCGCTGTTGTCCCGACACGTTTCCACGGCGCGACCGCCCGCGCAACGGATTATTGCGCGACCGATCAGTTCGGCGCCGCTACCTGCACCCGAGAAGGTGGGCTAACATCTTAGCTAAGGAGGTGGGTATGGCCGCCAAAGCAGCAGAACAGTTCAATATCCACGAGGCGAAGACCAACCTGTCGCGCATCGTGGAACGCGTCGAACGGGGCGAGGAGATCGTGATCAGCCGGGCCGGTCATCCGGTGGCCAAAGTGGTGCCCCTGGTACGGCGGGTGAACCGCACTGCCCGGGGGTCGCTGCGCGGTGTCGACCTCGGGGCCGAGTGGGACTCCGACGAGACCAATGCGGCGATTGCGGACGATTTCGGCATGCCCCGATGACCTTGCTACTCGACACCCATGTCGTGCTGTGGTGGCTCACCGACGACCCGGCCTTGTCGGACGAACTGAAGGACCGGCTCGACCACGATCCGGACGTATTGGTCAGTGTCGTGTCCATATGGGAGGTTTCGATCAAGCAGGCCGCCGGAAAACTCGGCGGCCCACTCGATATACCCGAGCGTATTCGTGACAGCGGTCTGGTCACGCTCGAGATCAGCTCCGGCCATGCCATTGCGGCCGGCCGGCTTCCGCTGATCCACCGCGATCCCTTCGACCGCATGCTGGTGGCTCAGGCGAGCGTGGAAGGGCTGACGCTGGTCACCCGCGATCCGTGGTGCCACAAGTACGAGGTGCCGATTCTGGCTGTATGACGGCCGTACGACTCGGTCGAGCTCGCCGCCGCGGGGGACGGTGTCGAGGTCCCCTGCCGGCGGACATTCGGCGGCACCGAACTGGCAGAACAGAACCCTTAGCCGGAACGGTTGCCGGTGGCGCCGACGCACCACCGCGGATCCCGGTAGCTCCGTCAGCTGTGGACGGCCGGCCGTTTCGGAGTGCCGAAGAGTTGCGCATCGCCGTGGGCGCGTTTGAAGTACAGGTGGGCGTCGTGTTCCCAGGTGATGGCGATACCGCCGTGCAGCTGGATCGTTTCGGCCGCGATCGTGGAGAACGCTTCGGTGCACTGACGGCGGGCGACCCAGACATCCTCGGCCGCCGAGGGGCTTTCCTCCGCCAGGGCGATGGCGGCGGTCAGGGCGGTCGATTTGGCGGATTCGGTCAGGACATACATATCGGCCATCCGGTGCTTGAGCGCCTGGAAGCTGCCGATGACCCGGCCGAACTGCACCCGCGACTTGGTGTATTCCACCGTCGCCTCCAGGCAGTATTCGGCCGCGCCGACCTGTTCGGCGGCCAAAGCGGCCCATGCGATCCGGCGGAGCCGGTCGGCAATCGCGGCGGGGTCGGCGGTGCCGAGCCGGTGGGCCGCGGCGCCGGTGAAGGTGATCTCGGACAGCGCCCGGGACGGGTCCATGGCCGCCACCCGCCGGCGCTCGACCCCGGCAGCTGACGGGTCGACTTCGAACAGACCACTGTCCGTGAGCACGATCAGGGTGTCGGCGATGGTGCCGTCGAGGACGTAGTGCGCGGTGCCGTGCAGGGTTTCCCCGTCGGCCCGCACGCCGAACTCGTCCCAGCCCGCGGCACCGGCCCAGCAGACGGCGAGGGTGCGGCTGCCTTCGGCGATACCGGGCAGCAACCGCTCACAGGCTTCGCTGTCACCGGACAGCAGTACCGCCTGCGCACCCAGGACCGCCGACCCGAGCATCGGCACATCGGCGAGGGTGCGGCCGATTTCCCCGACGACCAGCAAGGATTCGGGCAGTCCGGCACCGAAGCCGCCGTACTCCTCGGGGATCGCCAGTGCCGCCACCCCGACCTGTTCGCACAGCTGCGCCCACAGTTGCGGGTCGTAGCCCAGGTCGGTGTCCATGGCCTGGCGAATACCCGCCCGCGCATCGCGTTTGGCCAGCAGTCCCCGGACTGCCGACACCAGCTCCTGCTGTTCCTCGCTGATCATCTCTTCTCCCGTAGGTGTGACGGACGGATGCCGAGGCGCCTACGTCCGGTTGTTGCCACTGTGTGCCGGGGTCGCATCGGACGAGCGCGCCGGATGCTCCGGCAGTGCACCCGGTGCGGCCCCGGCCGCCCCCGGGTGCGTGTGTTCTCAGGTGAGCGCGCCCGCCGGGTCCACCGCTCCGGTCGCGCGCAGTGCTTCGGCGACCCGGCCGCGATGCAGATCCGGGGTGCCCCACGCGGAGCGCAGGGCGGTGACCCGGGTGAGCCACAGCGACAGATCGTATTCGGCGGTGTAGCCGATTGCGCCGTGGACTTGCAGCGCGGCCCGCGCCGCCCGGTAGGCGGCATCGGCAGCGGCGACTGCCGCCGCGGAGATATCGCGGACCCGGTTCGGCCCACCGGTGGTGAGTGCGGCCCGGTACAGCAGCGGTTCGGCCAGATCGAGGCCGATGAACACATCGGCCAGTTTCTGTTTGACCGCCTGGAATTCACCGATCGGCCGGCCGAACTGTTTGCGCTGCTTGACGTACTCGGTCGAGGCGTCGAGCAGTGCCTTACCGGCGCCGAGCAGCTGCGCGGCATTGGCCAGCGCACCGAAATCGAATCCCGCGGCGATGGCCGCGCGGGCCTGCGGTCCTTCGGCGATGGTTTCGTCGGCTTCGACGACGAACAGCCGCCGCGCCGGATCCACCGACCGCACCTGTTCGCCCACTCGACCCGTCGACAGGCGATCGCCCTGGGCCAGGAGTACGAGGTCGGCGCGGTCCGCGTCCACGGCGACCGCGGTACCGGTGTCCCCGCCGAAGGCGATGGTGGCCGACAGGGTGCCTTCGGAAATCCCGGGCAGCCAGCGTTGCGCGGGCGCCGGGTCGGTCTCGGCCAGCGCCTGCAGCAGCGCCGGTACGGCCGCCGCGGTTTCCACCAGCGGGCCGGGCGCCGCTGCCCGCCCGATCTCGATGAAAGCGACCAGCTGGTCGAGCGGTTCGGCACCGAGGCCGCCGAAATCCTCGGCGATGGTCAGGCCCAGGGCGCCGGCGGCGGCGAGCTGTTCGATCAGGCCGCGGCCGGGTGCGGGATCCGCACCGCTCCACGCGCGCACCGCGGCGGGAGTCGAACCGGATTCGAAAAGTTTGCGGATACTGGCACCGAAGTCCAGATGCTCCGGGCTGAGCGCGAATTTCATCGGCTGCCTCCTCGTGGTAGGCCGAGGAGCCGCTCGGCGATGATGTTGCGTTGGATTTCGTTGGTACCGGCGTAGATCGGGCCGGACAGCGAGAACAGGTAGCCGTCGGTCCAGCGGCTCGCCTGTCCGGCACCGGCACCGAGCAGGTCGAGCGCGGTTTCGTGCATAGCGATATCGAGTTCGGACCAGAACACCTTGGTGATCGAGGATTCCGCCCCGAGTTTGCCGCCCTCGTTCAACCGGGTGACGGTGCCGAAGGTGTGCAAACGGTAGGCCTCACTGCCGATCCAGGCGTCCACCACCGAGTCGCGGGCCGCGGTACCGGTATCGCCGGATTCGGTCCACAGGTCGACCAGCCGCTGCGCGGTCGCGCTGAACCGGCCGGGGCTGCGCAGCGACAGGCCGCGTTCGTTGCTGGAGGTACTCATCGCGACCCGCCAGCCCTCGTTCGGGGCGCCGATCACATCGCTGTCGGGGACGAAGACATCGTCGAGGAAGATTTCCGCGAAGCCGGGCTCACCGTCGAGCTGGGGGATCGGCCGGACCGTCACGCCGTCGGCGGTGAGCGGGAACATCAGGTAGGTGAGCCCGCGATGCCGTTCGGCTTCGGGGTCGCTGCGGAACAGGCCGAACGCCCAGTCCGCGAACGCCGCCCGCGAACTCCAGGTCTTCTGCCCGCTCAGTACCCAGCCGCCGTCGGTGCGGCGCGCGGTGGAACGGATACCGGCGAGATCGCTACCGGCTTCCGGTTCCGACCAGGCCTGCGCCCAGATATCGTCGCCGCGCGCCATCCGCGGCATGATCCGCGCCAGCTGTTCCGGTGTGCCGTGCTCGAACAGGGTGGGGGCGAGCAGGAAGATACCGTTCTGGCTCACCCGGCCCGGCGCGGCCGCCGCGTAGTACTCCTGTTCGAACAGCACCCATTCCAGCAGCGATGCGTCGCGCCCGCCGTATTCGGGTGCCCAGGAGACCACGGACAAGCGGGCCTCGGCCAGCGTGTGCTCCCATTCGCGGTGTGCTTCGAATCCCGCCGCCGTGTCCATCGAGGGCAGCGGTTCGGCGGGAACATTGGCGGCCAGGAATTCGCGGACTTCCCGCTGGAATTCCCGGGTGCTTTCGTCGAGATCGAGATCCATTCAGGCTTTCCCGTCGTTCGTCTCCGCGGCGGTGGTCGCCTGCGCTTTCATAGATTTGGCGTTCAATCCGCCGAGGGAGTCGGTGCCGACCTCGGCGTTGTGGGCATGCGCGAAATGGTGCAGGCCGAAGACCGAATCCATTCCGGCCCGCATACCCATGAGGTCCTCGGACTGGTTGACCGCCTTCTTCGTCAACGCCAGTCCGAACTGCGGCATCGCCGAGATCTTCTCGGCCATTGCCATGGTTTCCGATTCCAGTTCGGCCCGGGGCACCACCCGGTTGACCATGCCCCATTCCTTGGCCTGCGCGGCGTCGAATCGATCACCGGTGTACAGGAATTCCTTGGCGGCGCGCGGTCCCATCACCCACGGGTGCGCGAAATATTCGACACCCGGAATGCCCATACGCACGACCGGATCGGAGAAGAACGCATCGTCGGAGGCGATGATCAGATCGCAGACCCAGGCCAGCATGAGGCCGCCCGCGATACAGGCGCCCTGCACCATGGCGATGGTCGGTTTGGGGATCTCCCGCCAGCGGCGGCACATCCCCAGGTACACCTCCATCTCCCGGGCGAAGCGCTGATCGCCGCCGGGGCGGTCCACATGGTCCCACCAGAGCGCGGCCTTGTTCTGGTACTTCACGTGATGGTCGCGACCCGGTGTGCCCAGATCGTGGCCGGCGCTGAAATGTTTCCCGTTCCCGGCCAGCACGATGACCTTGACCTCGGGATCTTCCACCGCACGCTCGAACGCGGCGTCGATCGCGTAGGTCATCACGGAGTTCTGCGCGTTGCGGTAGTCCGGCCGGTTCAAGGTGACCACCGCGACGGCGCCACGGCGCTCATAGGTCACCACATCGGGTTCGTAGGGAATGCTCCCGTTCCCGGTCGGGGATATGTTCTCCGACATTACGAATTCTCCTCACGTAACTGACGTTTGAGCACCTTGCCGCTGGCGTTGTAGGGCAGTTCGTCGCGGAATTCGACGAACCGCGGCACCTTGAAATTGGCCAGCACCTTGGTGGCGTAGGAGAACACCTGGTCCTCCGTGAGCGTCGCGCCCGGTGTGCGGACGATATAGGCCTTGCCCACCTCACCCATCCGGTGATCGGGCACCCCGATCACCGCGGAGGTGGCGACACCGTCGAGTTTGGCGAGGGCCTGCTCTATTTCGGCGGGATACACATTGAATCCGCCGCTGAGGTACATATCCTTGAGCCGGTCGGTGATCTTCAGGTATCCGCGTTCGTCGACCACGCCGATATCGCCGGTGTGCAGCCATCCGTCGGCGTCGATGGTGTTGGCGGTGGATTCCGGATCGTCGAGGTACCCGAGCATCACGTTGGGTCCGCGCAGCAGGATTTCCCCGGCGTCGCCCAGCTTCAGTTCGAATCCGGCGATGGGCCGGCCGCTGGTCCCGGAAATGGTTTCGGCATCGTCGTCGACCCGGCACATGGTGCCGAAACCGGACGATTCGGAGAGCCCGTAGGCGGTGAGAACCACATCGAAATCGAGTTCCGCGCGCATCCGCTCGACCAGCGCGACCGGTACCTGCGCCGCACCGGTGACCGCCACCCGCAAACCGCTCAGATCGAATTCGCCGCGGTCCGGGAAATCGAGAATGGTCTGGTAGATCGTGGGCGGGCCGGGCAGAACGGTGATCTTCTCCTGATCGATCAGGCGCATGGTGGTCGGCACATCGAAGACGATCTGCGGCACGATGGTGGCGCCGGTCAGCAGGCAGGTGATGATCCCGGCCTTGTAGCCGAAGCTGTGGAAGAACGGGTTGACGATCAGGTAGTTGTCGGCGCTGTTCAGGGTGGCGCATTCGGCCCATGCGCGGGCCGTCGACAGGGTCTGCCGGTGCGCGATCAGAACGCCCTTGCTGCGACCGGTGGTGCCGGAGGTGAACAGGATGTCGGACAGATTCTCGGCGCCGATCGATTCCCCGCGTTCGATCACCTGCTCCCGGCTCACCGCCGCGGCGGTTTCGGGCAGGTCGGACCAGTTCAGCGCGCCCTCGATCCGGTCCTGCGGACCTTCGACGGGCAGCACCACGACCGTGTCGATCTGCAGGTCGGGCGCGGCCGCGCGCAGTTCGGCGAGGCGATCGCGTTTCAGGAACGTGCCGGCGATGAACAGTGCCTTGGCGTCCACCCGGCGCAGCACGTCGACGACCTCGTCGGCCACGTAACGGGTATTGAGCGGAATCAGCGTCGCACCCGCGTAGTGCGCGCCGAGTGCGGCGACGACCCAGTGCCAGGTGTTGGGCGACCAGATCGCCACGCGGTCACCGACCTGGATTCCGCGGGCGAGCAGGGCGCGGGCCACGTCCTGGACCTCGGTGAGTAGTTGGGTCCAGTCGAGCCGGACGGGTCCGTCGGCCAGTGCGGGCGCCGAACCGAAGGTCTGGGCGGCGGCGTGCAGTGCCGCGGGGATGGTCTGTGCCACCGGCGGGGTTTGCGCAGGGGTTGTCACGGGTGTCCTCATGGTCGTGCGGCCGTGTGCGGTGCGCGCGGTCTCGAACGGAGTCTACAAAGCAAGTGCTTGGTAGGTTATCCTACCGGCGTGGGTGCTATCCAGACCTCAGAATCCGGTACCGGTCGCGACGGCGGGCGGCAAACGGCCGAATCGGCCGCTGCGCCGCGTGAAGCTGTCGAGCGAACCAGCGTGGCCGCGCTGAGCGACAGCGAGTTCGCCGCGCAGGTACGCGGCTGGCTCGACGAAAAACTCGACGGCGAATTCCGGGAGTTGCGCGGCCTCGGCGGACCCGGCCGCGAGCACGAGGCATTCGACGAACGCCTGGAATGGGACCGCGCCCTGGCCGCCGCGGGCTGGACCTGTCTCGGCTGGCCGGTCGAATACGGCGGCCGGGCGGCGAGCGTAGGTCAGCAGATCATCTTCCACGAGGAGTACGCCAAGGCGAACGCGCCGGCCCGCGTCTCACACGTGGGTGAGGAACTGCTCGGCCCGACGCTGCTGGCCTTCGGTACCGACGCCCAGCGCGACCGGTTCCTGCCGGGTATCCGCACCGTCACCGAACTGTGGTGCCAGGGCTACTCCGAACCCGGCGCCGGATCCGATCTGGCCGCGGTATCCACCTCGGCCCGCCTCGACGGTGATCACTGGTCGATCAACGGCCAGAAGATCTGGACCTCGCTGGCCCATGTGGCCGACTGGTGCTTCGCGGTCTGCCGCACCGAACCCGGCTCGAAACGCCACAAAGGGCTGTCCTACCTGCTGGTTCCGATGAACCAGCCGGGTATCGAGGTCCGGCCCATCGTGCAGCTCACCGGGACCTCCGAGTTCAACGAGGTGTTCTTCGACGACGCCCGCACCGAGGCAGATCTGGTGGTCGGCGACCCCGGCGACGGCTGGCGCGTCGCCATGGGCACACTCAATGTCGAACGCGGTATCTCCACCCTCGGGCAGCAGATCCGCTTCGCCCGCGAACTCGCGGCCATCGAGGAACTGGCCCGCGAATCGGGCGCCCTCGACGATCCGCTGCTCGCGGAACAGGTCGATCGCGCCTGGGTCGGCCTGCGTGTGCTGCGTGCGCACGCCATGCGCACGATGGCCGAAACCGCCGACGACGGGGGACAGGCCTCGGTCGGCAAACTGCTCTGGGCGAATTGGCATCGCGGTCTCGGCGAACTCGCCATGGCGGTGCGCGGCGCGGCCGGCCTGGTCGCCGCCGACGGTGATCTCGACGAATGGCAGCGGCTGTATCTGTTCACCCGCGCCGATACGATCTACGGAGGTTCGAACGAAGTGCAGCGCAACATCATTTCCGAGCGTGTGCTCGGCCTGCCCCGCGAGGCCCGGCAGTGAGCGGGCCGCTGTCGGTGGCGCCGGCGCAGACCCCCGGCCACGGACTGCTCACCGGCCGCCGCGCCGTGGTGACCGCGGCCGCCGGGACCGGAATCGGCTCCGCCACCGCCCGCCGGCTGCTCAGCGAGGGCGCGGACGTGGTGGTCTCCGACTGGCACGAACGGCGTCTGGAAGCAACCCGCGCGGAGCTGTCCGAGGAGTTCGCCGATCGCAAGGTGCACGCGATCGTCTGTGATGTGACCAGCACCACGCAGGTCGACGAACTCGTCCGGGGCGCCGCCGCGGCGCTGGGCGGGGTCGAGATCTTCGTCAACAATGCGGGCCTGGGCGGCGAGACGCCGGTGGCCGATATGACCGACGAGCAGTGGGACAAGGTCCTCGATATCACCCTCAACGGCACCTTTCGCTGCACCCGCGCCGCGCTCAACTACTTCCGGGACGCGAAGCACGGTGGGGTGATCGTCAACAACGCGAGTGTGCTGGGCTGGCGCGCACAGTACGGCCAGGCGCACTATGCCGCTGCGAAGGCCGGCGTGATGGCCCTGACCCGGTGCAGTGCGGTGGAGGCCGCCGAATTCGGGGTCCGGATCAATGCGGTGGCGCCGAGTATCGCCCGGCATGCGTTTCTCGACAAGGTCAGCTCCAGCGATCTGCTGGACAGCCTGTCCGAGCGCGAAGCCTTCGGCCGTGCGGCCGAACCGTGGGAGGTGGCCGCGACCATCGCCATGCTGGCCAGCGATTACACCACCTACCTGACCGGTGAGGTGGTCTCGGTCAGCAGCCAGCGCGCGTGACACGTGGGCCGGCCGGGACGTGTGCGTCACCGGCCGGCCTGACCGAGCCGATGGCCCTATGGCTTGTGCCCGCCGGCGCACGTGACCCTGGATCCGGCGCCGCACGGAGTTCGCAACCGGCTGTTCAGGCGCGGGTCAGCGCGAAGACCCGCAGGTCTCGGCTCGTCCGTTCGCGGTAGGCGGCATAAGCGCCGGTCAGTTCGACGAAACGTGGGAATATCTCTTCTTTCGCCGCGCCTTCGATGGGTGTGGCGGTAATCGGGATCTGTTCACCCGCGACGGCCACGGTCGCGGCCGGCTCGGCCAGCAGGTTGCCGGTCCAGGCCGGATGGTGGGCTTGCCCGAAATTGCTGCCGACGACGTACAGCGTGTCACCGTCGTGGACGTAGAGCAGCGGCTGGGTCCGGGGTAACCGCGATTTGCGGCCCGTCGTGGTGAGCAGCAGTACCGGGGCCCCGACCGGGCCCAGTACCGTGTACTTCGCGCCGGTGCGTTCCAGCACCCGGCGATCCAGCGGCGTGAGCTTGCGAATCACCCAGGAACCGGCGGTCGTGGCGGCGAACCTGCCTGCCACCCGGGACAGGGCGCTGTCCGGTGATCCCCACTGCCACTGCGGAAACGGCTGTGTCATGGGTGGAATGTACCCGGCGCCGTATCGATGGAACCGGTTCGCGGATTTGTGCGTCCAATCAGATCGGAAAACAGTGCGGCAGTGCTGTTCCGTGCTGCGGGCCCGGTGGGTCCGGCTCCGATATGTGAGGGGGGAGCCGGAAACGCCGGGCCCGATTCGTTTGTCCACTACCATGGACCCAAGCAAATGCTTGGTTGTATTATGGCCGGGTGACCGCACCCGACCCCACCAAATCGGCCCGGCGAACCGAACTCCTCGACTTGGCGGCCGACCTGTTCGCCGAACGGGGCGTGCGCGCGACCACGGTGCGAGATATCGCCGACGCCGCCGGGATCCTCTCCGGCAGCCTCTATCATCATTTCTCCTCGAAAGAGGGGATGGTAGACGAGATCCTGCGCGGATTTCTCGACGAACTGTTCGGCCGCTACCGCGAAATCGCCGAGGCGGGCCTGAGCTGCCGCGCCACCCTGGAAGCGCTGGTGCTGGCCTCCTACGAGGCGATCGATCGCTCGCATGCCGCGGTCGCCATCTACCAGTCCGAGGCCAAACGGCTGCAGACCTCCGAACGCTTCGCCTATATCGACGAATACAACCGCGAATTCCGGGAACTGTGGCGGCGCGTGCTCACCAGCGGTGTCGCCGACGGCAGTTTCCGTCCCGAACTCGACGTCGATCTGGCCTACCGCTTCCTGCGCGACACCGTCTGGGTGGCGGTCCGCTGGTACCAGCCGGGCGGCGGATCGGTCACTGTCGAAACCCTCGCCAAGCAGTACCTCACCATTGTGCTCGACGGGCTCACCGTGCCGGGCCATACCGATTAGGAGAAAACCTATGGCTACAGCTGCCCGCCGCCCCTACACGCCGCTGCGCGAGGCCTATGTGGTCGACGCGGTGCGCACCCCGGTCGGTAAGCGCGGTGGCGCGCTGGCCGAGGTCCATCCCGCCGATCTCGGGGCGGCCGCGCTGCAGGGCCTGTTGTCGCGTAACCCGCTCGACCCGGCGAATGTCGACGATGTGATCGTCGGCTGCGTCGACAATGTCGGGCCGCAGGCCGGCAATATCGGCCGGACCATGTGGCTGGCCGCCGGCTACCCCGAGGAAGTGCCCGGTGTGACGGTGGACCGGCAGTGCGGGTCCAGTCAGCAGGCGATCAACTTCGGTGCGCAGGCGATCATGAGCGGTACCGCCGAGGTGATCGTGGCCGGCGGTGTGCAGAACATGAGCGCCATCCCGATTTCCGCGGCCATGCTCGCCGGTAAGGAATACGGTTTCGATTCCCCGTTCGTCGGCGCGAAGGGCTGGGACCACCGGTACGGCACGGGTGAGGTGTCCCAGTTCCGCGGCGCGCAGATGATCGCCGAGAAGTGGGGGATCAGCCGCGAGGATATGGAGCGGTGGGCGCTGCGTAGCCATGAGCGGGCCCGCGCCGCGATCAAGGCCGGCCGGTTCGACAAGGAAATCGTGCCGGTGGGCGATTTCTGGATCGACCAGGGCCCGCGCGAAACCAGCCTGGAGAAGATGGCGTCGCTACCGGCCCTGGAGGAGGGCAGCCCGCTGACGGCGGCGGTGGCCTCGCAGATCTCCGACGGCGCGAGCGCAACCCTGCTGGCCTCGGAATGGGCGGTCGAGGAATACGGCCTGACGCCGCGCGCCCGCATCATCCACGTCAGCGCCCGCGGCGCCGACCCGCTCTACATGCTCACCGCGCCCATTCCGGCGACCAAGTTCGCGCTGGAAAAGACCGGCCTGACCATCGACGATATCGACGCGATCGAGATCAACGAGGCTTTCGCTCCCGTGGTGCTGGCCTGGTTGAAGGAGACCGGCGCCGATCCGGAAAAGGTGAACGTCAACGGTGGCGCCATCGCGCTCGGCCACCCGCTCGGCGCGACCGGGGCCAAGCTGTTCGCGACCCTGCTCAACGAACTGGAGCGGATCAACGGCCGCTACGGCCTGCTCACCATCTGCGAAGGTGGCGGCACTGCCAACGCGACCATCATCGAACGTATCGCCTGACAATTCCCGGTTCGGGCGATGATCACCGCCCGTCGACTGTGGCTTCTCTCGGCCCCCGGGCTACTGGCTCTTTGCCGGTGGCCCGGGGGCTTTGCGTTTCGCGGAAATCGCGCACCCTGCTTGTGGCGGGGCTCGCAGCGGCCGGGGCTGGAAATAGATAGTTAGCCTATGTAACAATATTGGAGTGCAGCCGTACCCGGGGTCCGAGAAGGACGACAGCGTCGTCGACCTGATCGTCACCGCGGGACGGCTCACGCGATCGGTCGGCGAGATCAGCGCCGACGATCTACCCCGCGCCACAGTGCGCGCCCTGGCGGTACTCGACCATCACGGTGCGCTGCGGGTCGGCGATTTCGCCCGGATCGATCGCTCGTCACAACCCAGCGCGACCGCGTTGATCGGCCGGCTGGTGTCGCAGGGCTATGCCTCGCGGCGCCGCGACCCCGGCGATTCCCGCGGCGTACTCGTAGAACTGACCCCCGCCGGGCGCGCCCGGCTCACCGCCTTCCGGTCGGCCATGCGTAACGCACTGAGCCATCGGCTCGCCGGATTCGACCCCGAACGATTGCTCCGCATGGCGGACGATCTGCACGACCTGCTGGCGGCGATCGAGACCACAGCCGAACAGGATTCGCTACCGAGGACACCTTTATGAGCACAACGACCAGTGCGGCCACCGCACCGTCCGATTCCATGTCGAAACAGCCGAAAGCGGTCTGGGCCGTCGCCTTCGCCAGCGTTATCGCGTTCATGGGCATCGGCCTGGTCGATCCGATTCTCAAACCCATCGGCGAGCAGCTCAACGCCTCCCCATCGCAGGTATCGCTGCTGTTCACCAGCTATATGTTGGTCACCGGCGTCGCGATGCTCATCACCGGCGTGATCTCCAGCCGCTTCGGTGCGAAGAAAACCCTGCTGGCCGGCCTGGCCCTGATCATCGTCTTCGCTGCCGCGGCCGGACTGTCGAATACGGTCGGGCAGATCGTCGGCTTCCGGGCCGGCTGGGGGCTGGGCAACGCCCTGTTCATCGCCACCGCGCTCGCCACCATCGTCGGCTCCGCCACCGGTGGGGTCGCGCGGGCCATCATCCTGTACGAGGCCGCACTCGGAATCGGTATCGCCACCGGACCGCTGGTGGGTGGCCTGCTGGGCGGGATCAGCTGGCGTGGGCCCTTCTTCGGGGTCTCGGTGCTGATGGCGATCGCACTGGTCGCCATTGTCGTGCTGCTGCCCGAAGGACCGAAGGCCGCGAAACCCACCTCGCTGGCCGCGCCCTTCAAAGCCCTGCGCCATCGTGGGCTGCTGGTCGTGAGCATCACCGCACTGCTGTACAACTTCGGTTTCTTCACCCTGCTCGCCTACACCCCGTTCCCGCTGGATATGGGCACCTACGCCATCGGCTTCATTTTCTGCGGCTGGGGCATCCTGCTCGCGATCTCCTCGGTGTTCATCGCCCCCAAACTGCAGGCCCGGTTCGGCACCCTGCCGATGATCGCGCTCGCCGTCGGCCTGTTCGCCGCCGACCTGGCCGTGATGGCACTGTTCGCCGAGCACAAGCCGGTGCTGATCGTCGGTGTGGTGATCGCGGGACTGTTCCTGGGTGTGAACAACACGCTGATCACCGAGGCCGTCATGATCTCGGCGCCGGTGGAACGTTCCACCGCGTCCGCGGCCTACAGTTTCGTCCGGTTCGCCGGCGGCGCCGCCGCGCCGTGGCTGGCCGGCAAACTCGGCGAAACCAGCATCTCCCTGCCGTTCTGGGTCGGCGCCGCCTGTACCGCTGTGGGCGTGGTGGTCCTGCTGGCCGGCCGGAAAGCCCTCGCCCATATCGACGACCACGACCCCGCCCCGCACAGCGTGGAGGAAGCGCAGGCGGTGACGGTCGGAGACTGACCTCCACAAGAGGTCCGGCGCAGGCCCCGCCCATCGGCGGGGCCTGCCTTTTTGTGCCCTGGCCACGCTGTGCGCGGCGTAGGCTCGAGAGGTATGACCGAGGCGCAGCGGGACGAGATCCGGGTCGAGACGATCCAGAAGCGGGTGCGGGTCTACTTCGGCGGGCAGCTCGTGGCCGATACCGTGCGGCCCGCCCTGGTGTGGGAGATCCCCTACTATCCGGCCTACTACATCCCGGTGGCCGACCTGCGCGCGAAACTGGAACCGGACGGCACCACCCACCCCTCGCGGCGTCGCGGGGAGGGAGTCGGGTACGACGTCGTGGTCGACGGTGCGGTCGCGGCCGGCGCAGCGCGGATCTATCCCGGCTCACCCCGGCTGAGCGAGCTGGTACGGCTGGAATGGAACGCGATGGACGAATGGTTCGAGGAGGACGAACCGATCTACGTCCACCCCCGCGACCCGTACTCGCGCGTCGATATCCTCGCCAGTTCCCGGCACGTGCGAGTGGAGATCGACGGGGCCACCGTGGCGGATTCACGAACGCCGCGCATCCTCTTCGAAACCGGCCTGCCGGCCCGGTACTACCTCCCGCTCACGGATATCCGAATGGACCTGCTGCGGCCCTCGGATACCCACACCAGCTGCCCGTACAAGGGCAATGCCGACTACTGGAACATCGAGGTCGGCGGCACGGAGTATCCGGATCTGCTTTGGATCTACCGCACACCCACCCCGGAGAGCCAGAAGATTGCCGGCTTGGCCTGCTTCTACAACGAGAAGGTGGATCTGTACATCGACGACGAGCTCCAGGAACGTCCGGAGACCCCGTTCGGCTGAAATCGCCCCTGCGTCCACCGAGCATTTGCTAGCTTCCGGACATGAGGAAGCTGCTGGCCGTCTTCGGTGCGGTGGTGACGGGGCTGGCGGTGCTCGCCGGAGCCGGAACAGCCACTGCCGAAGAACTTCCCGTCGATTTCAATTTCTTTGCCGGTATAGGACCGGAGCTCCTGAACCCAGGCGGTTCACTGCCCGGGTCCAACGACTACGGATGCATACCGACCCCCGAGCACCCCGAGCCTGTGGTGCTGGTTCACGGCACCGGAGGTTCGCAACAGACCAACTGGGGCGCCTACGTTCCGTTGCTGAAAAACGCGGGGTACTGCGTGTTCTCGCTCACCTACGGTGCTCCGCCCGGACTGCCGTGGCCGGCGACAGCAGTCGGAGGAATGGGCGAAATAACCGAGAGTGCCCGCCAGTTGGGTGTATTCGTCGACGGTGTTCTCGCCGCGACGGGTGCGACTCAGGTGAACATCGTGGGCCATTCGCAGGGAACGGTGATGCCTGCCTACTACGCGAAGTACCTCGGCGGCCGGGACAAAATCGACAAATACGTCTCGCTGGCTCCCGCGTGGAACGGCACCACCGTGGCCGGCGCGGACATCATATTGCACACCGCCCGGCGGCTCGGGATACAACCGGAACACTTCCCGATCTGTCACGCGTGCGCCGAATTGGACCCCGGTTCGCCGTTCATGCACGCGGTCCGGGCGGGCGGGCACTACCTGCCCGAGATCGAATACACCAATATCGCCACGCAATACGACGAACTCGTCGTTCCGTACACTTCGGGTCTGCCACCGGGCGGTAGCAACGTCCACAACATCGTGGTCCAGGAAGGATGCCCGGTCGACTACACGGATCACGCGGGGCTGGCCGGGTCGCGCCGAGGGGCCTATTTCGTCCTCAACGCCCTCGACCCCGAACATCCGCAACCCGTACCCTGCGACCGCGCCGCCCCCTTCTCGGGTGCGTCTTTCTGATCGCCGGGCCGTGAACATGCAGACCGAACCGTGTGCGTCGCCAGTGCACCAGAGGGATCTCAGAAAGCCGTTATGTCAGTCGAGCAGTTCGTCGGCCCGGTTGATTTCCAGGGCTCGCCGCAGCCATTTCTGCAGTTGGTCGAGGTCATCGCAGGAGGTGATCGTTTCCCGCACCTGGTCGGGTACTTCGATTCCGCGGGCGTCGAGCACGGTCAGGATCGATTCGGCTTCGCCCTGCGCTCGCCCTTCGGCTTCGCCCTGGGCTCGCCCTTCGGCGACGTACTTGCGGGCGAAGTCGCTCGTGAAGTTGTAGTCACGCAGACCGGTGGACATAAAAGCCTCCCAAGCAGGACGAACAGCACGCGGCATCATCGTCAGGATGAAATCATGGTATCGCAGGGCGGGGTCTTCCCCGAGAGTTCGAAAACCCGCGGCCAATGCCCGCCAGATCTGAGCGTGGTCGGGGTGCTGCGGGTGGGCTACCGCGGACAGCACCGCCAGCTCCGGCAATTCGGTCGCCATGTCCGGATCAGTGACCACCGGAACCGAGGAAGGGGCCAGGACCAACGGCCGCAATGTGGTGGATGGGCTGCCGTACCCGAATGTCAACGGCTGGCCCGCCCATTTCGCCGTGCCATTGTCCGGGCAGACGATCAACAGCAACGCCGGACACTTCATCCGCGCCCGCAGCGACGCCGTGTACACCGGCCAGGACCACAGTTTGTCCGGGTCGCGGCGTAACTGAATCTCCACGACGACTGCCAGCACCGTTGCGCCGCCACGCTCGAACGCAACCACCGCGTCGGCGTAGTACTCGGTGGGCGCCACAACCGCGGCTCTCTCCGATCGGGTCTTCACAGTGTCGTAGTCGGGTAGCTCGCAGCCGAGCGCGGAAAGGAGCGGAGCGACCAAACCCGGTCTCTCCGTGAACATGTCGATCACCACTTCATGCGGGGTCGAAGGCATGGCAGGCACGGTAGCGCTCGGTACCGACAGTCCCCGAGGGTGCATCAGTCCGCCGTGCACCATCGACAGGATATGGGTTTCGGTTAGGCGGAGCCGCGGCCGTTGATCGCTCCACCCGAACTGAACAAATCCCGCGATGCCGCTTCGATCTCGGCTTCGGTGAGTGGCTCGTGAGCCGATTCGTACTCGGCGACGATCTCGGTCAACCCGTCCATCTCGAGCCGGTGGCGCACCGCTTCGGTGATATATGCCGACATGTTGCGTTGACCGGCCCGGTCGCGGACAGCAGTCAGCAGATCGGTCGGCATGGATACCGACACGGTGGAGGTTGAGTCCGGATGTGCAGTCGACACCGGTCCATTGTGCGATTACAACCGTCGGCCGGTTCGTTCCGTCCCGGCGCTGCTCGGAGCGAAGTGTGCCCAATGTCCCAGACCTGACCGACTACCGCAGGTTCGGGACCGGCCCAGCCTGCCTGATCGGCGACCCTTGCGCCGGCTGTGCTGTACGACAAGGCCCCGCCCCACATTGGGGCGGGGCCTGGCTTGTTTCGGGTCAGTTCGCCGATTCGGCGCTCTGGGGGAGGGTGGCGAGGGTGCCGATCCGGGCGACCGCGTCCGTGACGACCCGGTCGATGAGTTCCTGGCAGGTCGGGAGATCGTCCAGGATGCCGCTCACCTGGCCGGCCGCGAGCACACCGGCTTCGGTATTGCCTTCGACCAGGCCGGCGCGCAACAACATCGGGGTGTTGGCGGCCATGATCACCTGTGACCAGGTGAGGTCCTTGGCTTTGCGCATGGCCAGGCCGTCGCGGACGAGGGTCGACCATTTCATTCCGGTCATGCTCTTGAACTTGGTGGCGTTGCCGACTGCCGCGGTGAGGCCGCGGATACGGCCGGAACCCTCCAGCTTCTGTACGAGTTCGGTGTTGAGCACCCGGTGCGGCATACCGTCGACCTTCGTCGAGACCACCGTTTCGCCGAGCGGGCGGCGCAGGTACTCCTGTTTCACCGAATCCGGGACACTGCTTTCCTGGGTGAGCAGGAACCGGGTGCCCATGGCGACACCGGCAGCGCCGTAGGCGAGGGCGGCGGCCAGGCCGCGTCCGTCGTAGAAACCGCCGGCCGCGACGACCGGGATGTCGACGGCGTCCAGTACCGACGGGAGCAGCAGGGTGGTCGCGACCGGGCCGGTGTGCCCGCCGCCTTCACCTCCCTGGACGACCACGGCGTCGGCGCCCCACGAGGCGACCTTCACCGCGTGCTTGGCGGCGCCGATCGACGGAACCACCACCACACCTGCGTCTTTCAGCTTCGCGATGAGATCTTTTTTCGGCGCCAGCGCGAACGAGGCGACCTTCACGTTCTCGCGGATCAGCAGGTCGATCCGCTCGGGCGCGTCGGAGGCATCGGCACGGATGTTCACGCCGAACGGTTTATCGGTCTGCGCCTTGGTTTTGGCGATGGCCGTTTCCAGTTCGGCGTAGGTCATGGTGGCCGAGGCCAGGATGCCCAGGCCACCCGCGTTGGAGGTGGCCGAGACCAGGCTCGGACCCGCCACCCAGCCCATCCCGGTCTGCACGACGGGATGTTCGATCCCGACCAGTTCGGTCAGCGGGGTCCGCAGCCGGGGTGTCACTGCGGGACCTCCTTCTCGCGGATCTTCTTGGGATCGAGGACCTCGCGGATGATCCGCAGTTCCTCGTCGCTCGGCAGCCGGGTTTCCCCCGCGGTTCCCAGGTCGGCGATTTCGAACGAGGTGTTCTCCGCGACCTCTCCGGCGGTGACGCCGGGGTGCAGGCTCAGCGCGCGCATGGTGTGGCTGGGCCCGCCGAAATCGAAAACGCCCAGGTTGGTGACCACATGGTGGACCTTCATGAACCGGTAGGCGGGGTTCTCGGGGTCGATCTTGTCGTAGCCGATCCCGGCGACGATATCGACCTGATCGCAGAACACCCGTTTGCTGTGCCGCGCAACCCAATAGCTGGTCGGATGGTTGATCGTATTTCCCGGCGCGCCGCGGACGCCGAACATCTGCCGGGTCGGCTGCTGCAGCGGGCCGAAGGCGGAGAGGTTCTGGTTGCCGAAGCGGTCGATCTGATTGGCGCCCATGACCACATGGCGGCGGCCCGAGGCCAGGACATCGAAAACCCTGCGGAACGGGATCCAGCCCTCCACCGGTGCCTTACCGCCGATGGGTGGTGTTTCGGCGAGGAAGAACGCCTCGCCGTCGGAGAGCAGCAGATCGGGTTCGAAGGTGAGTTTGGCGAGCCGGGCGCCCAACTGTGCCATCGGCGTCATCGGGCTGGCGAAGATTTCCCCGGCATCCCGGAAGATCTCGGCGCAGGCGGTCGCGCACACCTCGGCCCGGGTGATGGTTTCGGTGCTGGTCACGACTGCTCCTCCTTGAATCGCGCGACGGCGGCCTGGTAGTCGGCTTCGGAGCCGCTGAGGTAGGTGTCTACGAAGGTCTGCCAGGTGTCCGGCGACTTGGCGGCTTCGACGTAGTGGCGCTGGAATTTCTCGTCGCGCCCGTAGCTTTCCCCGCCGAGGGTGAAATGCGCGCCGTTCGGTGCCTCGGCGACCGCGTCGACCATCATGCGGTTGAGCAGCAGCGATTGCGGCGGCACGGTTTTCACCAGTTCCTCGGTGTCCACGATGCGCTCCACCGACAGGTATCGCTTCTCGGCCGCCATGCAGAACAGGTCGTCCATATAGGGATCCACACCCTGGTATGCGGCGTTCCCGTGGGCGTCGCCGATGTTCAGGTGCACAAGCGCGGCGTCGAGGTTCAGCGCGGGCATGGCGATCAGGGTTTCCGATTTACCGTCCGGGCCCGGGTAGGGCGAGGTGACGGTGGTCAACTCGCCGTCCCAGAAATTCGGTACGTCCGAGCCGAGGCCGGCGCGGATCGGCAGGAACGGCAGTCGCGCCGCGGCCGCCTCCAGCCCGCATTTGAGCATGCCCTCGTCCATCTCCCGGGCCACGATCTGCCCGGAGGTGCGGGCTTTGGCGAACCACGGATCGTAGAACGGCGCCGAGTCGAGGGAGACGAAACCGTAGTAGGCCTTGCGGACCTTGCCGGCCGACAGCAGCAGGCCGAGGTCGGGGCCGCCGTAGGTGACGACGGTGAGGTCGGTGACATCCGACCGCAGCAGCGCCCGCACCAGGGCCATCGGCTTACGCCGCGACCCCCAGCCGCCGATGCCGATGGTCATTCCGCTACGCAGTTCGCCGACGATCTCGTCGAGCGATTTCCGCTTGTCTCGCATGGTTTTACGCTCCATCAATCAACGATCCTCCGGATCGGTGTCAGTTCTTGTCCTTCTGCGCTGCCAGGTCGTCGTCGAACCGCTCGCGGATCTCGTCCGAAGCGCCCGAGAGGTTCAGTTCGAAGGTGAACCCTTGTTCGTAGCGGTAGCTGCGGTGTACGTCCTGCAGGTCGATTCCGTTGAGCGCGCGTTTGGCGGCCCGGATCACGCGACCGTCCTTGGCGGCGATGTCCTTGGCGACCTCGAGCGTCGCGGCGTCGAGTTCGTCGCGGGGGACCACCTTCAGCACCGAGCCGTAGTGGTGCAGCTGCTGGGCGGTGGCCGTGCTCGCGGTGAAGAAGAGCGCGCGCATGAGGTGCTGCGGGACCAGCCGGGACAGGTGGGTCGCCGCGCCGAGCGCGCCGCGGTCGACCTCGGGCAGCCCGAAGGAGGCGTCCTCGGAGGCGATGATGATGTCGGAGTTACCGACGAGGCCGATCCCGCCGCCGAGGCAGAAGCCCTGGACCGCGGTGACGACCGGGACCGGGCAGTCGTATACGGCGGCGAAGGCCTCGTAGCAGCCGTGGTTGGCGTCGATCAGCGCCTGGTGGCCCGGTGTGCGCTGCATTTCCTTGATATCCACGCCGGCGTTGAAGCCCCGGTTCTCCGCGCGCAACACCACCACCCGGGTCTGCGGGTCGCGCCCGGCGGCGCGGATCTCGTCGGCGAGGGCGAACCAGCCGTCCGAGGGTATGGCGTTGACCGGCGGATAGTCGACCGTGACTACGGCGATACCGGCGGATTCCGAATGGCGGGTGATCCCCATCGCGTATCCCATCTCGCATTCTCGAGCATCTTGGCTAAGCAAGCAATTGCTTGGTAGGTTAACACGGTGGCACTCGAAATCGACCTGTCCGATCGCGTCGTTCTGGTAACCGGAGGCGTCCGAGGTGTCGGCGCCGGTATCAGCCGGGTCCTGCTGACCGCCGGCGCGACCGTGGTGGCGTGTGCGCGCCGACCGGCGGAAACACCTGTGGAAGCAGGCGGGCGCGCCATCGACTTTCTGCCCTGCGATGTCCGTGATGCCGAGGCGGTGCGCGAGATGATCGCGGAGATCGTGCGCCGGTACGGCCGGCTCGACGCCGCGGTGAACAATGCCGGGGGAGCGCCCTATGCACTGGCGGCCGACGCCAGCCCGAAATTCCACACCAAGATCATCGAATTGAATCTGCTCGCTGCCCTGCACGTCGCGCAGGCGGCGCAGGCGGTGATGAGTGAACAGGAAACCGGCGGGTCGATCGTCAATATCTCCAGTCTGAGCGGTCACCGGCCCTCACCCGGTACCGCCGCCTACGGTGCGGCCAAGGCCGGAGTCGACGCGCTCACCGTCTCCCTGGCCGCCGAATGGGCGCCCCGGGTCCGGATCAACTCGCTGGTCGTCGGCGCGGTGGAAACCGAGCTCGCCGAATTGCACTACGGCGACGCCGACGGGGTGGCCGCGGTCGGGCAGACCATCCCGATGGGCCGGATGGCGCGGCCCGACGATGTCGGCAACGGGGTGGCGTTCCTGCTTTCTCCGCTCGCCGGATACATCAGCGGCGCCACCCTGCAGATCCACGGCGGCGGCGAACCGCCGGCCTTCCTCTCGGCCGCCAACGCCACTCATTCCACCGGCACGGCGAAAACCGCACAGTCCTGACGCGGCCGCCGCCTCATCGACGCGACAACACCAGTTACGACCATCGACGATAGGAACGGATATGGCAACCGAGGGCATCTGCGCCGGACGGACAGTCATCGTCACCGGCGCCGGCCGGGGAATCGGCCGCGCGCACGCATTGGCCTTCGCGGCCGCGGGCGCGAAGGTCGTGGTCAATGACATCGGCACCAGCCTCAGCGGTGAATCCACGGCGGAAACGCCCGCCGAGCAGGTGGTTTCCGAGATCCGCGCGGCCGGAGGCGAAGCTGTCGCCAACGGCGACGATGTGGCGAGCTGGGATGGCTCGCAGCGGCTGATCCAGCAGGCCGTGGATACCTTCGGCGGCCTCGATGTACTCGTCAACAACGCCGGTTTCGTTCGCGACCGCATGCTGGTCAATCTCGCCGAGGACGAATGGGATTCGGTGGTCCGGGTTCATCTGAAGGGGCATTTCGCCACCATGCGGCACGCGGCCGCGTATTGGCGTGCGGAATCCAAGGCCGGCCGTCCGGTCGACGCCCGGATCATCAACACCAGCTCCGGCGCCGGCCTGCAGGGCAGCGTCGGCCAGGGCAACTACGGCGCCGCCAAAGCGGGTATCGCCGGCCTGACTCTCACCGCATCGGCCGAATTCGGCCGCTACGGCATCACCGTGAACGCCATCGCGCCCTCGGCCCGCACCCGGATGACCGAAACGGTTTTCGCGGACATGATGGCCAAGCCGGAGGATGGTTTCGACGCCATGGCGCCGGAGAACATCTCGCCGATCGTGGTGTGGCTGGGCAGCCCGGAATCGGCCGGGGTGACCGGCCGGATGTTCGAGGTCGAGGGTGGTCGTATCGCCCTGGCCGAGGGCTGGCGGCACGGTGTCCCGGTAGACCGCGGAACCCGCTGGGATCCGGCCGAACTCGGCCCGGTGGTGGCGGAACTGATCTCGAAGGGCGCCGCGCCGGAACCTGTCTACGGGGCATAAACCCCCTACCTGAGCGCCCGGCGGGCCGCATAGTCGAGTCTGCGCCCCGCCGGGTTGCTCTGGACGTGTGGACGGACCGGCGGTGAACGTTGGTAGTGCGCCTCTGCCCGACCCTCCGGCGCACCTGCGGTAGCCCTGCCGCGTGTCCGAGTGGCGCTGCTCCACGGTCGAAGTCCGTGCGCGATCCGGTCACGTCCGTTACAGCGTCGCGTCCCATGCAGCAGAGCAAGCAGAGGGACAGCATGGTTCGGGCGCGCCGCAACCTCCGCGTCCGCATGCCCGACTCCAGGCTGGGGGCGGAGCGAACCTTCGCGTGCTGTCGAACGCACAGCCGCGGTGCCAACTGAGTCACTGTTGTGGCGATCGGGCCGATTGCTGCCGGCGTACACAGCCGAGGCCGATACACGATTCGCGGAACATCAACAGTCTGCGGACTCGGGATATCTCTGTACGCCGAGCGCGGCGGCGGACGATCCGGGGCCTGGATGGTTGGTGAGCACACCCGGAAAACCTGTTGATCCGTCACGAGGGCGGATCGGGCGTGTTCCGGTGCAGCGCCTACTTCGGATGACACCGGGCGCATATGGACGGGTTTGCCCGGCCCGGGCCGCTGTGCAGAGCTGAGGGGAGTGCTCGCCGCCGACCGCTGTTACGGCGTGGTCGACCGCGTTGTACTGCCAGGGCCTCCAGCGCGGCGCCGCCGACGCTTTTCTGGTCGGACGACCAGCGTTGGGCCGAATCCGGCGACACCCGGCTGCGGGGACGGAACCGGATGCCGGCCGGAATCTGCCGCTGTGCGGGCGGCTCAGTTACCCGATCGGCCGAGCGGTGACTGTGAGTAATCCCATGCTCGATGGTGATATCGCGGCTGTGGCCTGTCGCTCCACCTGCGTCGAAGCGTGGGGCCGCTGCTGTCTCGCTGCATTGTTATGCGCCGGTCAGGGGCCTGGTTTACCATGGGCAACCATCTGTTCGTTCTGCCCGGAAGGCGTCATCACCGGGGGATCCGCAATATCGATCGAGGGGATGGCTGGCGCATGGCCGTTGGTCGCAGCAAGCGATTACTCGCAGTAGCCGGGGCGGTAGGTTGCCTGGCGCTACTCGGGGGGCCGGGATACGCAGCAGCCGAACCGGGCCGCTCGCCCAAAGTGGAGCAGGGGCCGACCGGAAGTGGTGGGAACGGGTTCACGCCGCCCGGCGATGCCGGGTCCGATCCGGGCTCCCGCGCACCCCTCGGGATTCCCGGCCGGTCGGACGAGGCGCCGGGCGCACCCGCAGGGCCCGGGGTCGCCGTGCCGGGGCAGGGTGACCGCCCGGGCGCCGGCCTCGGTACCGGCAGTGCCGGCGCACCCCCGCCCGCTGATGCGCCGCCCGCGCCGGCCGGTGTTCCCTCCGCCCCGGAGCCGAGCGGGTCGCCGGGCGCCGCCGGGAGCAGTGGTTCGGAACCCGGCGAGGTTGCGCAATGGCAGACCCTGAATATCCCGGGCCGCGAGAGCTCCGCAGAGACCGGTCCGACAGCTGACTCCGCGGCTCCTGCCGCACCGGCGCCCGCACCCAGCGAGGTTGCCGAACCCGTGGCCCCCATCGGTCTGGGCACCGCGCTCGGCACGATTCTCGGTACCGGCTCGGCAGCGGTCGGGTCGGCGGCACTCGCGCCGTTGGCGGTAACCGGCTCCGCGGCTGCGGGAACAGGGTCCGCTGCACTCGGTACCGGTTCCGCCGCAGTGGGTTCCGCCGGAGTCGGTCTGGGGGCCACCGGTTCGGCCGGCCTCGGTACCGGTTCGGCCTTGCTCGGAACGGGCTCGGCCGCAGTGGGTTCCGCTGGTGTGGGGGTACTGGGCTCCGGTTCGGCGGCTCTCGGTTCGGCCGGGGTCGGGGTGCTCGGTACCGGTTCGGCCGGGCTCGGTTCGGCCGCAGTGGGTTCCGCGGCCACGGGGTCGGCAGCCGCCGGTTCCGCGGCGACCGGTTCGGCGGCCCTGGGTTCGGCCGGTGTCGGTTCGGCCGCCCCGCTGCTACTTCTCCTGTTACCGCTGCCGCCGGTACCGCCGGCTCCGGTCGGGCCGCCGCTGGCGCTGCCCGCGCCCGGTGGCGCCGGTGCGGGCCCCGGCGCACCCAGCGTGGTGGATGTCGCGGTCGGGGCGGGGCTTCCCGCTCCCGCGGCCCCGGCCCCCGCCGCACCCGGTGCTCCGGTACCGGCCCCGAGCGCGCCGCCGGTGGCCGCCGCACCGCCGAATCACACGGTGCGTCCGACCAGCGCCGAAGGTGTGCTGCCGGAACCGGCGCTGCTGTCGGTGATCGGCGGGCTCGTCGCCTTGGCCATCGCCGGTGGCGGTTCGGCCGTGATGAGCTATCAGAGCGCCGCCCAGGCACAGGCGCGGATCGATGCCGCGCGCTCCGAATTCTTCGGAACGGGTGCGTGATTGCGATGACACAGAGCAAAACACAAAGCGCTCGGGCCTATCGCCGCGTCGCGGCCGCCGTGGACGCGGTGTGCGCGATCGCCGCCGACGCCGACGCCACCACCTTGGACCAGGTGGTGGAGGCGGTGGCCACCGAGCGGGGCCGGCCGATCGAGATCACCGATGCCGATCTCGGCCCCGGTGTCTGCGGGCAGCGGCGGTACTACCCGGCCAAGGACATCATCGTGCTGGCCAGCGCGCTGCCGAGTCGCGACCATACGCTCGCGCACGAGCTGGGCCATATCGTCTTCGACCACGAGGGTGCCCCGGCCACCGAGGTGACGCTCGAGGTGAGTGACGACCTGATCGCTTACATGCTGAGTCAGCGTGCGCATCAGACCGCCGTCGAGGACGGCGAGAACGACCAGGCCGAATGGGAGGCCGAAACGTTCGCCGCCATGCTGATGACACGTTTGCGCGTTTTCAACAGCCGGGGCGCGGGCGTCTCGGTCCTTCGATTCGATGAGGCTCTGGGATGACCTTCTGGTTGACCGCCCTCCTGGTTTGGGTCGCCGCCGGCGCCCGGGTGGGGCGTGTTCTCGTCAAGCCGGCGACGACTGCCCGGGTGGCGATCGTGGTCGCCGTCTCTGCCGTCGCCCTGGCCTGTACCGCGGCGATACCCGATGTGGGCCTGGCGATCGACAACTTACTGCCGGGCGGTCTGCCCGGTGGGTTGCTGTCCGAGGGCGTGGTCGTCGGTGCCTGGTTGCTGTTCGTCACCGCGACCTCGGTGGTCGCCTCTGCGGCCTGGCCGGTGGTTTCACGCCGGAATCTACGCCAGATCGCCTGGGGGGTTTACGGTCTCGGGGTTCTGGCGATCGTCGCCGCGGTGCTGTGGTCGTTCACTCTCGGCTGGGCGGTCGTCGCGGCGGCAGGGATTTTCATTGTCGTGACCGGTCTGCGCAATCTCAGCTGGACGGCGCTGGGCCGCGGTATTGCGATCTATATCGCCGGAACCGCATTGGTGATCGGGCTGGCTGCCGGGCAGATCCAGCGTGGCCTCACCGACGCCCCCGGCGCCGAGCCGGGTAAGCCGACGTGGGCGTGGCCGCTGTGGCAGGTTGCCGCGTTGCTGATCGCGTTCGGTGCCGTGTGGATCGTGGTCGAGATGTGGTTGCGGGCGCGGTTGTTGTTGCGCCGTGTGCAGAGTCTGCACAAGGTGATGGTGAAGCGGTTCCCGGAGGTGGTTCAGGAGGAGACCGGGACCTCCACCCAGCTCAAGGCCTCGGATCGGGTGGCGCAGATCATGGACGCGCTGTACTTGCAGTCGGGGGGCGGGGTGGAGATCGCTGCCGCCGGTGACCCCCCGGCGGCGATCGGCCGGCGAGCCGAGCGTGTTGCCGAATGGGCCAAGCATCCGCTGGGGCCGGCCGTGGTGGATGCCCGGTGGATCGCGCCGCCGGAGGGGATCAGCCCGCGCGGCTGGGTGCAGGCGATCGCCCAGGCCTTCGATGCACTGCCGGAACAGGCCGCGCAACCGGAGCCCGCTGCGCGCTAGTTGCCCGAGGTATGCAGGTACGTCCGTTACGTCACTGTGATAACACTCGGTGTGGCCCGGGAATCATGCCGAGTGGTCGGTACCGTGATTATCGGACACCGCAGATCTCGAAGCCGGTCGATTCTTATGCTGTAGAAATTCTTGTCTGCCCGGCCTGCCGGCTACCCCTGACAGGAACAGGCACGGTGCGATCCCGATCGGGACTGCACCGTGCCTGTTTCCGGTTCTATTCCGTTCCGTCCGGAGGAACTTCGGGCAAACCCTCGCTGGCGCGCAGTTTCTCCGCCATGGAGGTCAGCAGGTTCTGCGACTCCTCGGAGAGGTCGAAGGCCCGGCTGGACAGCCGCCGCAGCCCGTAACCCTGTAGCTGCGCCAGGAGTTCGAGGTCGTGGTCGATCTTCGCGGCGTAGATGTCGTTGAAGAAGTAGTCGGGCTTGACCTTGAAGAACTTCGCCAGGGCGGCGACCGTCTCATCGGACGGATTCGTCCGCTGGCCCGACCGTAACTGCGACAGATACGGTTTGGAGATCGGATGACCGGATGCCGTCAGTGCGGCCGCTACCTCTGCATTGGTGTGCGGCTTACGCCCCGGGGGATGCACGGTTTCGAACAGCTTGTTCAGCCGCGCCGCGAAATCAGCCATTGTGAGCCGCCCAATTCCCTTCACTGTACTAACAGTCGTTATCTCGGATACCTATCATTGATATTAGCGGCTCAGTAACTGAAAACCTACGCCTGATTCAGGATTTCCTTGAAGCTTCTAGGTTGTATCCGGGGAAGTGGACCGCGGTATCGCGTTTGCGGGTTACCCCGCACGGAACTTGTGGGCTGCTAATACCGCCAGGTAGCCGCCCCTCCCGGGGGTCTTCTCGGGCGGGCGGCGGGTAGCCTTCGGATTGCTGATGCCCCTTGTGAGGCACTGTATAGCGCTTTGTGTGGCGTACGACACGTCTGCTCAACGGTGAGATGAACGTTCAACCTACGTGTGGAAATTACGGAGATCCGGGGCTCATGCCTGTGAAGGGGCACTAACACCCCGGATCCGCTGGATCATCGTCGGTGAATTCGACGGGCCGTCACAGCCGTTCGATGATCGTTCCCGTCGCGAGTGCGCCACCGGCGCACATGAGAACCATTGCGGTACTGCGATCGGACCGTTCGAGTTCGTGCAGGGCGGTGGTGATCAGCCGGGATCCCGTCGAGCCGACCGGATGCCCCAGCGCGATCGCGCCGCCGTTCACATTCACCCGGTCGAAATCCGGCTTGTGGACCTGAGCCCAGGACAAAGCGACAGAGGCGAAAGCCTCATTGATCTCGAACAGATCAATATCGCCGATGCTCATCCCGGACCGTTCGAGCAATCGGCTGCAGGCCTGCACCGGTCCGTCGAGGTGGAACTCCGGCTCCGAGCCCACGAGGCACTGGGTCACCACCCGGGCCCGCGGCCGCAAGCCCTCTCGTTCGGCGGCCTTCTCGTCCATGAGCAGTACTGCCGCGGCACCGTCGGAGATCTGCGAGGAGGTGCCGGCGGTATGGATACCGCCCTCCAGTACCGGCTTCAGCTTGGCCAGGCTCTCCGCGCTGGTCTCCCGCAGCCCCTGGTCGCGGCTCACCTCCTGCTTCTCGCCGGTCGGGTTGCCCTCCTTGTCGACCACCGGGGCGGTGATCGTCAATACCTCGCGGTCGAAGCGGCCCTCGGACCAAGCCTGGGCGGCCAGTCGCTGCGAACGGACGCCGAGCGCATCGACATCTTCGCGAGTGATGCCGCGCCGCTTGGCGATCCGCTCGGCCGCCTCGAACTGGTTGGGCATATCGATATCCCAGGACGCGGGCCGCCGCGGCCCGGCCTGGTCGCCGACGTTGGCGCCCAGCGGCACCTGGCTCATCGCCTCGACACCGCATGCGATCCCGATATCGATGGCGTCGGTGGCGATCAGCCCGGCGATGAGATGGTTGGCCTGCTGGGCCGAACCGCACTGGGCGTCGATGGTCGTGGCGCCGATCTGCCACGGCAGCCCGGCGGCGAGCCAGGCGGTCCGCGTGATGTTGTTGGACTGGGCGCCGGCCTGGGTGACGCAGCCGCCGATGATCTGCTCGACCTTGGCGGGATCGAGGTGGGCGCGATCGAGCAGTCCGCGCTGGGCGAGACCGAGGATCTCGGCCGCGTGGAGCCCGGAAAGCCAGCCGTTGCGCTTACCGATGGGGGTGCGAGCTGCCTCGACGATAACGGGTGTGCCCATCTTGAACCTTTCGTTTCGGACAGAAAACTGTAACGTGTTCCGCACACGGGCGGAGGTAAGTTCAGTCCGGTTTCTTTCCTCGTTCTTATGCCTGTGCTTCAATGATTGTAGAACGTGTTTCAGTTTGTCGAAGGAGACATCTGGTGGTGGATACGCGCATGGGCCGGCCGAACCTGCCGGACGGGTTCGACGTCACGGACCCCGATATGTACATGCAGCGGGTACCGGTCGAAGAGTTCGCCGAACTCCGCCGTACCGCGCCGATCTGGTGGCAGGAGAAATCGCCCGAGGTCGGCGGTTTCCACGACGACGGCTTCTGGGTCGTCACCAAGCATGCCGACATCAAGGAGGTCTCGCGGCGTAGTGATGTCTTCTCGACCTACGAGAACACGGCGCTCCCGCGGTTCAACGACGATATCGAGCGCGAGCAGATCGAACTGCAGCGTTTCATTCTGCTGAACATGGACCCGCCCGAGCACACCCGGATGCGCAAGATCATCTCGCGTGGGTTCACGCCGCGTGCGATCAACTCGCTGCGAGACGAGTTGTCGAAGCGTACCGAGGCCATCGTCAAGGCCGCGGCCGAGGCCGGGTCGGGCGATTTCGTCACCCAGATCGCCTGCGAACTGCCCCTGCAGGCGATCGCCGAGCTGATCGGTGTGCCGCAGGAAGACCGGATGAAGGTGTTCACCTGGTCCAACGAGATGACCGGCTACGACGATCCGGAAATCGACGTGGACCCGGTGCAGGCCTCCACCGAACTGCTCGGATACGCCTATGCGATGGCCGAGGCCCGCAAGGCCTGCCCGGCCAACGATATCGTCACCACCCTGGTCGAGGCCGATATCGACGGCGAAGCCCTCAAATCCGAGGAATTCGGATTCTTCGTGATGCTGCTGGCGGTCGCGGGTAACGAGACCACCCGTAACGCCATCACCCACGGCATGATCGCCTTCCTGGAGAACCCGGACCAGTGGGAGCTCTACAAGAAGCATCGCCCCAAGACCGCGGCCGACGAGATCATCCGCTGGGCCAGCCCGATCACCACCTTCCAGCGCACCGCGCTCGAGGACACCGAACTCAACGGTGTCCAGATCAAGAAGGGCCAGCGGGTGCTGATGGTGTACCGGGCGGCGAACTTCGACGAAGATGTCTTCGAGAACCCCATGAAGTTCGACATCATGCGCGAGGACAACCAGCATGTGGCCTTCGGCGGCACCGGGGCGCACTACTGCATCGGCGCCAACCTGGCCAAGCTGGAGATCGACCTCATCTTCAACGCGATCGCCGACCATATGCCCGATATCTCCAAGCTGGGTGACCCGCGGCGGCTGCGCTCCGGCTGGCTGAACGGTATCAAGGAATTCCAGGTCGACTACAAGACCTGCCCGGTGACGGGGCAGACCGCGAGCTGAGCGCCGCGGTATGAGCCTCCGGCCCCGGGTACCAGTGGTGTCCGGGGCCGGTCCGTAACCGGAATCGAGTGTGCGCCGCGCCGTTGTGGCGGCGGCGCGGCCCACAGTTCGGCCCCGCATCCACATCGGGTGCGGGGCCGAAACTTTCCCAGGTGCTGTCGCGGTGTCCGTGCCGGGGCAACGGCTTACGCGCCCGGGCAACGGTTCACGCGAAACCGGCCCCGCACTTCCGATGAGTGCGGGGCCGGTTCGGTGTAGAAGCCGATCGGCGGGCGGACCGTGAGGGGTCGGCCCGTCAGCCGATCAGCCGACCGGGGTGGCCGTGGCCATCGCGCGATCTACTTCCCAGAACGCGCGCAGCGCCAGAATCTTCCCGGAGTCGTCCACCTTGTAGGTGAAAACACCTTCGGCGTCGATACGATGCCCGCCGATGGTGCTGCGGATGGTGCCGGTGAACGCGACCTCCGCACCGCAGGCGAAGGAATCACCGAACAGGAACTCGATCGAATCGGTACCCGCGATCGCCTTGTCCCAGAATGCCGAAATCGCCTCGGGGCCGCGGTGTCCTTTGCCTTCGGGGTCGAAACCGGAGGGTCCGATCGGATCCTCCACGATCCCGTCCGGCGCGAACAGCGCGAGCCAGGCGTCCTTGTCCCGGGCGCGGACAGCGGCCTGCGAGGCCAGACCGGCCGCGCGTGCGGGATGTTCGTCGCTGCTCATGAGTTTCCTCTCGACAAGCGTGCTGGTTGCGCGCTCAGGTGATCGGGTTCTGGATGTTCTCGTCGGCGAATTTGCGCAGCGCGTCCTTCTTCGCCTCGATATCTCCGTCGAATCCGATACCGGCAGCCAGCCAGGGGATCACGATGGCGTCGGTGACGCCGGCGTCGTACTGCTCCTGGTAGCCGTCGCGGCCGAACTTGTCCACGCAGACCGCCTGGATCTCGAACGGCACGTCGGCACGGCCCTGTTCGGCGCGTAGTTCGCCGAGCCGGGCGATGGTGGCCTGCAGATCATCGAATTTCATCATCGCCGAGGTCCAGCCGTCACCCACCCGGGCCGCCCGGCGCAGCGCTACCTCGGTATGCCCGCCGATGTAGAACGGAACCGGTTCGCTCGGTGCCGGACTCATCTGCAGTTCGTCGAAATCGAAGAACTGACCGTGGTACTCGACCATGCCGCCCGCGAGGACCTTCTTGATAACCTCGATCATCTCGTCGACCCGCGCGCCGCGGCGCGCATACGGCACCCCGCACCATTCGAACTCCTCCGGCGCCCAGCCGATCCCCACACCGAACCCGAACCGGTTGCCGGACAGGTTCGCCACCGATCCGACCTGGCGGGCCAGCAGCAGCGGATTCCGGGAACCCAGTTTGAGCACATTGGTGTAGAAGCGGAGCCGGGTGGTCACCGCGGCCATGGCGGTCGCGGCGATCAGCGGATCCACCCACGGGGTGTCCGGGCCCCAGAACCGGGCGCCGTCCGGGGTGTACGGATATTTCGCCGCCTGCGATTTCATATAGAACAGCGAATCCGGCAGCGCGATCGAGCTGAACCCGACCTCCTCCGCCGTTTTCGCCAGTTCGGGCAGCTGTTCCAGCGGGCTGAGCGCGACCCCGAGGCTGAACTTCAGCGTCATCGGCGTTCCGACCCGACAACCCACATCGAGAAGTACTGCGAGCCACCGCCGTAGGCGTGGCCCAGCGCCTTGCGGGCATTCTCGACCTGATAATCACCGGCCCGGCCCATCACCTGTTTGGCGGCTTCGGCGAAGCGGATCATGCCGGAGGCGCCGATCGGGTTGGACGAGAGCACCCCGCCCGACGGGTTCACCGGCAGCGTGCCACCGATTTCGGTTTCCCCTTTGTCGGTGAGTTTCCAGCCGTCGCCCTGGGCGGCGAAACCGAGGTTCTCCAGCCACATCGGCTCGAACCAGGAGAAGGGCACATAGATTTCGGCGGCATCGATCTCGGCCAGCGGGTCGGTGATCCCGGCCTGCTCCCACAGCGCCTTGGCCGCATCCTGTCCGGCCTGCGGGTTCACCTGGTCGCGGCCGGCGTAGGCCAGCGGTTCGGTGCGCATGGCGGTGGCGTGGATCCAGCCGACCTTCTTACCGGATGCCTCCACCGCGGTGGCCGATTCCTCACCGCCGATCACCACGGCGCAGGCGCCGTCGGAGGAGGGGCAGGTTTCGTCGAACCGGATGGGGTCCCACAGCATCTGCGAGGCGAGGACCTCTTCCATGGTCTTGTCGCCCTGCTTGAGGTGGGCGTGCGGGTTCTTCGCCCCGTTGCGGCGATCCTTCGCGGCAACCATCGCGCCCACGTGCAGCGGCGCGTTCGAGCGGCGGATATAGGACCGCACATGGGGCGCGAAGTAGCCGCCCGCACCGGCGCCCACCGGCATGGTGAACGGCACCGGAATCGACAGTGCCCACATGGCATTCGATTCCGACTGCTTTTCCCAGGCGATGGCGAGCACCTTCTCGTGCACGCCGCCCTGCACCATATTGGCGGCCACGCATGCCGTGGAACCGCCGACCGAACCAGCGGTGTGCACGCGCAGCAGCGGTTTCCCGGGTGCACCCAGCGCATCCGCCAGGTACAGCTCGGGCATCATCATGCCCTCGAACATGTCCGGGGCTTTGCCGATCACGATGGCGTCGATATCGGCCATGGTCAGGCCGGAGTCGGCCAGCGCCCGGTCGATCGCCTCCCGGCACATCCCGGCCATCGAGACATCGCCGCGCTTGGCGACGTGGTGGGTCTGTCCGGTGCCCAGCACCGCGGCGGGGAAACTCATCGGCGGGCCTCCGAATCCAGGACTGTCACAAGGTTCTGTTGCAGGGCCGGGCCGCTGGTGGCATGGGCCAGCGTGCGCTCGGCGGTGCCCGCCATGATGGGCAGCGCGGCGTAGCCGATGCGTTCCAGCCCGGTGGCGAACATGGGGTTGGCGGCCAGCGCGCCGCCGGTCGGATTGACCTTGGTCTCCGGTTTCAGCCCCAGTGCCTCGGCGAGGATGAGCTGCTGGTGGCTGAAGGGTGCGTGCAGTTCGGCGACGTCGATACCGCTGGTATCGCCGTTCGTCACGGCCTGTCCGGCGGCGGCCGCCGAGGGGGAGACGGTCAGATCGCGGGCGCCCAGCACGCTGGAATCGATCCGATGCGACATTCCGGTGATCCACGCGGGACGTTCGCACAGTTCGCGGGCGCGGTTACCGGCGGCGAGCACGATCGCGGCAGCACCGTCGGTGATGGGCGCACAGTCGTGTTCCCGCAGCGGGTCGGCGACGTAGGGCGCGGCGAGCAGCTCGTCGACCGATTTACCGTCGACGGTATGGGCGGCCGAGACCGCGGCCATATCGCGTTCGGTCCAGCGTCCGGCGTCGAGCCCGGCGCGGGCCTGCAGCCCGGCGACGGACAGCGAATCCGGCCACAGCGGGGCGACCAGGTAGGGGTCGAGCTGGGTGGTGAGGACCTTGCGCAGGGTGCTCGCGGAGGATTTTCCGAAGCCGTAGACGAGAGCCGTCTCGACCTGGCCGGAGCGGATCTTCACCCACGCCTCGTACAGGGCCCAGGCAGCGTCCATCTCCACATGCGATTCGTTGATCGGCGGGACGGCGCCGATCGAGTCGATCGCGGAGATGAACGAGAAGGACCGGCCGGCCAGGTAATCCGACGAGCCGGAGCACCAGAAGCCGATATCGGACTTGGTGATACCCAACTGGTCGTAGAGCTGCTGGAAACAGGGAACCAGCATCTCCACGCCGTTGGTGGTGCCGTAGGTCTCCGACACATGCGGTGCGTGCGCGAAGCCGACGACGGCGATCTCGGTGGCGTTGTCGATGGAACGCTCGGTGATGGTCACGCGGGGAGCCCTCTCACAGGTGATGCTTGTAGGTGTCGTAGTCGGCATCCGGCTCGCCGGTCGGTTCGAAGTGGGAGATATTGGCCATGGTGTGGCCCCACTCCTCACGCGGCTTCCAGACCAGCTTGACCCGCATCCCCATCCGCACCTCGCCGGCCTCGCAGCCGAGCACCAGATGCAGGAAGGGGATATCCGCGCCGTCGAGCAGCACATACGCGGCCACATAGGGCGGTTTGATCCGCTGGCCCATGAACGGCACGTTCACGATGCAGAAAGTGGTGACGGTGCCGGTCTCGGCCAGTTCCACGATTTCCCCGGTGGACCGGCCGTCGACGGGATCGACGCCGCGCGGCGGGAAGTACACCTTGCTGTTCGCGTCGGCCCGGGCGCCGGTGATCTTGCCTTCTTTGAGACCACGCAGCAGGGTGGATTCCTCGGGCGAGGCGGTGTGCTTGTAATCCATCCCGATGGGGGTGGTGATCATGGTGACCGGCTCGGCATCCGAGGCCGGCGCCGGTTCCGCCGTCGGGGCGTCACCGGGTTCGAAGCAGGCGATGTCGTGGATGGTTCCGGTGAGCTCGCCGGCCCAGCGGGCAGTGACCCGCATACCGGTGCTCATCTGCTCCGGGCTCTGCACATCCACCGCGTGCAGCAGCGCGGTATCGGCGCCGTCGAGCTGGATCAGCGCATAGGCGAACGGCCGGTCGAAGGGCTGGCCGGGCAGCACATCGCGGACCCAGGACCAGGATTTGACGGTTCCGGTGGAGGCGACCTCCACGAACTCCGACAGCGGGTCGGCGGTCACCGGGTCGAATTCGGCCGGTGGTACGAGCACCCGGCCGTCCGACCCTCGGATACCGAAGATGCGCCGTTCGCGCAGGCCGGTGAGGAACTTGCCGATGATGGGTCCCACAGAACGCGTGTAGTCGAACTCCATCCGCAAGGGCGCACTGAGCACATCGCTCGGTTTCAGTCCTGGCGGGCGTTCCTGCGTAATTACCGTGGGTGCAGTATTCCCATGAGTCACGATATCGAGTAGAACAGGTTCTTATTCTGCTGGCAAGCAGTAGGCCGGAAAGGGGTCGGTTGTGAAGTTCGGATTGCAGCTCGGATACTGGGGCGCCGCGCCGCCGCAACACGCCGCGGAGGTCGTGGTGGCCGCCGAGAAAGCCGGGTTCGACGCGGTGTTCGCCGCCGAATCCTGGGGTTCGGACGCCTTCACCCCGCTGGCCTGGTGGGGTTCGGCGACCGAACGGGTCCGGCTGGGCACCTCGGTGGTGCAGCTGTCCGCGCGCACCCCCACGGCCACGGCCATGCACGCGCTGACCCTCGACCATCTCAGCGGCGGCCGGGCCATTCTCGGGCTCGGCGTCTCCGGCCCGCAGGTGGTGGAAGGCTGGTACGGGCAGCCGTTTGCCAAACCGTTGCAGCGCACCCGCGAATACGTCGATATCGTGCGCAAGGTGCTGGCCCGCGAAGCCCCGGTGACCAACGACGGGCCGAACTATTCGCTGCCCTACACCGGCCCCGGCGCCACCGGGCTCGGAAAACCGCTGAAGCCGATAACCCACCCGCTACGTGCGGATCTCCCGATCTGGCTGGGTGCCGAAGGTCCCAAGAACGTGGCGCTCACGGCGGAAATCGCCGACGGCTGGCTGGCGATCTACTACACGCCCCGAATGGCCGGCGTCTACAACGAATGGCTCGACGAAGGCTTCGCCCGCCCGGGTGCCCGGCGTTCGCGGGAAGACTTCGAAATCGCCGCCACCGCCCAGGTGATCATCACCGACGATGTCGCCGCCGAGATCGAACGGATGCGTTGGATCACCTCTCTGTATATCGGCGGGATGGGTGCGCCGGAGCTCAACTTCCACGCCCAGGTGTATCGCCGGATGGGCTACGAGAAGGAGGTCGACGAGATCGGCACGCTGTTCCAAGCGGGCAAGAAAGCCGAAGCGGCGGCCGCTGTCCCCGACGAACTGGTCCTGGAGACGGCGATCATCGGCAATGAGGAGCAAGTCCGCGAGCAGATCGGTGTCTGGGAAGCCTCGGGTGTCACCATGCTGCTGGTCTCGGTGCCCGACGTAGACCAACTGAAGCGTCTGGCGCCGCTGCTCGACGCCGGGTGAACTTGTTTCAGAAATCGCCATACGCTACCCGCCGGGCCCCTGCGGGAGCGTGTGGCGAGCCACCGAGAGTTCGGCAGTTATCGGGCGGGCCCGTGTGAACTCGTCCTCCGGTTTCCTCGCCAGGCTGGAGAGGGCCGTGAGATCCTCGGTGCGTACCATGCGTTGAACCTGCGAGGAATATGCGGTGGCGGCGGGCAGGCTGGTGATCAACCTATGAGATCCGCGAACGGGTCCGGTAAGCGCGATGGAAGCGACCCGGCCACGGCCGGTGAGTTGATGCAGCGGGTTCGGGACGACATGGTCGAACAGCTCAGCTGCCGGTTCTGCGGATATCTGCGGGGCACGATCGGCGGGACGGGCGAGGCGGTCGGGCGGGCGCCCAGGGAATTCGGCGGTTTCGACGAGCGCGGCGCACAGATGCTTCGGGCGAGCGCGGGGGATACACAACGGCCATCACCCTTCGGGGGTGCCGGTGTGCCTGCGGAGGCGGCCGGGCTCGATGATTTCGGAACGTTCAGCGATGTACAGCGAGGTGAAGTCCCGCTCGCTGAGCTGCGTCCGCAGCGGGTGGAGATGTTCGATCGCGCGGGCGAGGAATTGTCGGAAGCCGAACAGGCGGCGATGCGGCGGGCGTACGAGAACATCAACCGCCTACTCCGGGAGGCGGGAGGTGACCCGCTTTCCCGTTATGACCTCCGGCTCGCGATAAAGAACGTCAACGCGACAGTCGGCGCGAACCCCGCCGATAGTATGCGGAGCATGCGGAACTGCCCGGAGGCGGCTCTGGCCGTCGACGATATTCTGCGCGGCAAGCCCGCTGTCGCCGGTCCGCTTCCGGGCGCTCCCACATCGCTCGCGCGCGGCATCTACCGAATACGCGCCATCGACCACCCGCTGCGGCAGGACCGACTCGACGATGCGGAAAATGCGATCCGCGACAACCCTGGGTCGAGGGGAATCGTCATCGCGCACGGCGGCGCGGGTAAAGACCACATTTTCAATATCGCCGACGTAAACGGAAGGGTTACGTATATCGATGGCGTGTTCGGTACAACTCTGGAAACACGACCGCGCTACACCCGCTGGTTCCCGGAATTCGATTTCTATCGCACAGCGTGATCGGTGGTGGTGATGATAAGCAAACATGAGGCAGAACAGATCGCACGGAGATACGTCAGCGCAGAGTTCCCTCCTCGGGAAGGTGCCGAAAATATCGTCATCGACGATACGGCCACGATCGAACGGCCATACGGTTGGCTTTTCACTTATACGACCGAACGGTATACCAGTACTCATGATCCGGACGACGGCCTGGCGGGGGCGGGGCCCATACTCGTTCTGCGTGCAGCCGGCGAGATCATTTTGTACAACTCGATCTACACCAGTGAAGCCGCGCTGGCGGATTACGAACAACAATCCGGTATGGGCCATGCGGGCACCGACGAATGATCACCAGGAAACCCCGGAATATCGTTCAGTGCCTGCAGACTGTCGGCTGTCGTGCGCATCAACTCGGCCCTTTCCCGATGTTTTGTATGGACCGGTGGCCTTGCTCCGAGTGATTGCATGATGGTCAGCGCCGAATCGAGTTGCGCCGGGTCCAGTTCCTGGTCCGCGGGCCGGCTCTGGAGCGAGTGGATCGTGGGGGCTGGTAAAGGGTGGTTCTGGTTGCGCACGTGGTCAAATGTCCGATACCGTCGCTGCAAGCTCGCGGGGGCGGAGGAGCCGGTCCGGTCCTGCGGAATCGGTTCCGGGATCGGCGCAGGGGAACGAATTGGGCATCATGCGAAGGTCGGCGTGTGCCGTGGTGGCCGGGGCGAGTGTCGTTCTGGTGGCGGCCGGGTGTGGGACGTCCACCGGTGGTTCCGCGGAGCCGTCCACGTCAGCGGCGCAGTCGGTTGCGCCGCAGGTGCCGAGCGCGTTCGATCCGTGCACCGATATCCCGCAGGAGGTGCTGGATTCGGAGCAGTTGCATTCGACGAACAGCTCGACCTCCACTGATGAGATGCGGCGCGGCGATATCGCGTGGAGTGGTTGTAACTGGGTGGTATCGGATGGTTACGCCGCTGGTGTCAGCGCAACCAACCTAACGGTGGACATGGTTCGTGAGAAGGCTGTACCGGGGGCGCGGGAAACAGAGATACACGGCCGGGCGGTCATCATCGCGCAGCACGCCGGGCCGACCAGTTGCACGCTGAACGCGGAGATGGTGGGGGGAAGTCTCGAAATCATGGCCGACAATCCGCCGTCCCGCCGTCTCACCGGGGATCAGAATCCGTGCGATATCACGGTGCGGTTGGCGGAGAAGGTACTACCGCTGATCCCGGCAGGAGCATGAAAGTAGTGGGAGTCACAGGGTACCGGATAGGGGCGGGGCATGACAGATGATGGAAAGCGTCCGTTGCAGGGCATGATCGACGCGGCCAACGAAGGGCAGTTGTCGGTGTCTTTCAATAGCGATGTCCGGGTGAACGCGGAGGAATTCGTCTACATCGACCGGGACTGTCAGGCGATGAAGGATAAGATTTCGGAACTGCAGTTCATTGCCGAGAGGATTGGGAGCCGCGAGCAGTGGGGCTTGGGCGAGGATCCCGGCAATTGGATTAAGACCGGTAAGATCCTGGTGTCGCGTTTCCGGGGTAAGGCCAAGGGGGATGAGTCGGGGAACAGCGTCCACGCCATCCTGGAACGTCATTATCAGATCGTCGACAGCATTCAGGAGATGCATCGGGTGATAGCGCAGCGCTATCTGGATACCGATAGCGAGTTCGCGGCACGGTACAACGAGGTCATGGCCTCGGCCCCACAGGGACTGCAGAAATGAGTGAACTCAGCTACGAGGCGTCGCGGATAAACGGGACGGCGGAAATTCCTGCCGCCCATTCGCATACCGACATCAAGGATATCTTCGATGCGATGGATCCGACGGAGGCGACCTTCGCCCGCGACGATTACGCCGAGATCGCCATGGGATGGGAAGACGCCGTAACGGTGTTCGCCGCCCGCATCCGCCGGTCCAGCGAATCGGCATGGTCGGGTCCGGCTGCGGAAACCGCCCGGCAGGCGATCGGCGATTACGCCGCAGATGCCACGAGTCTGACTCCCGCCCTGCATATGCTGGCAACCCGGGTCGACAACATGGTGGCGGCGGTGTTGACGACGAAGAACGGTATGCCGGAGGTCGTGGACGATCCACAGAGCTGGTGGAATCCCGGCGACTGGCTCGACGGCGATGGTGGGGTTGGAAAGGCGGAGGCAGATGCCCACGCGCATATGGCCACCAACTATGTAGCGCCCGCGCTTTCCGTGGACGGTCAAGTTCCTGTGCTGCCCCAGCCACGCGACCCGGTAGCCATGGACGACGGCAGTACCCCAGGCGATACCAGCACCGGTGGTAATCCATCCGGCCCGGGCGGTGCCCCGACAGGGACTGGGACACCAAGCCCGCAGACTCCCGGCGAGGAACAGCCCGGCGAACAGCAGCCGACGGGCGAGGAGTCCGCGCCGGGGGAGACGCAGCCGGCATCGACCGATACCGCCGGTACCACACCGCAAACCACGGCGCCGGGCACTCCGGGCAGCCCCGCGGTAACGCCTTCGTCGACCACCGCGGGCACACCCTCCGGCAGTCCCGGCAGTCCCGGCAGTCCCGCGGGCACACCCGGCCTCGGGACTCCGGGTCCGGGCTCCCCCGGTCCGGGCCAGACCGTATCGGGTGCACCTGCACCGGCCGGGGCGCCGGCGACCACCGCAGGCGCCAAGACCGCGTCCGGTTCGCCGGCCGCACGCGGCGGTATGCCGATGATGGGCGCGCCCGGCGCCGGCCGTCCCGGCGGCGGGGACAACGACGGCGACCGGCAGACCCCCGATTATCTGGTCAATGAGGAGAACACCCGCGAGCTCCTGGGCGAGGAAGCGCCGACCATCCCCGGTGGTGTGCTCGGTGCCGACGCCCCGTCCGCGAGTCCCGCCGAACGACCGCCCGGTTACTGACGGACAGCGCCGCCGGTGCTGCACTGCCGCCACGACCAGCTCTGGACGTGTGCGGGTAGCGCCGCGCTGGGCAGCCTCGACTGCGCTGTTCGCACCGCAACCGCCCACCCACGGCCCCTGCAGCTCGGCTCGCGGGACCGCTATCGCTCGACTGGAACGGATACGACCCGCATGGCCTGGACTTGGGACCCGGATACCTTTGCCGCGCACTGGTTCGACGAAGGCAACGACCGTATGCCCACACCCCTGCGTTACCGCAGCCGATTCGCCACGATGGACCAGTACGAGGCGCATCGCGCCGCCGTTCGTGCCGGCGGCGATATCGACGAACAGGAACGGATCCGCCTGCTCGTGCACACACTCCGGAACTGCGATATGCGCATCGAGATCCTGTTCGGCTCGGTGAAGCACCGCGGCGGTGACGGCCAAACCCGCAAAGACCTGCGCATGGTCGGTGCCCGTACCTACGCCCATGCCGTGGTCCTGAGCCAGACCGCCCTCCGCGGTGAGGACAGTGATATCCGGGCCCAGCTGCTGCGCGCCGACCAGCTTCCTGCCGCGCTCGCCGCCGGCATCCCACCCTGCGAACCCGGGCGCGACAAGCCCGTCACATTCGACCTCGCGGACGTGCAAGCTGCCAAAGAATCGGGATACTCCGCCCAGTACGACACCAGAAGTCCCCGTGGTCGTTTCGCGCAGCTGGCTCGCCGTCAGGTCGACGGTGGTGGGCAGGCCATTCTCCGGCTCGGCAACTTCCATGCCGCCCACAACCGCCATCGCGCCCTGCAATGGGGCGATTTCACCGGCGACGGCCGCTATGTCGAGCAACGTAACCGGACCCATCTCGAGCTGCGTCCTGCGACTACCCAGGGGCTCAGCGCCATCTTCGCCGGGTGGATCGACCGGGCCGAACGCACCCTCCGCGAAGAAGCCGAAGATGCCTACTACTGACAGGTAGCCGCAGTATGGGCGGGCCACCATGTGCTGCAGGAGGTTCCGTGCCGAGTCGGACACGGGGCCTGCGCGATGGCCGCGCCCAGCAGGTTGTGCCGGGTCCTGGATGGCGTTCACTGATAGTCCTCGGCAGTGAGTAGCGGCGGATACAGACCCTTTTCGACCACATGGATATCGGTCCAGGAACAGGGTGAGAAGCCGTGCGGTCCGATTCGGCCGCCTCGGACCGGCGCGAATTCCGGGCATCCACCAGGGCAAGCGATCGAGGCGATCGGCCCCCATGGTCTCCCGCCGTGATGAATGACGATTCGCAGTTGTCGTGTGGTGATGAACGGTTCGCAACCGCACGGCGGCGCGGTGTCCCGGACCCCGACCTCGAGCCAGGGGCACAGACCGGCGACGTTGCGGAAATGCGGTGCGATCCGGCCGCCGATCACCTGGGCACCACGTAAGCAGAACAGCGATTCCGGGCATCGGATGATGAGCTCATCTTCGTCATGCCGGACAATGTTCAGTGCGGCCAGCGGGACCCACGGCTCGGTGTGCAGGTCGCAGGCATCAACGGCCACGCTGCACCCCTGGGTGGTTCGCGCGGTATCGGGCGATGACTCCGTCGATTTCGTGCTGGGTGCGGGTCTGATATCCGCTCCCGGTGCCGAGGTCGCGCAAGCTTCGCGCCACTCGTTCGAGCACCCCGAGGTCGTAGCATTCGGCCGCCCGCCAGAGTCGGGAAGCCGCCTCATCCGTTCGGCGGCAGGGGGTCGTTCGCCGCGGTAGCGCGGGTGCCCAGGTCTCGGACTGCTCGCTGTGGATCCCCGGCATGGTTGCCTCCGATCGTCGATCGCTGCTCGTTGGACCGTGCTCTATCGCGGGCCCAGTAGAGCGGATCCACCGGAGAATCCGGCCGTGCTGCGGATGATCCGATCGAATTGATTCGAAGGCCGAGAACATGATCCGACGGACGTCGGACGCTCATCCGCGGACCACACGCCTCTCATCCAGAGAAAACGGATGCCATTTATGGATATCGGCTCGGTTCGGCGTCCGTCGCGCAGGCCGGGCAGTTCCACGGTGGAACTGTCGTATCCAAGTGGAATGATTCACGTTGGAGCAGTTGTGCTTTGGATGTGAACGGTGCGAGTATCGGCTGGCTCCGGCGAAGTATGTGGGGAATCCGACCGGACCGGTCAGAACGAACTCGAGGGCGTGATCCAGGGGAAAGCAGGTTGTCATGGCAGATATCGGTTCGACCCTTCCGCGTCGCCAAATCGGGCGATATCTGCGGGACCTACGGCAGGGCGCCGGGCTCACCATCGCGGAAGTGGCGCGGCGTATCGAACGCGGCGCCACTACCGTGCAACGCCTGGAAACCGGGGCAGCCGAACGAATCCGGCTATGGGATATCGAAGCGATCTGCCGCGTATGCGGTGCCGATGAGACCACGATCGAGGCGCTGAAAGGACTTGCTCAACAGGGCAACAGCAAAAGCTGGTGGCATCAGTACGGCGACTTGATCCCGCTGAACTTCGACGTCTACATGGGTCTGGAAGCGGACGCGCGAAAACTGACGTCGTTCCAGGAGCTCGTTCCAGGGTTGTTGCAGACCTCGGATTACGCACGGACGCTGACCCGGCTTGCCCACCCAGCCGAACCGGACAGTGAAATCGCTCGGCGAGTCGAATTGCGCGGGCGTCGCCAGATCATGCTGACGAAGAAAAACAATCCCGTTCCCTTCGAAGTGATCCTGGATGAATCGGTTCTGCACAGGGTGATCGGAAGCCGTCGAATCATGGCAGCACAGCTCCGACACTTGGCGGATATCGGTACGCGGGCGAATATCGGCATCCGAATCCTCCCGTTCGGCGCAGGCGTGCCTTTGGGAGATCTGACCGGGCCATTCACCATCCTGGACTTCGATGATCCTGCGGGTGCCGGTCCCTTCGCGCCACCCGTGGTCTATGCCGAGGGGTACACCGGAGCTATGTACTTCGACGACCTGCGACTTATCGACCGGTATAGGGGCGCACATGCGGGCCTTTGGCGGGTAGCGTTGGGTGAGCAGGAAAGCAGGCAACTGCTACGCGAGAAGGCAAGGGAGTTCGCAAGATGAGCGTCGATCGATCCGAAACCCGCTGGTTCAAGAGCAGCTACAGCGGCGGCAGCCAGGATTGCGTCGAGGTCGCGTTCATCGAAGGCGATGTGGTCGGTGTGCGCGACTCGAAGGATCGCGGCGGCCCGGCTCTGTCCTTCACCCCTGCGGCCTGGGAGGCCTTCACTTCGAACGCCCGCGCCGGCCGATTCGACCGGCAGTAGCCCACAGTGAAGTAATCATGGACGGCCGAGGACCGGTGTCGATCGCGATTCGCCCCGATCCTGCGGCACAGGTGCACCGCAGCACCGCCAGGAGCCCGCCGGCCTTCGTGGTGGCGGAGCCCTACCGGAGCGGTGCAGCAGGTGCACAGGCAGGCCGGGAAACTACGGATCAACACGTTTCCGGGCGAACCCGCGCGGCTCGATCCAAGGACTCGGATAACCGGGAAGTGTCGTTGGCGAGGCAGATTGCGGCGATCTGAGCATCCGCGTATCCGATCGGCCGGCCTCGGGCTGCTCCGGGATGTCCACCTCGGCGGCGTAAGGCCGACTGCGCTCGTAGAGCTCGTGCAATAGCCGTTTCGGGCGCACTGCCACGGCGAGTATCCCGGCGCTACGGAGCGGCGCAGTAGCTACGCACCAGGAGCTATGCTAGCGTAGCTACGCTTGAGTTTCTAAAATAAGGAAGAGGTCCTCCGCATGACCGAACCCCAGCCGCGCGCCGAGATCATGCCCATCATGGTCGACTGGTCGACCATGACCGCGACCTCCCGCACCACGCTGACCACGCATCTCTGGACAGCGCCCCCGCTGCAGCGCAGTTCACCGATCCACGACAAAGCGTTCGAGGCGCTGCGCGCACTCGGCGTCGATTACGCCCGGTTCCTGCCCTGGTGGTCCTCGCCGAGACTGTCGGTGCCGGAACTCGACCCGCCCCGGGACGGCAAAACCTCCTGGGATTTCGGTCGGCTCGACGAATTCGTCGACGATTTCCTGGAAGCCACCTCCGGCCGGCCGGTCGTAGCCAACTTCGCAACCATCCCCACCTGGATGTTCGAAACACCGGAACCGGTGGTCCCCGACGAAGATCCCGCTGCGACCAACTGGGAATACGAGCAGGGCACGGAGTTCCGGGATCCCACCCTCGTGGAAGTGGCCGAGCATTTCGAACGGATCGGCCGTTGGTACATCGACGGCGGATTCGTCGATCAATTCGATGTGCGGCACATATCCGGCCGTAACCATCGATTCGCCTACTGGGAGGTGTTGTGTGAACCCGATATGGGCCACCAGCTCTCCCCACAGGTTTACACCCGGCTCTACGATGCGGTTGTCGAACGCCTGCGTGCCGTCGATCCGCAGATGAAATTCATCGGGCTCTCGCTCAGTCTGGTGGATCTGGACCCGGAATACTTCTGGCATTTCCTCGACCCGGCCAACCATCGCGACGGTATTCCGCTGGACGCCATTTCCTACCACTTCTACGCGGTGCCCGACATCTTGAATCCATTCGGCCTCGAAGGCAACGCCCCTTTCGACACCTGGTACGGCAAGCTCTTCTCCCAGGCCGATGGTTTTCTCCGCCAGGTGCAGCTGATCGAATCCATCAAGAGTCGGCTTTCGCCGGATACCGAAACTCATATCAACGAACTCGGCACTTTCGCACCGGATGTCATGAACCCGGCGCCCGACACGCCCACGGAGTATTGGGCGCTCAGCGGTGCGGTCGTCGCCTACATCTGGTCGCGGCTGACGGCTCTGGGTATCGACCTCGTGGGGGTGGCGGAATTCATCGATTACCCAGGGATGAACCACGGTGTCTCGCTGCTGGACTGGGAAACGGGCGAACCCAACGCACGGTACCGAGTTCTGAAACTCCTGCTCGACAACTTCGGCCCGGGTGACACCCTGCACCCGAACGCCCCCCTGCCCCCCATGCTGGCGACCAGGCTCCACAGCCAGGCCTTTGTCTCCCCGGAGGGGCAGCGCAAGATCCTGCTCGTCAACAAGTATCCGGAAACGGTGCGTGTGCAGGTCACCGATCCGGTGCGGTATATCCACACGATCGACACAGCCACCGGAGCGGGTCCGGCGATCACCCGTCCGGTGGAGAGTGGGATGGTTGAACTGGGGCCGTTCGGTACCGCAGTCGCCTTCGTCGAAGCCGGCGCCGACTAGTCTGCTCGGGAAGTCCCGTGCGATATCGGAGGGTCGAATGCCTGCAAAACCTGGCCGCCGAAGCGATGCCGAAGTGGTGGCGGCCGTCCATACGGCCGTCGTCGAGGAAGTCCTCGAAGTGGGTATGGGCAAGCTGACCATGGACGGTATCGCACAGCGCGCCGGTATCGCGAAAACCTCGCTGTACCGGCGCTGGGACAATCCGCAGGCGGTGCTGTTGGACGCCGCTCGCAGCGGATTCCCCCAGGACAACGCGGAGCCCGTCCTCACCGGTGATATGCGCCGAGACCTTGTCGAGGCACTCCGGCTGATGGTCGCCTGGATGGCCACCCCCACAGCACAGGTAACAGGCATGATCCTGGCCGAGCGTGCCCGCTATCCGGAATTGGCGGAGGCCGTGTACCGCGATGTATTCGACCCGAAGGGCGGGCGATTCACCACAATGGTGTTACAGCATTACGCCGAATCCGGCCGGATAAACCCGGCGGTGGTCACCCCCGTGGTGCTCGATATCGGCGAGGCGCTCGTCCTCAAGTACTTGCTGGACGCCGGCTCCCTCCCCGGTGACAGCACCTTGATCGATATCGTCGACCAGGTGATCCTTCCTGCGGTCGACCGTCCGGACCGGCCGGCCCCGTTGCGCTGAGCCCGGGCTGCCGACCGACACGGGTGGCCTCGCCGGTGGTTCGAAAGCCTGTCCTGTCACGGTGGCCCGCGGTCTCGAACTTTGTCCACCCTTCGCGTGGCCGGTGGTGGTGTGCCCACGCCCGGCAACGCGGGAATCAGGCCGGTTGGCCCGCCGGTTCCTCCGTCCATTCCGGCGGCAGATCGAACAGCGGGAAAAGCCGTTCGGTATCGAGGAAGAAGTTCAGGCCCGCGATCACGCCGTCCTGCATTTCCAGCACCGTGACCGACCACGGCACCCAGCGGCCGGGTTCGCCGCTCGGCTTGTAGTGGCCGAAAGCCGGGTGGCCGTTGGCGCCGCCCAGGGGGACCAGCCGGGAATTGCGGCAGGCCGCGCCCGTGCCGAGCATGAAGGCGGCGACATTCTCCGGGCCCGAGATCCAAAGATCGAAGGGCGGCATGGACAGCGCCACATCGGTTTTCAGCAGCGCGGTGAGGGCGTCCATATCGTAGGCCTCGAACGCGGTGACGAAATCGTTGATCAGTTTGCGCTGATCGGTATCGGTTTCGTCGTAGCTGTCGGTTTCGGCCGGTTTGACCTTGCTCATCGTGGCGCGGGCGCGCTGCAGGGCGCTGTTCACCGACGCCGTGCTCATGGTGAGCGCTTCGGCGGTTTCGTTGGCCGAGAAACGCAGCACCTCGCGCATGATCAGGATGGCGCGCTGGGTGGCGGGCAGATGCTGGCAGGCGGCGACGAAGGCGAGGCGCAGGCTGTCCTTGGCGCTGGCATGATCGGCGGGATCGGACCCGAAGGCGAGCGAGTTCGGGATGGGCTCGACCCAGACGTAGTCGGGTTTGGGCGGGCCGAGCGGATGGTCAGGGGTGCCGGGGCTGGACAGGTCCATCGGCCGGGCCCGGCGCTGGGGACCGTCGAGCATATCCAGGCAGATATTGGTGGTGATCTTGTACAGCCAGGAACGCAGACTGGACCGGCCCTCGAACGAGTCGTAGGACTTCCAGGCCCGGGTGAAGGCGTCCTGGACGGCATCCTCGGCCTCGAAGGACGAACCCAGCATGCGGTAGGCGTAGGCGCAGAGCTCACGCCGATGTGATTCGAAGGATCTCAGTACGTCGGCGTCGATCGTGCCGGTCTGCTCGCTCATGGTGTCACTGTGGCACAGCACACCGACACGTGAACAGAGGATGAAAAACCCTGTTCACAGGCGCGCCACTGCAGTCCCGGCAGGCACAACCGCCACATGTGCGACATCCGTCGCGGCGCCGTCCGGCGGTATCTCGGTTCGGCGGGTTCGTGCCGCGAAACCGCCGGTCTCGCCCTTCCGGCGGCGGTGCGCCCGGTCGTCCGGCCCTCGGCTGCTCCGCCGGAGCGGACCAGGCGCCGGATATTCCGCGGTCCACCCCTATGGACGCGTGGCAGCGCCTGAGCCGGTGAACGGGCCGCCGGCATGCTGCGGCCCGTCGGATACGCGGGCTCCGTTCGGACGCTCATCGAGATCGGTGGCCGATGTTCGCCATCGCATTCCTGGGCCGCAGCGGAAAGTTTCCGGCGCCGCCGATGAGTTTCCGAAGCGGCCGCCGTCTCTACCCACAAGCCGGCCAGAGACCACACCACCGCTTCGAGAGGACCGAAACCGTGAGCAGCAAGATGATTTTCGTGAACCTGCCCGTCACCGACCTGGCACGTTCCAAGAATTTCTACGAATCGCTGGGCTGGAAGGTGAACGACGATTTCACCGACGAGAATGCCGCGTGCATCGTGGTCGACGACAATATCTGCCTGATGCTGCTCACCCACGAGCACTTCGGGGTGTTCAGCAAGCGGCCGATCGCCGACACCAAAGCCGCCACCGGAGCCGCTTACGCACTATCGCTCGGCAGTGCCGACGAGGTGGACCGGCTCACCGATGCGGCCGTCGCCGCCGGTGGTACCGAAGAGGTCAACACCGATAAGCAGGCGCAGGAAGCGCAGGTCGGGATGCACGGCCGCACCTTCCTGGACCCGGACGGGCACCAGTGGGAGCCGTTCTACATGAACTACCCCGGCGCCGAATAGCAGCGCGTACCGATACGAATGTCCCGGTCGACAGGTGTCGACCGGGACATTCTGCTGTTTCGGCTCTGCCGGCGACAGCGGATTCGGCTGAAGAACCATCAAGGTCCGTAACCGGCGCGAGCACGGCACCTCGAGTGCTTACGCGGCCGCCGCCGTGAGCCGGACGGGACGGCGACTATCCGCGCCCCCGGAAGCTCACTTACCGCTGAAGGTGGGCTTGCGCTTCTCCTTGAAGGCCTTCGGGCCTTCCTTGGCGTCCGCGGACTGGAAGACCGCCATACCGAGCTTGGCGTCGATCTGGAACGCCTCTTCCTCGGGCATGCATTCGGTATCGCGGATGGTCTGCAGGATCGCCTGCACCGCGAGCGGGCCGTTGGCGGCGATCAGGTCGGCCAGTTCGAGGGCCTTGTCCAGCGCCTGGCCGTCCGGGACGACATGGCCGACGAGACCGATCTCCTTGGCCTCCGCGGCGCTGAGATGCCGGCCGGTGAGCAGAATATCGGCGGCGACGGTGTAGGGGACCTGACGGACCAGCCGGACCGCGGAGCCGCCCAGCGGGAACAGGCCCCAGCGCGCCTCGGAGACACCGAACTTGGCGCTCTCACCGGCGACCCGGATATCGGTGCCCTGCAGGATCTCGGTACCGCCGGCGATGGCAGCCCCCTCGACAGCCGCGATGAGCGGTTTCGTGAGGCGGCGGCCCTTGAGCAGTGCCTCGATCTTGGACAGATCCCAGCCACCTCCGGCAAACGAGTCCCCGGGGTGCTGCTGCGTCATACCCTTGAGGTCGGCGCCCGCGCAGAACGCGCCGCCGGCGCCGGTCAGGATCGCGACCCGGATCTCCGGATCGTTGTCCACCTGATCCCAGGCGTCGCGCATGATCGCCATCATTTCGCCCGAGAGCGCGTTGCGGGCCTCGGGGCGATTCATGGTGACGATGAGGACGTGGCCGCGCTTCTCGACGAGGCATTGAGGCATCGTTGTTTCTCCTGTTACTCGGACCCTTGCCAGAAACAGTAACACGTTCTATTTTTGACCTTGTGACGTACAACATAGCCGACCTCGTCGAACACACAATCGATCTCGTGCCGGACCGGGTTGCGCTGGCTGACGACCACCGCTCGGAGACCTTTGCCCAACTGGAGGACCGCGCCAACAGACTGGCGCACTACCTGCTGGAACACGGAGTACAGCCGGGCGACAAGGTCGGCATCTACTCGCGCAACACCATCGAGGCCGTCGAGTCGATGCTGGCGGTCTTCAAAGCGCGGGCAGTGATGGTCAACGTCAACTTCCGCTACGTCGAGAACGAGTTGCAGTACATCTTCGAAAATTCGGACATGGTGGCGCTGATCCACGAGCGCCGCTACACCGACAAGGTGACCAACGTCCGGTCGAAGGTGCAGCAGTTGAAGACTGTGCTCGTGGTCGACGACGGCACCGATGCGGCCACCGCCGAAGGTTCGGTGGATTACGAAGCGGCCCTGGCGGAATCATCCGGCGAACGCGATTTCGGCGATCGCTCCAGCGACGACATCTTCATGCTCTACACCGGCGGCACCACCGGGATGCCCAAGGGCGTCATGTGGCGCCACGAGGATTGGTGGCGCGTGCTCGGCGGCGGCATCAACTTCATGACCGGCGAATACGTGCAGGACGAATGGCAGCAGGCCAAGAACGGCGCGGCCGGCGGCCAGATGGTGCGGTACCCGATTCCGCCGCTGATCCACGGTGGTTCGCAGACCGCCGTCTTCCACGGTCTGTTCGACGGCGGCAAGACCATCATGATCCCGGAATTCGACGCGCACACCGTCTGGCAGGCCGTCGACACCCACGCCATCAACATGATCTTCATCACCGGCGATGCCATGGCCCGGCCGATGCTGGATGCGCTCGAGGCCGGACATCCGGAAAAGGGCGAGCCCTACCAGCACACCAGCCTGTGGGCCATGGCCAGCAGTGCGGCGCTGTTCTCCCCGTCGCTCAAGGACCGCTATATCGAGCTGCTCCCGAATACGGTCATCACCGATTCGATCGGCTCCTCGGAAACCGGGTTCGGCGGTATCTCCATCGCCGCCAAGGGCGCCACCCACACCGGTGGACCGCGAGTGAAGATCGACGCGTCGACCGCGGTGATCGACGACGACGGCAACCCGGTGACCCCCGGCTCCGGGCAGGTCGGCCTGCTGGCCCGTAAGGGGCATATCCCGGTCGGTTACTACAACGACCCGGTGAAGACCGCGGCGACGTTCAAGGAATACAACGGCGTCCGTTACTCGATCCCCGGCGACTACGCGCGGGTCGAGGAAGACGGCACCGTCACGATGCTGGGCCGCGGCTCGGTGAGCATCAACAGCGGCGGCGAGAAGATCTACCCCGAAGAGGTCGAGGGCGCGCTGAAATGCCACCCCGAAATCTTCGACGCCCTGGTGGTCGGTGTTCCCGACGAACGCTGGGGTCAGCGGGTGGCGGCCGTGGTGCAGTGCCGCGGCGGCAAACGCCCCACCCTCGAGGAGCTGCGCCCGGTCCTGACCCAGGAGATCTCCTCCTACAAGATGCCGCGCAGCCTGTGGTTCGTCGACGAGATCAAACGGTCCCCGGCCGGTAAGCCCGACTACAAGTGGGCCAAGGCGCAAACCGAGGAGCGCGACGCCGACGAGCATTCCCAGGCGGGTAGCTCGTCGTAATCTCGGCCGACTCGGGACTGCCGGAACGCCGGCAGTCCCGAGTGGTCTATCTCTTGATCAGTGTGTGGTGCTGGTCGCTGAACCGGTGTGATAATTCGCGAACCTGGGCATCGGAGGTTTCCCCGTGGGGCCCGCCGCTGCGGCTCCGGTGTGGGCCATTCTGGCGGCGGCGATATCGCCTGCATGATCTACTGCCCAGCCGGCGATGGCCGAGAGGGGATCGAGGAGTGTTTCGCCCAGGGGAGTGAGGCTGTATCGGACCGTTGGTGGGACGGTCGGGTAGGTCGTCCGGTCGACGAGGCCGTCGGCTTCCAGGGCGCGCAGGGTCCGGGTCAGCATGCGGCGGCTGATGTCTTCGATGGAGCGGTGCAGTTCGTTGTAGTGGTAGGGGCGGCGGGCGAGTAGGGCGATCACCAGCAGGGTCCATTTGTCGCCGAGAATCCGGACGATATCGGTGACCGGGCAAGCCTGATAGTCGGCGCTGGGGACGGTCGCGGGGAGTTCCGCCGTGGCGAAGGAGGGGGCCTGCGCTGGGGTGGGGAACATAGAAGTGCCTTCTTCCGGGGTCGGTAACCGTTGTCGAGGATGGGGATCGACAGGTGGACCGATGGAGGTGCGATGACGAAAACTGTTGTTGTCAGTGGTGGTACCGATGGTATGGGGCGCGCGTTCGCGCTGGAGCGGCTTGCCCGGGGCGATCGGGTCGTGGTGATCGGCAGCAATCCGGCCAAGGGGGATTCGTTGGTTGCTGCCGCCGGGCCCGGCGCGGACCGTGCGCGCTTTCTGCGGGCGGACCTGAGTTCGGTGGCGGAGACGCGAAAAGTCGTCGCCGAAATAGAGTCGGAGTATCAGGCAGTCGATGCGCTGCTGCTGTTCGCGAACCGGACTTCACCGAAGCGCATCCAGACCGAGGAGGGATTCGAGCGCACCTTCGCGCTGTACTACCTCAGCCGGTATCTGCTCTCCTACGGGTTGGTTCCGCTGCTCGAGCGCAGTGCACAGCCGGTGATCGTGAACATCGCCGGAGTCGGTGTCCGGAAAGGGGCGGTGAACTGGGACGATCCGCATCTCACGCACGGCTACAGCGTGGTCCGTGCCCAATTGCAAGCCGGGCGGGCGAACGACCTGTTGGGAGTTTCGTTCGCCGGGCAATACGGCGGGAAGGTCGGATACGTCCTCTACCACCCCGGATTCACTCGCAGCGGCGACCTCTCACCACTGAACCCGGTCGCCAGGACAGCCATCAGAACACTCGCCGCGCTCGCCGCCCGGCCCGTACGCACCGCCATTCACCCGATCCACGATTTCGTCGACACTCCGGCCGCGGTGCCGCTGCGCGCAATCGATCGCGGCCGCTCCCTGGATCTGTCGCTGCCCACCCTCGACCCGGGCGCAGCCGAACGCCTTTCGCAGCTCACCGAGGAGCTGCTGGCAGCACAGGCGTAAAGGATTGCCGGACGCCCTGGAGGTGATCACCGGGTCCGCCGACCGCCCGCTCCGGAGTGCGACCCCGGGGCGGGATTCGGGGATTCACCTGATGCTGTCGGTATAAACGTCTGCGAAACTCGGCGGGACGTGATCGTCCCGATCGAAAGTGAGTCCGTGGGTATCACTCGTTTTCTCGCCTTCGTAGCGATTCTCGCCGTAGCGTTGGGGGCGGCTGCCACCGCACCCGCGACGGCCGCGCCCAGCGCCTCGGGGCCCGACCTCGGTGTGGCGCTGCCGCCCCCGACCGGCCCGTTCCCGGTCGGTGTCCAGGAGTTCCATCTGGTCGGCGATCGGCCCGACCCGTGGATGCCGGATCGCAATCGCGAGCTCATGGTCTCCGCCTGGTATCCCGCACTGGCACCTGTCGGCCGGCCGGACCCGTATGCCACATCGGAGGAATCGGCGCTCATCCTCGCTTCGCTGGGATTGGAGGGTTTCGCACCGGACTCGCTCGGCAAGATACGAACGCACGCCTATGTGGACGTGCCGCGGTGGGGACACCCGCTGCCCACGGTCGTACTTTCGCCCGGCTTCACCATGCCGCGGGCATCGCTCACCGGCCTCGCCGAGGAACTGGCCGCTCGCGGCTATCTCGTGCTCGGTATCGACCACACGTACGAGGCATCCGCCGTGACCTTCCCGGATGGCCGCATCACCGAATGCGCGGCGTGCGTGGGCCGTCTGGACGCCGTTTCGGCCGCGCGTAGCCGTGCACAGGACGTGTCCTTCGTCCTCGACGAACTGACCGGCCGCCTGCCGATCGACCTGTCCCGGATAGCCATGGGCGGTCATTCCGCGGGTGGGTTCACCGCGCCGTACGCACTCGCCGAGGACGGCAGGATCCGCGCCGGATTCAACCTGGACGGAACGTTCCCTGCCGCGCCCTACGGCCGCGCTGTCGACCGGCCGTTCCTGATGATGGGCGCACCGGGCCATGCACCCGACGGAAAGTCCGGTGCCAAATGGGGTACCGCCTACGATGCGTTCCACGGTTGGAAACGCTGGGTGACGGTCGACGGCACGTCACATTCGTCATTCACCGACTACGCGCCGATCGCCGCGGCACTCGGTTACCAGGTCCCGGACACGACGATCGACGGCAACCGCGCGATGGATCTGACGCGGCGATACGTCACCGCCTTCGTCGACCTCCACCTGCGCGGCATCCCGCAGCCGATCCTCGATGCACCGGATCCGGTCGATCCCGAGGTCCGTTTCCACTGATCGGTGCGATCCGATCGCCTTGTCGCGTATCCAAAGGAACGGTGAACCGGCGCGGGCCGCGGTTTTCGGTTCCGCCGCTATGACGGTCTGTAACTGTGCGTTCGCGTCGCCGACCGTCGGCCCGCTCCGGGCTGGTCAGCGGCAACTCCGCTGACCAGCGCGCGGGCACTAAGCGGACTCGGGCACGAACTCGGCCAGGGGGAGCAGGTGGTTGGTTGCTCCGCCGAGGGCGAATTCGTTGTGTTTGGCGGCGGTGAAGTAGTTGTGCACGATGTGGTCGCGATCGATCCCGACCCCGCCGTGTACATGGACCAGCGTGTGCGCCACCTGGTGGCCGGCTTCGGCCGCCCAGAACTTCGCGGTGTGGATCGCACCGGTGGCGTCGAGGTCTTCGCTGAGCTGCCAGGCCGCCTGAGTGGTGGTGAGGCGCAGGCCCTGGACGCTGATGTAGGCGTCGGAGAGGCGCTGGGCCACGGCCTGGAAGCTGCCGACGGCGCGGCCGAACTGTTCGCGTTCGCGGGCGTAGCCGGCGACCAGTTCCAGGGAGCGTTCGAGGGTGCCCAGCTGCTGGGCGGCCAGGCCGAGCCAGGCGCGGTCGAGCAGCCAGCCCAGGATCTGTGCGCCGTCGGCCACGGTGCCGAGCAGTTCGGCGGGGGAGCCGGCGAATTCGACCAGCGATTCCGCACTGCGGTCGGTGACCTGCTGTGCGGTCACGGTGACGGATTCATGCGCCGGATCGACCAGGAAAACGGCCGGCTGACCCGATACCGAGGCGGGCACCAGGATGCGGGCGGCGCGGTCGGCGACGGGGACGGTGGTCTTCACACCGGTCACCTGCCAGCCGCCGTCCGATTCGGCGGCAGTGGTGGTGGGCCGAGCCGGATCCCAGTTGTGCTCCTCGGCCACGGCGACCGTGAGAATCGACGTACCGGCGGCGGCCGCGGCGGCGAGTTCGCGCTGTGTCGCGGAACCGAACCGGGCCAGCGCGCCCGCACCGAGAACGATCGACCACAGGTAGGGGACGGCCGCCACGGACTTTCCGAGTTCGCGCAGGATCGCGGTCTGTTCCAGCGTGCCGAAACCGCTACCGCCGATTTCCTCGGGCAGTGCGGCCGCCAGCACCCCGGTCTCGGCGAGCGATTTCCACAGCGGTTCGTCGAATTTGGCGGTGCCGCCGTCCAGTTCGCGCAGCCGGTCGGCGGTGACCAGTTTCTCGCAGACCTCGCCGGTGAGCCGGGCCAGGTCCAGCTGGGCTTCGGTGGGAGTGAAATCCATGGTGAACTACCTACTTCTGGAATCGGGCGAGGAGGTCAGCGGGCGGAGGCGGGCTGCTTCAGCGCGGTCATGGCGATGATGTCGCGCTGTACCTCGTTGGTTCCGCCGCCGAAGGTGAGAATCAGGGCGGAGCGGTGCATCCGCTCCAACCGGCCGCGCAGTACCGAACCGGGGGAGTCCTGGCGCAGCGACGCCTGCGGGCCCAGTACCTCCATGAGCAGCCGGTAGGCCTCGGTGGACAGTTCGGTGCCGTACACCTTGCACGCCGAGGCGTCCCACGGCCGGGGTGCGGCGTCGCCGCCGGCATCGGCCCGGCTGGCGATCTCCCAGTTCATGAGCTTGAGGTATTCGACCTTGGCGTGCACCCGGGCCAGATTCAGCTGGACCCATTCGCGGTCGAAAACCCGCGACCCGTCCGCTGCCTTCGTCTCCTTCGCCCACGCGGTCGTCTGCGCCAGTGCCAGCTGCAGGGCGGCGGCGGAGGTCAGCGCGACCCGTTCGTGGTTGAGCTGGTTGGTGACCAGCGGCCAGCCGCCGTTCTCCGGGCCGACCAGGGAGGTCACCGGGACGCGCACATCCTGGTAGTAGGTGGCGCTGGTATCGGGGCCGGCCATGGTGTGTACCGGGGTCCAGGAGAAACCTTCGGCGGTGGTGGGCACGATCAGCATGCTGATGCCCTTGTGTTTCTTGGCGGCAGGGTCGGTGCGCACGGCCAGCCAGACGTAGTCGGCGTAGGCGATGAGGCTGGTCCACATCTTCTGGCCGTTGATCACGTAGTCGTCGCCGTCGCGGACGGCGGTGGTGCGCAGCGACGCCAGGTCGGTACCGGCGCCGGGTTCGGAGTAGCCGATGGCGAAGTGCAGTTCACCGGCGGCGATCTTGGGGAGGAAGAATTTCTTCTGCTCCTCGCTGCCGTAGTGCATGATCGTCGGCGCGACCGAGTTGATGGTCAGGAACGGCACCGGGGCGCCGGCGATGGCGGCCTCGTCGGTGAAGATCAGCTGGTCGAGCATGGGCCGGTTCTGGCCGCCGTACTCCTCGGGCCAGCCCAGCGCGAGCCAGCCGTCGCGGCCCATCTCGGCGACGACCTCGCGGTACACATTGCCTTCTCCGTATTCGCCGGTCTGCGCGCTGAGAGCCGCCCGCCGTTCCGGGGTGATCAGACGCGCGAAGTAATCGCGCAACTCGGCGCGTAGCTGGTCGTGTTCCGGGGTATACGCAATGCGCATGGCGGTACCTCGAGCCTTCGTTCTGCGGGTTGGAGATGTGCCTGGACGTGGGATCGTGCCGTGCTCGGCCTCGTGGAGCGCGGAATAGATCTCCGATACCTGGCTCCGATCATTGCATATGCACTGAAACATGTTCCAGTATTGAAAGGTAATCAGCCCATGTAGCCCGCCCGCGCGAACCTCGCTTGTTAGGCTTGCGCCATCGGGCGGGAAAAGGAGTTTCGATGAAGGTCAGCGTTGACTTCGATCAGTGCGAAGCAAACGGAATCTGTGCGGGAATCGCTCCCGACGTGTTTGAACTCGATGACGAGGACATGCTGCACGTCGCCGAGGGCGAGGTGGCACCCGATCAGGAGCCGGCAGTCGCGGATGCGGTTGCGCAATGCCCGAAAGCGGCTTTGCGTTTGCTGTGAATCTGCTCTTGCCGTGAATAAGAACACGTTCTAGAGTCGGCCCGGTGAGCGATACAGATACCAGCCTTGCCGGGCGAGTTGCGATCGTGACCGGAGCGGGTGCGGGCCTGGGTAAGGCCGAGGCGCTCGCCCTGGCCGGAGCCGGGGCCTCGGTGGTGGTCAACGACCTCGCCGAGTCCGACGCCGTAACCGAGACGCTGGAGCAGATCCGGGCCCTCGGTGCCAAAGCGGAGTTCGTCGCGGGCAGTGTCGCCGAGCGGTCCACCGCCGACGCGTTGATCACCGCCGCCACCGAATCCTTCGGCGGCCTCGACATCGTGGTCAACAACGCGGGCATTACCCGCGACAAGATGCTGTTCAACCTGTCCGACGAGGACTGGGACGCGGTCCTGTCGGTACATCTGCGCGGGCATTTCCTGCTGACCCGCAATGCGGGTGCCTACTGGCGGGCGCGGTCGAAGGAAGCCGGCGCCCCGGTGTACGGCCGGATCGTCAACACCTCTTCCGAGGCGGGTCTCCTCGGGCCTGCGGGGCAGGCCAACTACGCGGCGGCCAAGGCCGGGATCACCGCCTTGACCCTGTCGGCTTCCCGGGCCCTCGAGCGGGTAGGTGTGCGCGCGAACGCGATCTGCCCGCGGGCGCGTACCGCTATGACCGAACAGGTCTTCAGCGCTGCGCCCGAGGACGAGGTGGATCCGCTGTCGCCCGACCATGTGGCGCGCCTGGTGGCCTACCTCGCGTCCCCGGCTGCCGACCGGGTGAACGGCCAGGTTTTCGTGGTCTACGGACCGATGGTCGCGTTGATGGCAGCGCCGGAGGTCGAGCAGCGCTTCGATGCGACGGGTGCGCAATGGTCTGATGACGATCTGGCCACCACGCTGACCGGTTACTTCGCCGGACGCGACGAAGGCCGTACCTTCTCTGCAACGGCGCTGCACGAACTCGGTTGAGCGGATTCTGCCGAGCCGGGTTACGCGATTTCTGCGCGCGACCCGGCCGGTAAGAGTTGTACAACCGTCCAGTCATTGGTAAACAATGGGTCGTCGTACTGTGCCCGGCCTCACACAATGATGCCCAAGGCGTATGAAACGTGTTGCAGTCTCGCTGTCTGAGATTGTTACAAGTCAACAGTTCACAAGCCTCAAAATGGCCCCAAATAGGAAATGAACGTGTTCTACTTAGCGGGGCGAGTCCCGGGGTGCAACCCCATCGGCCGCCAGCGGGACCAGTCAGGCAAGGAGGATCCACAGTGAACGACGTCCTTGCCGTGCCATTGCGGGCCGTCGGCGGATTCTTCGAACTCACCGCGGCGGTGGCCCGGGCGAGTCTGCGGCGACCTTTCCAGCTGCGCGAATTCATCGACCAATCGTGGTTCGTGGCGCGGGTATCGATCTTGCCGACCGTTCTGGTCGCCATACCGTTCACCGTGCTCGTCGTATTCGTCCTGAATATTCTGCTGCGCGAAATCGGCGCCGCGGACCTGAGTGGTGCCGGTGCGGCCTTCGGCGCGGTGACCCAGGTCGGGCCGATCGTCACGGTGCTCATCGTCGCCGGTGCCGGCGCCACCGCCATCTGCGCGGATCTCGGCGCCCGCACCATCCGCGAAGAAATCGACGCCATGAAGGTGCTCGGAATCGATCCCATCCACCGGCTGGTGGTACCCCGGGTGCTGGCCTCGATGTTCGTCGCCCTGATGCTGAACAGCCTGGTCTGCACCATCGGAATCGTCGGCGGCTTCCTTTTCTCGGTATTTCTGCAGGACGTGAATCCGGGTGCATTCGTCAACGGCATCACGCTGCTGACAAATCTCCCGGAACTGATCATTTCCGAAGTCAAGGCCGGACTTTTCGGCCTGATCGCCGGATTGGTGGCCTGCTACCTGGGTTTGAATGTCAAAGGTGGTCCCAAAAGTGTCGGTGATGCGGTGAACCAGACAGTGGTTTTCGCCTTCATGGCGCTGTTCGTGGTGAACGTCGTCGTCACGGCGGTCGGTCTCAAGTTCTCGGTGCGGTGACGCGATGTCGGCCTCGGTGATCATCCAATCCCGCTTCCCCAGGGTGGTGCGGCGCGTCCGCAGGTTCTCGAATTCGTTCGACGATCTCGGTAAACAGGCCGTGTTCTACGGCCGGGCGATCGGTTCCATGCCGCGCGCGCTGGTGCACTACCGCACCGAAACCATCCGCCTCATCGCCGAGATCAGCATGGGTACCGGGGCCCTGGCGGTCATCGGCGGCACCGTGGTGATCGTCGGCTTCCTGACCCTGTTCTCCGGCGCCACCATCGCCGTCCAGGGCTACAGCTCCCTCGGCAATATCGGCGTCGAGGCGCTGACCGGCTTCTTCGCCGCATTCCTCAATGTCCGGATCGCGGCACCGGTCATCTCCGGAATCGGCCTCGCCGCGACCATCGGCGCGGGTTCCACCGCACAGCTGGGCGCGATGCGGGTCGCCGAGGAGATCGATGCGCTCGAATCCATGGCGATCCGGCCGATGCCGTACCTGGTGGGAACCCGGGTGCTCGCCGGGATGATCGCGATCGTGCCGCTGTATTCGCTGGCCGTGATCGCCTCGTTCATCGCCAGCCGGTTCGCCACCGTCGTCATCTATGGGCAGTCGGCCGGCGTGTACGACCACTATTTCTCCACCTTCCTCATCCCGAGCGACATTCTGTGGTCGTTCGTTCAGGCCATTGTCATGGCGTTGGCGGTGATGATGATCCATACGTATTACGGCTTTACAGCGAAGGGCGGCCCGGTAGGGGTCGGTATCGCCGTGGGTAATGCGGTCCGTACCTCGCTGATCGCGGTCGTCTCGGTGACCCTGCTGATCTCCCTGGCCCTCTACGGCACCTCCGGCAACTTCAACCTTTCCGGATAGGCGCCATGACTGAAATGATGCGATCGGACAGCAATCAACTCGGACGCAATCCCGCCACTACGAGCGGCGTCCAGGATCCCGGCGAGCCCGCGGCGCCACTGCGTCCGGTGAGCGGTTGGGCAGGCTTCCAGAAAAAGTTCGGCTTCAAACTGGCCGGCGGCGCAATGGTGTTGGTCCTGGTGGCGGCTGTATTCGTCTCCTTGACGATGTTCTTCGGGGGGTTCACACCCAGCGTCACCGTGACAGTGGCGGCACCGCGAAGCGGTCTGGTCCTGGACCCGGACGCCAAGGTGAAGGTGCGCGGTGTGCAGATCGGCCGGGTCGCCGCGCTGGAAACCACCGGAGACGGTACCGATCTGCGGCTGGCCCTGGACCCCGACAAGCTGAGTCTGGTTCCCGCCAATGCCACGGTCGATATCCGGTCGACCACGGTGTTCGGCGCCAAATACATCAACTTCGTGATCCCGCCGGAGCCGGAGGAGCAATCGCTGCAACCGGGCGCCCGGCTGGCGACCGACAAGGTCACCGTCGAGTTCAACACGATATTCCAGCATCTCAGCGATGTACTGGCTCAGGTGGAACCGGAGAAGATGAGTGCCACACTCACCGCGCTCGGTACCGCGCTGCAGGGTCGCGGTGAATCTCTCGGTCAACTGCTGGTGAACAGCAATTCGCTGCTTCACGAGATCAACCCCATGATGCCGACCCTGCAGCGCGATCTGCAGGCCACCGCGGCCGTGGGCAACTTGTACGCGGATGTCTCCGGGGATCTGCTGCGGACGGTCGACAATGTCACGGTGAGCACCCGCACCATTGCCGAAGCCGAATCGGATGTCGACGCGCTGCTGGCCAATCTCACCGGTCTCGCCGACACCACAGGCTCGGTCCTGCACGAGAACGAGGCTCAGCTCGGGACCGCGCTGGATCTGCTGCGGCCGACCACGGAACTACTCAACGAGTACAAGCCTGCGCTGGCCTGCCTCATCGGCGGCGCGGCCACGGCAATGCCGATCGGTGAGGCAGTCTTCGGCGGCCTACAGGAAGGCGTGGCCCTGAACACCGGGTTCATGTACGGCACGCCGGCCTACACCTACCCGAACGACCTGCCCAAGGTGAATGCCACCGGTGGACCGCGGTGCGCTGGGACAACCGACCGCGTGCCGGGTAGCCATGCCGACTACGTCGTCACCGATACCTCCGAAGGGCATCCCTACATTCCCTCCACCAAGCTGAACCTCAACGCTCCCAAGGTTTTCCAAGTCCTGTTCGGCGGACTCCCGGGGGTGGCCCAGCCATGAAAAACACCGCAACGACAGTCAAGCTCACCATCTTCACCCTGGTGATGTCCCTGGTCTTCGCCGGTTTGGCGATCGTCTTCTCCCAGGTGCGTTTTTCCAGCCAGAACGGCTACCACGCCGTCTTCACCAGTGCCTCGGGCATGCTGCCCGGGGACAAGGTGCGGATCGCCGGAGTACCGGTCGGCTCGGTCTCGTCGGTGAAGGTCGACGACGAATACCACGCGCATGTCGAATTCGATGTCGACACCAAGTACCAACTGCTCACCAGCACCAAGGCCACGATCCGCTACGAGAACCTGGTCGGCGACCGCTACCTCGAACTGCTGGAAGGCCCGGGGGAGGCGACCACCCTGCACGAGGGCGGCACCATCGGCCTGGACAAGACCGCACCTGCCCTCGACCTCGACATGCTTCTGGGTGGTTTCAAACCACTGCTGCGTGGACTGGATCCGGCGCAGGTCAACGACCTGACCAACGCGCTGCTACAGATCTTCCAGGGCCAGGGCGGCACCCTTGTCGAACTGCTCAACAGCAGCGGCTCGTTCACCAAGACACTCGCCGACCGGGACGCGCTCATCGGCAGCGTGATCAACAACCTGAACTCGGTGCTGAAAACCCTCGACGACCGCGGCGACCAGTTCGCCACCACGATCGACGAACTGCGCCGGCTGGTCAGTGGTCTCGCCGAGGACCGCGACCCCATCGGCGCCGCGCTGCCGCGGATCGCCGATGCCACGCGCGCGACGAACGACCTGCTGGTGCAAGCCCGTCCCGACCTGGCCGCGACGATCGCCCAGACCGGCCGGCTGGCCACGAACCTCGACAATGGTTCGGACACCGTGCAGTACGTCCTCGACGAACTGCCGGGGGCCTACAAGATGCTCAACCGCATCGGCGCCTACGGCTCGTTCCTGAACATCTACGTCTGCGCGACCAACTTCCTGGTCGACGGTCCGGACGGCAAGCCCCTGCTACTCGAACTGCCCGGTGCGCAGACGACCGGAAGGTGTGCGAGCGAATGAAGGAGCAATCACGCGCGGTGACCATCGGCGTCGTCGGTTTGGTGCTGGCGGTCGCGGTGGCGTTGTCGGCGCTGCAGTTCGAACGCCTGCCGTTCATCCGCGGCGGCGCCGTGTACACCGCGCATTTCGCCGATGCCGGTGGGCTCGTGACCGGTGACGATGTGGAGGTGGCCGGGGTGAAATCCGGCCGCGTCGAGGAAGTGAGCCTCGACGGCGACCAGGTGCTGGTCCGGTTCAGCGTCGACGATTCGATCGCACTGGGTGACAAGACCTCCGCCGCGATCAAGACCAATACCGTTCTCGGCCGGAAATCGCTGGCGGTGAACCCGGACGGGGACGGGACCCTGACGGTCACCGAAACCATTCCGGTCGAACGCACCACTTCGCCGTACTCGCTGAACGAGGCGCTCGGCGATCTCGGCCAGACTGTTCAGGGGCTGGATCTGCAGAAGGTGAACCAGACGCTGGACGAGCTGTCGGCGGCCTTCGCCGATACTCCGGCACCGCTGCGTTCGGCGCTGGACGGTGTGACCGCGCTGTCGCGCACCATCAACGCCCGCGACCAGGCGCTGTCGGATCTGCTGTCCCGCGCGCAGAATGTCACGAAGATCCTGGCCGACCGGGCCGACGCGATCAACGCGCTTCTGGTCGACGGGAATCAGCTGCTCGGCGAACTGGACCGGCGGCGCACCGCGATCAGCCAGATGATCACCTACGTCAACTCGCTGGCCCAACAGTTGTCCGGACTCGTCCACGACAACGAAGCCCAGCTGAAACCGGCACTGGACAAACTCAACTCGGTGCTCGACCTGCTGGAGCGTAACCGGGACAACATCACCGAGGCGCTCGACGGCCTCGGGCCGTTCTCCGCGGCGCTGGGCGAACAGGTCGGCAGCGGCCCGTACTTCAACGCCTATGTCGTCAACGCCAGCAGTGAAACCCTGCATCCGCTGGTGGACGCGCTGGTCTGGCCGCAGCACCTGCCGGAATCGCTGCGCGCCTATCTGCTCGAACCCGGTCCCAGGATCGGGCCGTCCGCACAGGAGCCGCCGCGATGAGTACGGTCAAGGACACACTTCGCGCACTGCCGAAGAAATGGGTGGGGATCGTCGCCGGGGTGGTGGTGATCGCGCTGGTCGCCACCGGCGGTTACCTGGCGTACAACCAGCTCACCAAAAACGAGATCACCGCGTACTTCACCTCCACCACCGGTATCTACCCCGGTGACGATGTGCGAGTGCTGGGCGTACCCATCGGCAAGATCGACTCCATCGAACCCGGTAAAGAGCAGGCGAAGGTGACCATGACGGTCGACGGCAGCGTCGACCTGCCCGCCGACGCGCGAGCCGTGATCATCGCGCCGTCGCTGGTCTCCGCGCGCTTCATCCAGATCGCGCCTGCCTACAGCGGTGGGGAAACACTGAGTGACGGCGCGGAGATCCCCATCGAACGGACCGCCGTCCCGGTGGAATGGGACGACATCAAAACCGAACTCCACAAACTCTCCACCGCGCTCGGCCCGGTCGGCGACGACCCCCAGGGCTCCTTCGGCCGCTTCGTGGACACCGCCGCGGAGAACCTCGACGGTAACGGCGAAGCGTTCCGCAGCACCCTGCGGGAACTGTCGGCCACCCTGACCACACTGTCCGACGGACGCACCGACCTGTTCGGCACCATCCGCAACCTGCAGAAGTTCGTGGATGTGCTCTCCAAGAGCAACGAGCAGATCGTGCAGTTCGGTGGGCGGCTGGCCTCCGTATCGTCGGTCCTCGCCGGGGTCTCCGAGGATCTGGGTGCCGGCCTGGACAACCTGGACCTGGCGCTGGCCGATGTGAAGCGCTTCCTGGACGGCAGCGGAACCGAACTCACCGAAGGCGTCCAGCGGCTGGCCGACGTCACCCAGATCCTGGTCGACAAACGACCGGAACTGGAACAGGCACTGCACTCCGGGCCGAACGCGCTGGTGAACTTCTACCAGATCTACAAACCCGCCCAGGGCACGCTGACGGGGGCCATCTCGCTGAACAACTTCGCCGATCCGGTGAGCTTCCTGTGCGGTTCGGTACGGGCCCTGGAACAGCACGAATCCGATACCAGCGCCGACCTGTGCGCCGAATACCTTGCCCCGGTGATCAATTCACTGGCGATGAACTACGTGCCCATCATGACCAACCCCGCGACCGGTGTCACCGCGTTCCCGGACCAGTTGGACTACACCACCCCGGATCTGCCCGGCAAGGTGGATCCGCAGAAGGTGGGACCCCCGGCGGCGCCCGCGCCCGCACCCGTCACGGTTCCCGCCGGTGTTGCGGGGCTGGCCATCCCGGGTATTCCGCTTCCCGAAATTCCCGGCCTGCCCGGAGGAGGACGATGATGCGCCGACTCGCGCCGCGGGTACCGGACATCCGGCCGAAGTTGCCCGCGCCCGGTTTCCGGCGCCGGGCGGCCGCACTCGCCGTCGGGCTCGCACTGGCGCTCCCGATCACGGGCTGCCAGTACGACGGGCTCAACTCGTTGCCGATGCCGGGCACCGAAGGTACCGGCGAAGGTTCGTACACCGTGCAGATCCAGATGCCGAACGTCACCACGCTGACCCGCAATTCGCCGGTGCGCGTCGACGATGTCTCGGTCGGGGCGGTCACCGATATCGAGGTCGAGGACTGGCACGCGCTGGTGACGATCTCGCTCAACCCCGATGTGGTGCTGCCCGCCAACGCCACCGCCAAGATCGGCCAGACCAGCCTGCTCGGCAGTAACCACGTGGAACTGGCGCCGCCGGTCGATACCGCCCCCGAGGGGCGGCTCGCCGACGGCGACGTGATCCCGCTGGAACGCGCCGGTGTCTTCCCGACCACCGAACAGGTGCTGTCCTCGCTGTCGGTGGTGCTCAACGGCGGCGGTATCTCGCAGCTGGAGAACATCACCCGCGAACTCAACTCGGCCCTGGTCGGCAACGAGGAGGAGATCCGGGATCTGCTCCCGCAGATGAACGATCTGATCGGCAACCTCAACGCCCAGCGCGACGACATCATCTCCGCGATCAGCGGACTGGACCGGCTCTCCGGCCAGTTCGTCGAGCAGACCGATGTGGTGGAAGCGGCGATCGAGGACATCCATCCCGCGCTGACCGTGCTGGCCGACCGCCGGCAGAACATCACCACCACGATCACCAAGCTGGGTGAACTCAGTGATGTGGTGAACCGGTTGATCGCCAACAGCGGCGACGATCTGAAAGCGAACCTGGCCAACCTCGCCCCGGTCTTGCAGACGCTGGCCGATACGGGCGGCGACCTCACCGAATCGCTGAAGATCCTCGCCTCGTTCCCGTTCCCGTTGACGAACCTCGACAACGCGATCAAGGGCGACTACCTGAATCTGTTCATGACCGTGGACATGACCGCCAAACGGCTGGACTCCAACTTCCTCACCGGAACCGGGCTCGGCGGCATGTTCGGCGGTGTGGAGGTCGCACTCGGCCAGGTGGCCGGACCCGCCGGCGAACAGGGCAACCCGCTGACGACACCGCTGGCGCCGCCCCCCGGCACGCCGGCACCCAGCGACCAGCCGCAACCGACCATTCCCGGGCTGCCGCCGATCCCCGGCCTGCCCGCCATTCCCGGGCTGACGGTGCCGCTGCCCGGGCAGCCGCAAGGGGGCGAGGGCCCGTGACGCTCAGCCGTTTCGTCCGCATCCAGCTGATCATCTTCTCCATCCTCACGGTGGTCGGCCTGGCCGTCATGGGCGGCACCTATGTGGGCGTACCCGCCATGCTCGGCATCGGGCGTATCGACGTCACCCTGCAACTCGCCGCCACCGGCGGGCTGTACCAGAACGCCAACGTCTCCTATCGCGGGACGAACGTCGGTGTAGTCCGCGAAGTCCGGCTCACCAGCGAGGGCGTGGAAGCCCAGCTGTCGGTCGACAGCGACTACAAGATCCCGGCCGATTCCAAAGCACTGGTACGCAGCGTTTCGGCGATCGGCGAGCAGTACGTCGACCTGGTCCCGCCGGAGCAGCCCGGGGACGCCAACCTGTACGACGGCAGCGTGATCCCCGTGGACCGCACCGAACTGCCCCAGGACGTCGGCGCCCTGCTGGACCAGGCCGACCGGCTGCTGGCCAGCGTCGCCGACACCCGGCTGCGCCAGGTCATCGACGAAGCGTTCCGGGCCTTCAACGGCGCCGGACCGGACCTGCAGAGGTTCCTGGACTCCGCGGCCCTGCTGGTGCAGGAGGCGAACGACAATGTCGAGCCGACCAAACAGCTGATCGAACAGATCGGCCCGCTGCTCGACACCCAGGTCGACTCGGATGCCGCGATCCGATCGTGGACCCGCGATCTGGCGGTCGTCACCGACCAGCTGCGCGCCCACGACCCGGCACTGCGCAGTATTCTCGCCAACGGTCCCGCGGCCATGGAACGGGTCACCCAGCAGTTCGACGAACTGCGGCCGACCCTGCCGCTGCTGCTGAACAACCTGGTGAGCGTGGGTCAGGTCGGCGTCACCTACCACGCCGGCCTGGAACAGATCCTGGTCGTCTACCCGCCGCTGATCGCCGCGCTGCTCACCGCCGTACGCGGGCCCATGGAGTACGGCGCGCTGGTCGACTTCATGACGGTGCTCAACGATCCACCGGCCTGTACCACCGGGTTCCTGCCGCCCGATCAGCGCCGCGGGCCGGACGCGGTCGATACGATCCCGACACCCGAGGGCTTGTACTGCAAGACCCCGCAGAACGACATCAGCGCGGTGCGCGGTATCCGCAACACTCCATGTATGGAATTCCCGGGCCGCCGCGCACCGACGCCGGAACTGTGCCGCACCGGATTCGTTCCCGAGGGCACGAACCCGCCGTTCGGACCGCCGCAACCGGTGTCCCCGGCCGAACCCCCGGCACCCGGCGTCGCACCGGCCGCCGCGCCCGACACTGGGCCCGGGGTTGCGGGAGTACCCCCGGCACCTGCTAGTTTCTCGGGCGCAAGCACCCCCGCCGCCGCTCTCTCGTACGATCCGGCCACCGGGGTCTATACCGGGCCCGATGGTCGCAGCTACCGTCAGGGCGATATCGCATCCGGCGGATCGGGCGCCGTACCCGCGGATTGGCAGGCAATGTTCGAGGAGCAGCAGAAATGAGCGAGACCAAGGACCCCCGCCGTACCCGTAGGCGGGCCAGCCGGACGGCGGGTCCACCGGTCGAGGACGCGACCGAACAGGTCAGCGCGGATTCGGCGGCCGCCGAGGCCACCGCGGACAAGACCGCCGCCGGTGCCGTGAGCGCCGCCGCGGGCAAGTCCGCAGCAGGTACCGCGGCGGAGAAGCCCGCGGATGTCACGGCGGCGAAGTCCGGCGATGCCACCGAACGGATCGATACCGCGACCGAATCGGCACCTGCGGCCGAATCGGCGGACGAAACCGTGCGGATCGACAAGTCCGGCGCGGACACCGTGGCCCTGGGCAAAACCGGGACCCCTCCGGAATCCGCCGGGAAACCGGGCTCGGATGCCGAGGAAACCGGTGCGACCGTCGTGTCGACGGAGAAATCCACCGCGACCGAATCCACCGGCGCGGAACCCGCTGCGAAGGGCGGCTCCCGCTCGTGGAAGCGGATCGTCGCGCTGGCCGCCGCTGCCGTACTGGTGATCGGCCTGGTCGGCGCCGCGGTGGTCTCGATGATCGCCGTCCAATCCACCGAGCAGCGGGACGAACGCCGCGCCGAATATGTGGCGACCGCACGCCAGACGGTCCTCAACCTGACCACCATCCGCGCCGATACGGCCAAGGAGGATATCGACCGCATCCTCACCATGGCCTCCGGTGAATTCAAAACCGAGTTCGACGGCCGGGTCGATCCGTTCGCCGAGATCGTCAAACAGGCGAAAGTGCAGTCCACGGGTGAGGTCGTGGAGGCTGCCGTGGAACGCGACGACGAGAACTCCGCAGTGATCCTGGTGGCCGCCAAACAAACCCTCACCAATGCGGGCGCCGAAGGCGAACAGCAGCGGCACTACCGTTTCCGGGTGACCGTGCAGCGCGCCGACGACGGCACCCTGACCGCCTCGGACGTGGAGTTCGTGGCATGAGCGGGAACCAGCCGAACGCGGAAGCGGTAGCTCCGGCGGAGCACAGCACGACCGAGGAAAAGCGCCCCGCCCAGAGGACCGGCATGAAACTGCGCAACAAAATCCTGATCGGCGTCACCGCCGTGGTGATCGTCGCCGCCGCGGTCGTGGCCGGTATCGGCGGCTACCGGTACTGGGACTACCGCCAATCGGAACAGTCGCGCACCGACGCCGTCGCCGCCGCGAGCCGCACGGTAGCGGATATCTTCAGCTATGAGCACCAGACGGTGGAAAAGGAATTGCCCAAGGCCGCCGAAAGCCTGGCCCCCGATTTCCGTGCCGATTTCCTCCAGCTCATCGAGAAGGCGATCGTACCGGGCGCCAAGGAAAAGGAACTGACCGTCAAGGCCACCACCCAGGCCGGCGGCGTGGTCTCCGCCGATCGCGCCCACGCCGAGGTACTGCTGTTCCTCAACCAGGTCACCACCAGCAAGGAATCCCCCCAGGGCACCACCACCGGCAGCCGGGTCCGGGTCGCCCTGGACAAAACCGACGACCAGTGGCTGGTCGCCGCCGTCACCCCGATCTGACCTGGCGACGGTAGCCGCCAGGGTCTCCTCTGTGAACTCCCGAAATGCCCCCACCGATGCCGGCGGGGGCATTTCTATGAATTCTCCTCAGCAGCGTGCCGCCATCGCCGGGCAGAACCCGGAGGGGGAGCCATCCCGCCGCCGCTCACTCGCGAGGCAGCCGCACCGTGAACGTGGTGCCGCGACCCGGTTCGCTGTCCACCGTCACAGCGCCACCGTGCGCCGCGACCAGCGCCTGCACGATCGACAATCCCAGCCCGGCCCCACCGCTGGCCCGGCTCCGGGAATCGTCCGCGCGATAGAACCGCTCGAAAACCCGCTCGGCCTGATCGGGTGACATCCCCGGGCCCGTGTCGGCGACCTCCAGCTTCACCTCGCGCGGGCCGGGAGTGAGCCGCACCGTTACCGCCGCATCGGGCGGCGTGTGTACAAGGGCGTTGTTCAGCAGATTCGCCAAGACCTGGCGCAGCCGGGCCGCATCACCCGGCACCTCGGTGGTCCCGGTTCCCGGACGCACCTCCAACTCGATCGACCGCCGGGCACCGCCCTGCGTCGCCGCCACCGCGCGCGCACTGTGTACCGCATCGCTGGCCAGCGACAATAGATCCACTGGCGCGTACTCCACCGGCCGTTCGGCATCCAACCGGGCCAGCATCAACAGATCCTCGACCAGCAAGCCCATCCGCGTCGATTCCCGTTCGATGCGGTCGAGCAGCATATCGGTATCGCGGGTGGCGCCCTGCCGGTACAACTCGGCGAAACCTTTGATCGTGGTCAGCGGGGTGCGCAATTCATGGCTGGCATCGGCCACGAACCGGCGCATCTTCTCCTCCGAACGCCGGGCCGCCTCCTCCGACGCCTCGGTGGCGGCGAAACCTCGTTGAATCTGCGCGAGCATGGTGTTCAACGACCGCGCCAGCCGGTCCACCTCGGTATTCGTCGGGCGCATCGGCACCCGGCGGTGCAGATCACCGGCCGCGATATCGGCGGCGATCTCCTCCACCTGTTCCAGCCGGCGCAGACTGCGCCGGATCACGAAATACGCCGCCACCGCCAGCACCACCAGAACCAGCGCGCCGATCACCACCTGCAGCACCACCAGCCGCTCGACGATCGCCTCGGTATCGTCCAGCCGCAGCGCGACCAAACTGGTGCCGTACTCGTTCTCGGTGTAGCGAACCCGCCACTCACCGGAACCGCCCCCGGTCGATCCGGTGGTGAACGTGCCCGGCTGCAGATTCTCGGGTAGATCCGGTGCGCCGTTGCGGTCGTCCTGCAGGAACAGCCGGCCGTTGGTGTCCTGCACGCGGGTGTAGAACTTCACCGGCGGACGCTCCTTGCCGGGCTCCCCGGGCAGCAATACGGGAGGCCGCCCACCCGGCCGCGCCCAGCTGTGCGCCGCCTCCTCGAGCTGCTGATCCACCCGGTCGATCAACGTGGTTCGCAGCGCGGACGTCACCGCCACCCCCGAGGCCAGCAACCCCACCGCGGCCAGCGCCACCAACGCCAGCACCAGCGTCACCCGCAGCGGTAACGCGGCAAGCCGCCCGGCCGGGCCCCTCGGCGGTGAATCCGCTGTCGCCACCTCGGCACTCACGACCGGCCCGCGGGCGATTCCCGCATCACATAACCGACCCCGCGCAAGGTGTGGATCAGCCGCCGCGGGCCGGTATCGACCTTCTTCCGCAGATAAGAGACATAGGTCTCCACCACCCCGACCTCACCGCCGAAGTCGTAACGCCACACATGATCCAGAATCCGCGGTTTACTCAGCACCGTTCCCGCGTTCACCATGAAATACCGCAGCAGGGTGAACTCCGTCGGCGACAACGCCACCGGCTCACCGGCCTTGAAGACCTCATGAGTGTCGTCGTCCAGCTCGATATCGGCGAACCGGATCCGCGACCGCTCCCGCTCGGGCGCGGACCCACCCGCACGCCGCAGGATCACCCGCAACCGGGCCACCACCTCTTCCAGGCTGAACGGTTTGGTGACGTAATCGTCGGCGCCCAAGGTCAGCCCGGCAACCTTGTCCTGCACATCGTCGCGGGCGGTCAGGAACAGCACCGGCGCATCGACCCCGTCGGCCCGCAACCGCCGCAGCAGCCCGAACCCGTCCATCCCCGGCATCATCACATCGACGATCAGCGCATCCGGCCGGAATCTGCGCGCCACATCCAGCGCCTGCGCACCATCGGACGCGGAGGCCACCGCGAACCCCTGGAACCGCAAACTCACGGTCAGCAGCTCGACGATCATGGCCTCGTCGTCGACCACCAGGACCCGGGCCTCGGGTGCTGTCTCCGGCACACCAGTCATGACCCCATCCTGAACCAGCGCCCTGGTACTTCACTGCGTACTCGCTGTGAACATGCTGTGTGGATGGCGCGCCTTCGGCGCGCGGGGTTTTTGGCCGTAAAGGGCCAGGGGTTATGGAAAACAAAGAAGCGGGGGGGGGCGGGGGAGGGGGGGGGGGCGGAGGCCAAGGGGGGGCGCGGGCGTGCGACGGCCGGGTTTTTTGCGGGGAGGGTAGAAAACACGGTGAGATAGTAGAGCGGCGGGGGGGCGGCGGGCGGCGG
>NZ_JARWNW010000086.1 GCF_029868325.1 Nocardia carnea
CGATCGGTGTCGTAGACCGCGACCGCGCCCGGTGCGCGCGTGCTGAGTCCGTCCTCATGGCTGTAGGCCACGATTTCGGTGAAGCCCCGGCAGGAGGCGAACGCCGCGGCGAGCACCGTGGCATCGCGGTCCCCCACCCCCAGGGCATAGATGGCGTCGGCGAACTCGCCGGTGGTTTCGGCGGTATCGAGCCGGCCGGCCAGTTCGTCGGCCGGTGCACTGAACCCCGCGACCTCGGCCGCCTCGGCCGGGCCCAGCGCAGTGAGCAGCGGGCGGGCCAGCGCCTCCGCCGAACCGTCGCACCAGATCGTCGCGATCTCGAAACTGTCCCCGTCGCGTACCGCCAGGGCATGCTGTTCGCCGCGGCGGGCCAGGCACAGCCGCAAGGTGCGGTCCTCGGCGAAGCCGCGGGCCACCAGCTCGCGATCCGGTTGCGCCAGTACGAGCAATGCCTGCCCGGTCTCGGGGTCGACATCGCCTTCGGTATCGAAAACGCCCGCCGCGGTGAGCTCGACAACGGCGCGCTCGCGGGCCGCCTGCCACTCCTCATAGGAGTCCTGCTGCGGTCCTACAGCGAGTACAAGGGGCAGGGTCTGCACACCCAGGCGCTCGGCGACCGCGAGCAGCGCATCGTTGGTCAGGGTCGTCACGACGTACCTCCAGCCCGGGACCCCGGCGCGGGAGCCGCCGGTTCGACACCGCCGAGTACCGCGGGCGCGGCCCGCAATTCCTTCTCGGCACCGAGGCGATCGCTTTCGTCACCGGGGAGTCCGGCGCGTGGGAAGCGGGATGTGTCCTGAGACGATCCGCCGGCACCTGCGGACGCGCCGGGTGCCAGCGGGGCCGCCTGGGACGAGGCTCCGGTGGTGGCGGCCGGGGTCGTATGCGGGGTCGGTTCCGGCGTCGTTGCCGATTGTGCGTAGAGCGGCGCGCTGTAGGCGGTGGGCACCCGCGGTACGGCGGCCGGGATCGGGACGGCGCCGATACCCATCGACCCCAGCGGCATACCGCCCCGGACACCCGGCGCCGATGGGGGCGCGGCAGTCGCGGCGGCCGCGGCATGCTCGGCGGCCAGCGCGGTCTCCGGTGCCACCACCGGCGGTGCGGTCTGCTGCCACGGCAGCGCGAGGGGTTCGGTGGCCTTCTCGTAGTTCTCCATGACCCGGGAGGCCACGGCCTTCGCGACGTCGGAATCCTTGTCCGCCTCGGCGGCAACGGCTTTGATCGGCGCACCCACCATTGCGCCGACCGATTCCAGCATGCGCTGGACCTGCTGGATCTGTTCGATATCCGCGGTATGCGGCATCGCCAGCCGCGCCACTTCGTAGGCCGCGACCTGCGCCTGGAACCGCGCCGCGTTGGCGGCGGCGGCGCCCGCCGCTTCCACCAGCCAATCCCGCAGTGTCGAAATACGCTGCAATACTTCGCTACTGCGGCCGGATCCCCATGCGCCACGAATTTCGACGACGGCCTTCTCGTACTCCACCACCGCAGCACCCAAGGACGCGGCCAGACGTGTCCAGGCCTGCACGGCCTCGGCCATCGGCACCGAGCCCGCACCGGTGGTGAGCTCGCGGGCCAGCCGGTCGGCCGGACGCGCAGGCCACACCACACCGGTGAAGCCGGGTCGTGGTGGTTCGATCATCGCTGGGAAATATCCTTCGCTCATCGGCACTGCGGGAGCCGTCAGGCCTTGGGCCCGCCGAGGTCGGCGGCGTTATCGGTTTCCATACCGTCGAACCGGGTCGTGCTGAGCCGCAACGTGGCCGCAAGTTTGCGCATTTCCTGCACACCGGCCTGGGCACTGGTCAGATAGGACGCCGCCACATCGTTGTGGGTCTGCGACGCCCGGCCCGAAACCTCGTCCGAACCCGCCGGAACCACGGTCAGTGCGTCCTGGACCGCCGCCAGATCGGCGGCGAGCCGATCGGCCAGCGCATCCAGGCCCGACGATGCCTTCCCGGCCGCGGCCGGGTCGAATCGGACCCCGTCGTACACCTCACCCATCTCGTTCTCCATGAGACCCTCCTGTGTGTCCTGGTTACCGGCTCGCGTCAGAGCGTGAGTTCCTTGTCCGGCGGGGGTTCCGAGGTCGATTCCGCGGCGCCGACCACCGGTACCGCGATACCTTCGATCGGGCCGACCACTTCGTCACCGTGTTCGGCCGAGACCGCGCCACGCGCCGCACCGTCGGTGACCGATTCGCCGTCGCGCGCCATCCCCGCGGCACCCATACCCGCACCCATCGGCATATAGCCGGGGCTGTTGCCACCGGCCGAACTCGTTCCCGCGGGAGTTGCCGCGGACGACATACCCGCGACCGACCCCGGCGACGTGGCGCCGAGCGCTCCGACGGGACCGAGCGGGCCGGGCGCCGCCACCTTGGATCCGGGGAACGCACCGAGCGGAGCGGGAGCAGCACCCACCGCACCACCGGCACCGAGACCCCCGCCGGCCCCCAGGGCACCCGGGCTACCGGGCTCATCGGTATCCGGTGCGCCGGGCTCACCGTTGCCGGGCTCACCGCCCAGCGGTTTCGGTGCGGACAGCGCGGTATTCGCGGGCGCCAGTTTGCCCAGCGCCTGCACGGCCTGGCTCGCGGAGCTGATCAGCGGCGTGACCATACCGATCATCTGCATGAGCTGGTTCATCTGCTGGCTCGGATCGACCCCGGTCGGCGCATTGGTGATCTTCACCTTCTCGCCGGTCTGCGTCAGTGCGGCACCTTCGACGCCGAGCTCGGACTTGGTTTTGACGGTGATGGCCAGCGCTTCGGTCGCCGCCTCGATCGCCGACGCCACCAGGTAGGCCGCACCGCCACCGGATGACGCGTAGAGCGGGGCGAGCGCCAGTTTCGCGGAGAACGCACCGATCACCACCGCCATTTCCCCGCGGCCGATCGCGACGCTGGTCGCCCCCTTGGCGAGATGCAGTTTCTCCCCGGTGCTCTGCGCCTCGAGCTTCGCGGCATCGGTCTGCGCCTGCCCCGCCTTCTCCGCGGCCTCCATGGCCCCCATCCCCTGCCACAGGCTCATCGCGGTCTGCAACGCGGAGGTACCGACCTGCATCACCGTCTGCATCACTGTCGACACCTGCGACAGCAGCTGCGTCGGATCCACACCCGGCGGCGGGGCCGGCGCGGCCGCCGGATCGCCCGCAGCGGAAGCCTGGGCAGGAGCCGGCGCCGGCGCGCCCAACTGCCCGGAACCGAAGGCCGCCGCCAGATCGGTGAGCGGCCGCATGAGCGCGCTCAGGTCGAGCATCGGCAGCGGCGGCAGCTCCGGCAGCCCGGGCAGGTGACCGAACGCCGGCAGCTCCGGCAGATTCGGCAGGCCCATGCTGCCGAGGATGTCGTTCACCGGCATATCGAGCATGGGCGCGAGCGCGCTGCCCCGAAGCAGCTCGAGGACGGTCGGGTCCAGGGGATCCGCGCCGGCCGGCGGCTGGGCGCCCGGGAGCGGGGCCGCTCCTGGAGTGCTCATGATCCGGGATTCACCGCGCCGATATTCGCCGCATTACCCGCGTCGGTGAGCTCGTAGTTCGCGGCGGCCTGATGCGCGGTGAGCGCGGTACCGGCGTGCACCGCGGCGAGTTCGGCGACCGAGGACAGATGGTTGGCCTGCGCGTAGGCGAATGCGATCAGGAATTCCTGGCCGATGAGCCCGAACGCTGGTACCGCGAACCCGACCGTCGCCGCCTGATCGACGCCGGCGGTGGTGGCGATTCCGGCGGCCATGGCCGCGGATTCGCTGCCATACAGGCGAACCGCATCAGGTACAACATGCACGTTGTTCATGTCTTGTGTCCAATCCCGAAACATCCCACAATGTTTCGTCGTCAACGGTACCCAGCGGGTACCTCCGGCCGGGACCGCCGACCGGTTAACAGTCGGTGACTACCTCGTGCTTTCCGAATTGAAGGTGTCGATCAGGGCGGCCTTCTCGGCGATCGCCCGCGCGGCGGCCGCCCGCGCGGTCTCGACCAGCGTTTTCTCGAACTCGCCGGGACTCAGTTTGTTGATCCCACCGGTGAAGTGCAGCCCGACGGGGGCGGCGTTTCCGTCCACCTCCACCGTCACCGAACCGTCCGGCGAGGTCTCGCCGACCACGATCGCGCCCATCGCTTCCTGCAGGTCGGTCAGCCGATAGACCTGCTGCTGAACCCGGGCGATGAGTTCGTCCATCGTTTCGACCATGACATCCCCTCGAAATCCCTTCCGGACCTAGACAGAACGGAGCCAGCTCTCCGGTTCGGTCTCGTACTCCTGCTCCTGCACCAACTCCTGGCGGGCGACCTGCTCCTCGGTCGGCAGACCCGCCAGCTTCAGCATTTCGCTGGTGAAACCCGCTTCCTGCAGCTGTTTACGGCGCTCGAGGCCGGCGCGGGCCGCGGACTGTTTGCACAGCCGCAACAGCTCACCGGCCAGGGCATCGGGGTCGCGGCGGAGTTCACCGGGCTCGACGGATACCGCTACGGGCAAGCCCGTTTCAGTGGTCCGGATCCGGATGGAGCCGGTGAGCGAATGGGCGGTGAACTCGGTGGGAAACTCGAGGCCCCCCGGACTGTCCGCGCTCATCGTCCTCCTCCTGTGTCGATGGTGGCGCGGGGCCGAGGCCCCGACGCCCCCGGAACTTCGTTCCACCGGCGTGGTCGCTGCCGAGCCCGAACGTGCACCGTTCCCGGACCGCGGTCACGAGAAGTATGGATCGCGCAGGTGAACCGGGGGTTACCAACCAGTATGGCAAGTGGCGGGTATCCGTGCATACTCGGATAACGAGACGTTCCGGAAACTGGTTGCCAGCACTGGGAATATGTCTCACACCCGCCCGCCCGGCCCGGATATACGCTGGCGCAGTCCAATCCCGGGACTCCCACCCCCGGACCCCACAACTGAACAACGACCCGGCCGAAACGGCCCGTGTCGGCATGCCGCACCGCGGCACCGCCCGACCGCGGCCGCTCGGTAATATGCGCTGCTCTCACGCACGGATATCGCATCCCCACAGAACCCTCCTGACCTTCTGCGCTCCCCACGGCGGCACGTCACCCCAGATCGCTCGACCGGGTTTTCCCGACCGGCGCCACTTCTGTTAACAGTGTGCCTGTCGATCCGGCCGTGCCGGAAGTCTTTTCCGCGCCGCAACGCGATTACCCAGGTCGACACGAGAACGGCGCACGTCCACATATCCGCCGCGCCGACCGCGGAACGCCGGATTCGCCCCTCGGGCCCGATAACCTGATCTACGTGTACGAACGGACGGAAGATCCGCAATGAGGCGTATCGACCTGAACTCGGATGCCACCTGGATCGGCGACGATCTACGGCTCGAGTACGGCGGCGAACCGTTCACCGGAGAGGTGGTAGAGGAACTCGTACCGGGACAGCTGCTGTCCCAGGAGTTCTACGTCGACGGCCTCCCACACGGCAGCACCCGCGAATGGTGGCCGGACGGCCGGTTGAAGTCCGAAGGTGAGAACTATCGGGGCAAACCGTGCGGGGTGATGCGACGCTGGCATCCTGACGGCCGGCCGGCCACCGCGACCCTCTACGACAACCACGGCGAATCCGTGGCCGTCCGAGACTGGCCCCACCTCGGACTGCAGGCGCCGAGCCCGTGAGGGTACGGATCAATTCCCCAAGCTGGTCCGCTCGTCCTTGATCGCCCGCACGACATCCGCGATCTGCCGGTTGAGCACACCCACCATACGTTTGCGGTCCACCGCCAGCACGGTCGCCGGATTTCCCGAGACGATCAGATAGCGGCCGTCGCCGGTGATATCACGCCAGCCGAGACTGCGCCGCCGGATTCCACGCGGGCCGAGTCGAGAGTATCCTTGCGCAACCGTTATCGTCCCGGTCAGATCGGCCGATGCGGCACCGAACGATTCGCCGATCACCGCCGGTTCGTCGTCACGATGCAGCACCGTCGGGCCTGCACGAGGCCGATCCATTCGATCCCCTCCGGCGCCGCCGGTAAGAGTGAAATCCGGGTGCCGCCCCGCCCCGACCTCGGGCAGGGCGCCGACCACCGCATCGGCCAGACCTATTACGCCGTGCTCGGTCAGGGTGAATCCTTCGGCGTGCCACAGGGTCCGCCCCGGCTTCTGGATCACCATATGGGCGTTATCGCCCTTGCGTGCGGCCAGAATCCTGATGGAGCGTTCGGCATTCTGAAGATCGTGACCATCGAACCCGCGTACCACGATTCGGATATCCGGTTGCGCCATGGTCGCGAGGATTTCCGCCAGTTCCGGTCCGTAGCGCGATCGGACTCGTGCGGCCGCCTCGATCCGCGCGCGCCGGTGATCATGGTGGCGGCCGGGCTCACTGGTGAATACGAAAGGGTCCGGAAGGTAACCCTCTTTCGTAGATTCCCAGGCCGCGACGAATTCGATATCCGTGAACGTCCACGTACGGCTCACTGTTCGACCACCGGTTTGGCCACGATCGCCGGATCGCCGAGTCCCTCCTCCAGCCATTCGGTGGAATCCAGATAATCGGCACGCTTGTGATCCTTCTGCTGTGCGCCCTGCGCGCCACCGCCGGCACCACCGCCGCCCATCGGCATCCCGCCCATGGGCGCACTCTGTCCCGTCGACGCCGCGGCGACGCCCGTGAACTGCCCGCTCGCCACACCTGTCGCGACAGAGGCCCGGGGGAAGAGTTTCGCCGCTTTCTCCACATTCGGTGCCGGTGGCGCCTTCATCCCCCCCGGCGCGGCAGGACTACTCCCACCAGCTCCACCTCCGAGACCGGAGGGGAGCTTACCTGCCTTCTGGAGAGCGGATTGGTAGTTCTTCACCGCATCCTGTAATGCAGGCATCCCCGGAAGACCCGTGATACCGGCCTGTTGCAGGGCCTGTTGAGCCGCGGTGGACAATTGCTGACCCATCTGCCCGAGTTGCTGCAGCCCCTGCTGCGCCGCCTGCATCAGGGGTTGGGTGCTCGTCTGCTGCTGGAGGGCCTGCTGCTGTTGCTGAAGTGCGGCCTGCTGTTGCTGGGCCTGGGTTTCGAGCTCCCGCTGTGCGGCCAGCAGCTCCTGACGTTGCTGTCCGATCTGGTCGAGCGCGGCCTGCTGTTGCTGTTGCTGATTCTGTCCCCCACCGCCACCGCCACCGCCGGTGCCACCGCCGCCGTTACCGCCGCCGTTGTTGTTCCCCCCGTTGTTTCCACCGTCTTGACCGGGTTTGGTGGGCGGAACCGGATCGGGGAGTATCGCGATCTTGGCGTCGGTGAGCTCCAGTCCAGGGAGGTATGCCTCCTCCATCGCCCTGATGGCCGCCTGACGCCGCGCTTCCTTCTCCTTTTGCACATAGGACGCGCTGGTGGTGGTCTCTCCCTCGTCGAGGCCGGGAGCATCCCATTGGCCCATCTCGTACCAGGTCGCCGACAGCCACTGTGACGCGTACTCCAGGTTGTCACCGATCAAGTTCATATTGGCGACCAGTTTGTCGGTGTCCGCGCCATAGGCGGTGACGGCTCCGCGAGCCGCCTCGGCTCCGCCTTCGACGCCGGGACTGCGCCACGAATTCTGCGTCGAGATCATCTTGTTGACCAGATCGTCGAACTTCTCGTTCAACTGCCCAGCCAGCCATCGCCAATCGGCGGCGGCCTGCGCGATCTTCACAAAGGTGAAATCACCGGTGTTTCCGAACGACTCCTGCATCGACTCGTAGCGTTCGAAGGAGAGAGAATGCGGATCTTCACCGTGTACCTGCGGGGATTCGAACTCCACACCGTCGGCCGGGTTGCGCAGGCTTCCCGGCATACCGCCGCCGTCTTCCGTCAGACCCGGATAGACGTACCCGGGCACATTGGTGGTTTCCTCCAGCCTCGGACCCGGCCGATCACTCAGCGAGCCCGGTGTATCCACCCGATCGATATCGAGCGCGGAGTCGTCGTCGGTATCCGAATAGGCTTTTCCCGCGGCGATGAACGTATCCATCATATCGTTGAGGATGGTTTCGTGATCGTCGAGGATTTCGCGTAGTTCCCGGCCCTTCTGATTGAATCGCTCGGCCAGCGCCTCACTCGATCCCAGATTGCTGGGCGGCGCAAGCGAATCGACGAGATCCACTTTGCCGCGCACAGCCAGCACCCGGCCGAGCACCTCGTTACACTTCCCGGCTAGATCCTCGACCACTCCGGACTGGAGTTCCAGCGCTCCACTTTCGGCCTGGGACGACAGGCCCGACCATGGGTTGGCGGGTTCAGGTGCCATAGCACGCGCTCCTGCGAACTCGAAACTCGACAGTATGTAGGCCTCTTGTTCCCGGCATCGGGAAAAGCGGCCCGCGGCCGTGGACCGGATATGCCGTTACCGCAATTCCGGTGTTCCCCACCATGCGCGCCTCCTCACAACTCGACACCCCGAACGCAGCACGGACCTCTTCCGAGCGTACCGCCGGGCTGCTACGCCCGCCCGACCTGTTTCTGAACAGACATCGACATTTCGGTGCGCCGGAAACCCACTGCCCCGGCCGCTCTTCCGGCTTGCGCCTAGATGAGGGCGTGATTCCGTTCACGGAAGCGCCGTTCGAAATCCGGGAGGTACTGTGACGGGGCGACCGAGGACGACGAGCGTTCCAGCACTCCGTCATCCGCCACATAGAAGATCGCCCGCCCGATCGCGATCTCCCCCGGGTCCACCGGTACGTAAACCATCCAACCTGCGGATATCCGGTCGGCGCGCAGGTTGTCCACGCGGTACCCGGCGGTATCCGCCCCGCTGTCGGTCAAGTACCGGGCGACCCGGTCGACGGCATCGGTGGCGGCAATCGGTTCGGGGGCTGTCACACCACCCAACAAGAGCTGGTAGTACGCGTTTTCGAGGTCGAAGGGCCCATCCGTGCCGAAAACCTCCACCAGCGTGCCGCGGGTCACCGCCCCTGCCTCCGCGGCGGCGATCAGGGCGTCGACGCCTGTGCGCTGCCGCTCGGTGGGGTGCTCGCCGAGCAGTCCGGTCACAATCCGGGCGACGGTATCGGTGGTCCACAACCCGGGAAGAGCCTCGGCGCAATCGCCCGGATCCGGTGAATCGCCGCGATGCCATCGGCCGTCGTCCCACCAGTAGCAAAAGGTGAGCAGGCCTCTGTTCGCGCGGTGGTTGAGTACCGGGTCGGCAACCCAAAAGGGTGCGCCCCGATACAGTTCGGGCAGGGATTCGCCCCGGTTGTAGGCGGCGGCCAGTTCCGGCGCGTCCCACCGCCCGCCGGAAAGCACCGCGCGGCCACCGGGCAGGGTGTAGAGCGAACAACCGCTGCGCTTTGCGCCTTCGAACCAGCGCATCGCCGGCATCAGGCGCGGACCCCACTGCGAGCGAGCCGCGACGAATGCCGCGGAAAGCACCGCCCAGCGCGCCGTCATCAGCGGGAGCGGCGGGAGACCGGTGACATCGGTTACCGGGCCGGTACCGAAGTCCCGCTCCGCACCTACCCGGGCGGCAGCCTCCGGCGGGCGGAGCTGCCGGCCCGCATGACGAATATGGGCAGCCAGCCAAACCGGTAGTTTCTCGCGTGGGTATGCCTCGAGATCGGCCCGGTAGGCCCCGGGAGCGAAGAGCTGGTCTTCCGGGAACGGTTCGGCGCCGAAATCGTAGTCGACCTCGATACGGCCTTCGCTGGTGAGCGTGAGAAGCAGCCGCCACCAGGGGCCGTCGCCGAATCCGGCCGAAAGGCGCCGATGGTCTCCGACCAGCGTCATGACCTCCGGTGACGGCGTGGTACGCGCTACGAGCTGCTGGTTTTCGTCGGTATAGAAGGCGGTACCGGTACTGGCGACCACCGTCGCCGCGAACACCGCATCCAGCCGCTGCCAACCGGCGGGACCTTCGGCGGCCAATCTGCGGGCGACCTGATGCATGAGGGACCGGGCCTGCTCACCGATACTCGGGGACGCATCCAGTGTGAAGCCGAGATCGGGCTCGGTCTCGGCGGATGCCGCAGCGGCGCTGTCCGAACCGGGTACTGCCGGCCCGGTGTCCGGGCCGAGGGGCGGCGTATCGCCGGCCGCCGAGCCCTCGGGCGGTATCTTCGGCGGAACTTCGGATCGATGCCCCGGTGGTTCCTCGCCTCTTCTGCTCATCGGGTTCGGCTCGCTCATAGCGCAGGCCGCCGGAGGCCGAGGCCGGGGAAGTCCAGGTCTGCGTCCCCGGCTTCGCTGTTCCATGCCTCGTAGACGAGGTCATCAGGCCGAGCGATCGCGAAGACATCCCGGAACCCGGTGAAAACCATGGAGACGAGTTCCCGATACTGCGCAGGTGACAACGGCCAAGCCCGGTCGATCCACCAGTTGGTGCGATCCCCGCCGGGGGGCTGCCATCCCGCATCGACCAGACGCCGGGCACCCGAATCACCCGCCTGCTTCCCCGGGGGCAGCCAGCTATCACCGACGAGTTCGGCATACAGCCGATCGTCGAACTGCTTGAACTGCGCATATCGGGGCCCTTCGGCCTCGGCGATGATCAACACGGCACCGGCCGGCAGGGCGGACAACTGGTCGGCCAAGCCCGCAGCGAGCTCCTGCCATTCGGTCACAACAGTTCCTCTTCGTCCAGCTCTTCGATCTCGTCCTCGATCGCGAGCTTTTCGTTGGTAACCAATCGCACTACCACTGACATCCCGAGATCGCGGAGCACCGCTGTCGTCGTCGTCCCGGCCCAGCGGACCTCCGGGGTAGCGCCCGGCACTCTCGTGGTGGGCGCTCCGAACTCCGCTGTCAATGCCGCTGTCATCTCGGTGAATGCCGCGCGCGACCGGCTCCGGCCCGCCGCATCGTCGGTGGTGGAACCCGTTACCTCCAGCACGATCTCGGTGGCCACCCCGTTGTCGCCGCTGATCTCGCCGCTACTGCTGCCGAATCCGATATCGAGCACAACCCAGTTCGGCCTGCTGCGCTCGACTTCCCAGCCGAATTCGGTCGCCAACTGCGCTGCATCGGCCAGTCGCCACGACCATTCGAGCGTACGCAATCGTCCGACCAGCTCGACGAGTTCGGGGTTGCTCAACACACGCCATTCGGTCATGAGTCCTCCCTGCGGTTCGTTGTGGTTCGGATCATGTGAAGACACTTTCGCGGCGCACACTGTCGGTGAGCACATCGCGGATGTACGCGCCGAGGTCCATCTCGGCCGGTAATGCGCGGTAGGTCAGCTCCGTCAGTATTTCCCCGCCGACGGTAACCGCGAACCGAATGGTCCGCCACGCGACCTGGTCCCATTCCACCTCGACCGGGCCGGCGAGCACAATGCTGCGATCGCCGACCCGCAGCCCCAACCCCCCGTCGTGTCCTCGGTAGAACACGACGGACACGCCGCCGAGGTCGCCGTACACCCCGCTCCGGTAACCCCCCAGGCCGTGACCGGCCCGCAAGGCCCCGGTTTCCGGATCGAATTCGGCCGGCACGCCCGGCCCGGAGAACGGCCGTACAACCAACCCCGCACCGTCGGCGGGCCCGCCGGAACGACCGCTTCCTACGGGTCCCCTCCCGTTCGGACCGAAACGGTTGCGGCCGGGGCCCGGCTGCTGCGCCCCGGCACCGGACGGCACCGGTGGAGGGAAGACCGGTGGTGGAAGCATGCTGCCGCCCGCATCCTCTGGGACCGGGGACCGCTGCGATCCAGCTCCGGGAACGCCCGGACTGTTCGGCGGCCACGATGAACCCGGGAACCTGTTCGCCGGCGGATCCGCTGCGGCACCGGGCGGCGCTGCCGGGTAGGGCGATAGCGGCTCCGGATATCCGTGGGGTGGGGTGCGCGGGGCCGGAAGAGCCGGGGCGCCGGGCACATCGGGCAGGCCGGGGAGCGGCGATTCAGGTTGCGGAGGAGGTTGCGGCACCGGAGGCATGGGCTGTGGCCGGCCGGGCTGCTCCGGCACGGGAGGCTGCGGAGAAACAGGCGGCACCGACGGAACAGGTCCCTCTGGCGGCGCAGGCGGAAGCGGCGGCTGCGGCGGAACGGGTGGCTCCGGCGGCACCGGTGGAACCGGCGGAACCGGCGGAACCGGCGGAACGGGTGGCACCGGCGGAACGGGTGGCACCGGCGGAACGGGTGGCACCGGCGGAACGGGTGGCACCGGTGGAACCGGCGGAACCGGCGGAACCGGCGGAACCGGCGGAACGGGTGGCACCGGCGGAACGGGTGGCACCGGTGGAACCGGCGGAACCGGCGGAACCGGCGGAACCGGCGGAACCGGTGCCGCAATCGGCGGAACAGGCCACGGTTTCCGTTCGTACCGGTAAGCAGGCGGCATTTCTGCTTCGTAGTCGTGCGGCGGATGCGGAATGTGCGAGCGTAGTGCCGAACCCCGCAGCGGTGGCAACGGGCCGTCCGCCCCCGGCTCCACATCGGAGCCGTCATCCGGCGGTGGGGTATCACCGCGGTCGCTCCGCGCAGCCGGCTCACCTCCCGCCCCGGATTCGCCGAGGTTCGGCGGCGGCTCCGCAGCGGTTTCCGAGTCCGCTTGCGGGTTCTCCTCGCCACCGCGAGCAGGGTCGGCGGACAGATCGATCACGCGTCGCGCCGCACGTTCGAACCGCTCGACGCGTTCGCGCCACACCTGCTGCTCGTCGACCGGCAATGTCCGATCCAGCAGATATTCGACTTCTCGATCCACCGCCTCGTGGCTGGTCGGCGACGCGTCACGCAGTGGCAGACCGTGTGCCGCCGCGGTCCGCTCGTCCCGGGCTGCGGCGATCTCGGCACGCTCCTCGACCGGATCTTCCAGGCCGCCCCGCTCGATCAGTTCCGCGACCGCGGCGATATCAGCGGATCGTTGCACGACCTCGGCGCGTAGTTCCGCCTGGATGCGAGCGAGCTGGTCGGGAGTCAGTCGTTCGTCTTTATCCAGTTTGCCGTCACGGTATTTCTCGTAGACCTCGTTCCAGCGGCTCAGCTGGGCACGGACGTCCGCCAGTTCGGGATCGTCGTCACCGATGTCGCCGCGCCGGTGACGGGCCAGAACTTCGTCCCAGCGATTCAGGTCGGCGATGGGTAGTTCGACTCCGATGGTGCGGGCGAAGTCACTGTCGGCACCACGTTCGGCAGAGGGCGACAGTGCCGTGCCCGCGTCGAGCACGCCGAGGTACTCCGGGGCACCGGCCAGCGCGCCGATATCGGCAATGAGATCGAGCAGATGACGCACCGCTTTGTCGTGTACCGGCAGTTCGCTGACTCCCACCCGCGGATCGGCGGCGTCCGCGCCGTGGGTGCGGTGGTCGAAGATATCGATATCGCCCAATGCGCCGAGGTATTCGGTGAGGGCCGCGGCCAGTCGTTCGCTATCACCTTGTCGTGGTGCCAGGTTGCGTATCGTCTCGCCGACCTGGTCGACCGTGCGTACCTGCACTGTCCCGACGAGTGCGTCGAGGCGGCGCAGCAGCCGCGCGGTCGCGGTATCGACCGCGGCCGGATCCAGCGCGGCGAGCTCTTTCGCGTATCCGATGAGATCGTCGATCTGCTGGCTACGGCGGGCGGCCGGGGTATCGGGATGGGCGAGGGTCTCGGCAACCTGCCGTGCCGTCACCGGACCCGCCGATTCCGGAGCGATCCGGTGGAGCAGGTTCTCGCGGGCCTGCTCGATATCGTGATAGGTGTCGATATCCCAGGCGGTCCGGGCGTAGTCGATGATCGATTCGATACGCGCGGCGCGGACCTCGTTCTCGGCGCGCAGGACTTCGAGTTTCGTGGCGAGCTGTTGCGGATCGGCCAGCTCCTCTGCCGACAGGCCCAGACGACGCGCCGATTCTGCTGCCGTAGAAGTATTCTCCGGATCGGCTGGGAGTCCGGGGCCGGCCGTGTGTTCCGGAATGCTTGCGGTTGTTGGTGTTTCGCCCGGAATCAGCCGCCAGCCCGAGCCGTCGTCGATCACGGTGATTTCCAGTTGCCGGCCCTCGACCACACCGGCGAAATGCCGGACCCGTGGTGTCCCCGCGTCGACGACGGTGATCCGCTCCGGTCCGGCACCGCCTTCGGGCAGGGGCTGCCCGGGGCGAATATCGATGATCTTGTACGCCACTTCCACCGTGCCGTCGCCCACCGCAGACGCGAGATCCGGGTAGCGCGCCAACGCGCCGGCGAGTATCCGATCGTGTTCCAGCCGAGCGTCGAACACCACCAACCGCATAGGCCCGTCCGCAGCGGATCCGGGTACCAGAGCGAGGCACGCCGGCTCATCGAGCATTGCGCCGCCCTGCGCCAGGACCCACTCCTGTGCGGCCATATCGCCGATCAGTCCGGTCAGCTCGGCTATTTCGGCGTCGGCCCGCAGGTATTCGCCGGCGCGTTCGGCGAATTCCGTGAGTTTCTCGGCGGCCACCTGGATACGGGCCAGCTCAGCGGTCAAGGTGGCGGCCAGGTTGCCGGCGTCGAGCTTGTTCAGGTCGATATCCCCGAGGATCTGCGCCCAGACGGCCCGCTCGTCCCTGATCTGGTCTCGGCGCAACGCACGTTCCAAGAAGCTGCGGCGCCCGTCGTCACGACCCGGCTGGTCGGAGTCGTAGAGATCGCCCCACTCGCGGCTCGGTTCACCACCGTTGTTGACTCCACGCCAGTCCAGGAGCCGCGGATCACCGCCCTGGGCGACGACGACCTCGCGCAGGAACCGGCCCAGCGGGTCGGTATCGAAGAAGGACACACTGTCGCTGTACGGGATATCGGCGTGCTCCGCGTTGTACCGCCGCGCCGCTTCGGCCAGGCCGGTCAGCGCACCGATCCGCCGAGCCTGCTGATACACCAGGCGGTCACGGAGCAGGCGAACAGCGTCCGCCGTCGGTGCGCCGAGTTCGGCACCCAGATCCTGTGCAGCTGCCCGCAGCTCATCGAGCAGGTTGTCCCGCTGGGCCACCGCATCGGACAGTTCGGTTATCCATCCGCCGATTTCCCCGGCACTGCGCGGCAGCCGATCGGCTTGCCGGTCCGGCTCCGGCCGATTCGTCCCGGCCTCCTGCGGTACCGCCCGCTCACCGCTGCCTCCCGCCTCGATCGCGGCCTGCCGCCGCAGATCGTCGAGTTCGACACCGAGTTCTGCCCGCACGAGATCCGGATCGGCCTCGTCGAGCCAGTACCGGTATTGCTCACCGTCTTCGGTCGGCGGCGGATCGTATTCGCCACTGCGGTCGGCGACCCGTGAGGTCAGCCGGCGCAGCAACGGAAGGACCTCGCGCCGGCGGAACAGCTCGACGGCCTCTTTGACGATCCGTACGGGATTGAACTTGGTACCGAGAACCTCGTACTCGTCGCCCGGCGCAGGCGAGGGGTCCTTTTCCTGCCGCAGCGGCACACCCGCCATATCGCTGAGCATCGATTGACCGGCACTGTCGATACCGGAACCCGACGGGTACTTCGGCGTCTGCCCCAGGAAGGCGGTATCGCGCAACCACTCCCAGACCCGCCGCAACAGTGACCTCGGCGCCCCCGGCGCGGGGCCGGGCTCCGCGCCCGATACCGGCGCCGGCAGCCGTTCGGCTTCCTCGACACGCCAGGATCCGTCCTCGGCGGCGACCAGCCGCGCCCCGATACGCTCCCCCTCGATCTCGACGGTATATCGGCGGGTATCGCCGGGTGCCGCCGCGGTCACTGCCTCGCCCGGCCGGTCGGCTGCGCGAGCCGCATCCGCGAGCGCAGCGATATCGCCGGCCATCCGGTGTGTACGAGCGCGCGCTTCGGCCGCCACAGTGTCCGGATCCCGGGACAGCCCCTCCGGATCGATCCCGAGTCGCCGGGCCCAGGCAGCGCGGGCCGACTCGAGCTGGGACCGCGTGCCGGGATCGCGTTCGGCAAGTACCCGCTGATTCGCCGCGGCCAATGCCTCGACCGCCGCCGCCCGCAGTAGAACGCGATAGCGCAACTCCGATATGGTCGCGCCCAGGTTCTCCGGTGTCAGCGCGGCAGCGTCCAGCCCGAAAGCACGGCCCAGCACCGCCACCGTCTCCTGTGCGGATTCCACCCGCGGCATTGCCTGCGCCGATTCCGGTGCACCGGCGGGATACTCCGGTGTCCCCTCGGACGGCGATCGCACCGACTCGCCGGCCCTCGCCTCGGCCCCGATCGGGGGGACCGCCTCTGCCGTGGGCAGCGCGTTGCGCGCAGGCTCTTCTACCGGCAGCCCGGCACGCCGAAGTTCCTCGCGGATCTCTCGAGCGGTTTCGGGGTCGGCCTCGTTGTGCCAGTACTCCTCGTCGCCGTACCGCTCGGTCGCGGTGAGCTCGGCGAAATCGGCGGGGTAACGCATCCGTGGAGCGTTCTCCACATCGTCGAGAAAACCGCGCGCACGGGCGATTTCGGCCAGTTCGGCCAGCGCGGCAGCGGGATCTCGCAGTTCACCGAACACCGCTTCGAGCCCGAGTGCGGCAGCGAAGCGGCGCATCCGCTCGGCATCGTCGCCCGCGGGCGTTCGCGCGTCGAGTTGAGCGGGCCGGTCTGCCTCGGCACGCAGGAATGCCGCGAGATCACGCAGCGGGTCGCCGGTGAAAGGACCGCTGCCGGGTTCATCCGCGAGTCGGGGCGGTCCGCCCGGTGGCGGCCCGTCCGATTCCGCACCGCGGCCGGATTGCTCCCCCTCCTCCGGCGGGCTCTGGATGCCCTGTGCCGGGGCCGGTTCATGAGCGGGCGCTTCATCGGTTCGGGGCGGCGCCTCCGCGCCGGACGATGCGGGCGGACGTTGCGGCGGCGTACCCGGGCCGTGTGGTGACCCATCGGGATCTCCAGGTGGCGCCGGCGGTTGCGGTGTGTCCGGCGGGGTCTCGCCGTCCCCGGGACCCAGCATCCGGTGCAACCACTCCGCCCGCTCCGCAGCCATCCGCGCGGACCATTCCGCCAGCTCGGCCCGCTGACCCGCAGCCCAATTCTCGGGCTCGGCGTCCGCCAGGCGGCGTAGCTGCGTGGCCTGCCACTCCGCGCGCCACGCGGCCCGATCCGCGTGCACACGACGGAGCCAATCGGCCCGTTCCCGCTCCATCTTCGCCAGCCATTGCGCCTGTTCGGCATGGAACCGGAGCAGGTTCTCGCCCGGATGTGCGGCCGCCATTTCCCGGTACCAGTCGGCATGGTCGGCTGCCATCCGGGCCGCCCATTCGGCTTGCTCCAGTTCCATCCGGTCGAACCAGGCCGCGTCCGGGCCGTCCGGATCGTCCAGATCGCCGACCGGGCGCGACTCGGGCCGCTCCCTGCCCAGCGCGGATTCGTCCCCTGCGGTCTCGGGAGGTCTTTCGGGCTCGTCCGGGTCCGGCGACACAGGCGGTCCGGCGGGTCCAGGCGGATCCGGCGGTGTGCCGTCACCTGCCGAGCCCACGGCGGGAGGCGGACCCGGGGTGGAGTCCGGACCGTCCGGCACACGCGGCGGCGGCCCCGGCTCCGGAGGAAGCAGCGGTTGCTGTTGCACCGGTTCCGGGGCGTAGGGCCGGCCGGCCCGCCAATCGGTCAGCGGCGGACGGTCCGCGTCCCAGTGATAGCCGAGCCGGATCGCATGGGCGTTGGCTTGTTTCCAGGTGGCCAGCGGATGGTCGGTCAGGTACTGGGCTTCGATCAACGCATCGCGCAGCAACACGAAATCCTGCGGTACCGGCGCACCGGCCTGCAGCCGGTTCCATGCCTCCGCGACATCGGCGAGCTGATCCATCGGCCGCATCACGAAACCCGCTGCAGGGTCGGTGTAGTCCCGGACCCGGTGTTCGTCGCGCATCAGATGGTTCTTTATGCGGAGCAGGTCCTCCCGGGAGAACTCGGGGACCTCGACTCTCATATGCGGGGCCAGGCGATCGACGATGGCGTCGGGATCGACCGGGCGCACGATCTCGTCCGGATCGGCGCCCGGCACGATCTCGGCGGGATCGACCACACCCAGCAGCATTTCCCGGATCTGTTCGACGGTATCGCGGATCGCGCCGGAGTCCGCGGATTCGAACCGGTCCGCCAGCTCGCCGGCCACCCGGTCGATCGCGGTTTCGATACGCGCCAATTGTGCGGGCACGTCACCGTTCGGATCGATGCCGCCGAGTTCACGAACCAACCGCTCACGGACCGTATCGATGACTTCCCGGGCCGCTGCTTGCTGTTCGGACCGCCGATGCCGATCGATCCCCTCGGCGATACGGTCGATATCGCTGTCGTCGCTGCGGAAACGGTCGTATTCGCCATCCGCCCATTGCTGGACTTCGCGCCAGGCCTCGATATCGGTCTCCCAGCGGCGGCGCAATCCGTCGGGGATTTCGGCGCCGGCCGGCGGCGGCGTGTGGTCGGTCACCTCCCAGCCGCGGTGCAGCGGCTGGACATCGCGTTCCGGTGGCGCGAACCATTCGTAGTTGCGGAAAACGGTTCCGAAGGGCGGCAGTTTCTGCAGCCACGGGCGTTCCTGCACCCACCGGCCGATCTCGGGATGCCGCTGGATCCAGCTCTTGACCGCCGGGTGCTTCGGCACCAGCGCCGCCATCAGCAGCAAACGCACGATGTTGTAGGAGTCCGCACCCCAGTGCTGGGTGAAGATATCCTTCGGATCGACGCCGGAGGTGTCGTACTGCTGCGGCGCCTGAGGGGCGTTGACCGGCAGGGTGCTTTCCGGAATCTTGCCCGCGGGAACCTCATCGGCCGGGAGCGTGATGTCGTTGACGACGTCGGTCATCGCCCACCCGCTGACGCCGTCGGGCGGATCTTTGGGGGTGAACTCATCCGGCGGCGGGTTGTCGTCGCGCCCGGTTCGCCAGCTGGGGCGGCTCGGATCCACGGTGTGCACGGTGCCGTGGCTGTCACGCCAGGTGGTGATATCGAGCCGGCGGCCGGCAACCCAGCCGGTGCTCAGATGCTCTACCTCCGGCGGATCCATTTCCTGCACCCGCCGATCGCCGGTACGGCCGGCCAGAACTCGCCGGTATTCGACCGTTGTTTCGGGACGCACCATGGCATGCGCTGCGGCCGGATCGCGGCGCAGCGCATCGGCCAATGCTGCGTCGTGGTCCCCCCGCGGATCGGCCGGGTCCGGACGCGGGCCGTACACGATGATGCGGGGGAAGTCGCCCTCCACCAGGCCCACCCGGTCGGTCACCATCCGGCCGCCCTCGGCTTCGGCGAGTGCCCGCCACGCACCCGCGACGCGGGCCAAATCGTCCTGTATCCGGCCGATGCGGTTGTGTGCGGCGTTCACATCGCGTGCGGCATCCGACAATCCCTCGAGATCGCGGAGTGTGGCCGCTAGTTCGTCCGCGGAGAGATGGCCTTCGGTGTGTGCCCGTTCAGCCCGGTCCTGCGCGGCGGCCACGGTATCGTCCAACCGGTCCGGGGTCAGCGTCTCCTCCGGGTCCCCCACGTCCAGTCGCCCGGCCAGATCGTCCCGCATGGTCCGTCGTGGTTTGATCCGGTGCAGTTCGGCGGCGCGCTCCCGCGCCAGCCGCTCCAGCTCCGCGACGACATCTTCTGGTTGCGGCCGGCCCAGCCCTTCGGCCGCCCGGTCCATACCTGCAATCCGGTCATCGATCTCGCGAAGCGCGTTCGTGAGATCGTCGAAGCGTTCGCTGTCGGCGATCAGCTTCTCGAGCAGCGTCCGGCGGACTTCCTGTTCCTGAGCGCTGACCAGGTGCCGGTTGCTGTGGGGTGCCTCGTCCATACCTCCGGCGTGATGGACGGTTTCGACGCGGGTCTGCTCCTCGAGGCCGAGAATCGCCTCCTCCCGCACGTCCGGATCCCGGTCCGCCCAGGTACCGGGCTCACCCAGGCCGAGATTGCGGGCGCGGTCGGTGAGTTTCGCACGAATGAATTCCCGCTCCCGCGTCAGGGTATGCCGTTCACCCAGCAAGCGGTCGTACTCGACGCGGTCAGCGAACAACCGCACCTGCTCGTCGACGCGAAGCAACTGAGGCATCAGCTCGGTGAGGGTGTCCACCCGGCGGCTGTCTTCGGGATCGAGGTCGCGGCCGGTGAGATCTCGGATCGTGGCCTCGATCCGGTCCGGCTCCCAGGCGCCCGGGTCGATATCGGTGTGCAGACCGCGCGCGATTTCGGCTATCCGCCCGGACAGTTCGTCGCGACGGGCGATGGCATCGGCCAGTGCGTCCCCGCCGTCCCCGATCGGTCGCGGATCGTCGTCACGCAGTGGCTGTCCCGCCAGGTCCTCCGATACGCCGGACTCGTCCTCCGTCCTGTCCCGATCCGGTGCAGATTCATCCGGCGGAAGGTCGGGCCGGCTACCGATACTCGGCTCCCTGGTGATTCCCCCGATATTGTCGAAATCGACCGGCAGGCGACCCGCCGGCTCGACGGGGTTCAAGTTGAACCGACCGGCCTTGACCTTTCCGTTTTCACGAGCGTGTACCTTGTGATACTCGATTTCCAGAGTGCTGTCCCGGTGCGGCTTGTTCAGTTCGTTCTCGAGTTCTTTCACCGCTCCGAGCAGTGCCTTGCCCTCGGCGCTCTCCGGATCGATACCGCGGGCACTCAACACACTCAGCGGGTCGTCGAGCAGTCTTATCAGATTGATATCGATAGCCAGGGTGCGCCGCAGATACTCGGGCGACCCCTGTTGAGCGTTCACCCATTCACGCTTCTGCTCGTCGTATACCTCAGCTGTTTCGAGTTTCCCTTCCCGCCCCCCTTTCGACTCGATGATCACCAGTTTCGCCGGTTTGCCACCCACGGCCGGTACAAAAACCGCGATATCGACGACATTCGCCCCGTCGAATGCTTTGTCGTGCGGCGCAAGTAGCACCGCACCCGGCCGTTCCACGGGATCGAGGGCGTAGAGAACTCCGGCCGCTTCGCCCATTCGCTTGGATGCGTCCACCAATTTCACTGCCAACGCATGGTATTCATCGGAAAGGCGTTTCAGATCCCTGAATACATCGTCCAGATCGTCACGTTCGGACCGAGTAAGAGTTCCATCGCCCTCGATCTTCTCGCGCATACGTTTGAGCTCGACCGCGAACTTCTTCGTCGACAATCGAATAACGTCGTCGGCGGACTGGTATACGTGCCCGTTGTTTCCTTCTCGCGGGCGGTCTATTCCGTACTTCGCGGCCGCGTCTTTGAACACGGCCGCCGGGCCCTTGATTTTGCGGTATACCTCATCCCGCCGTGACTCGATCTGATTACGATCCCCTAGGGCATTCTCCCATTTACCGATCCACTCGGATCGCACCGGTGAATCGGATTGCTCACTCCGCCTACCGGACTCCGGGATCGCATAGGGTTTCTGCGGCCCCAGGTCGGCCGGGAACTCGATCGTCTTCCCGCCGTCCTGTTTGGCGAAACGCCCGGTTTTCTCATCGATCAAACCGGCCCTTGTACGGTACGTGCCCGGCCGATCACCTAGTCTGTGCCATTTGCTGGGGTCCTGCTCATTGCGGTATGTCCCTTCGAGATCACCAGGTTTGTGCAGCAATCCGTCGACTTCGTCGCGGTAGGTGTCCACCGGATCACCCGGTTTGTGCAGTAAGCCATCCGCACTGCGAAATGTCCCGGGCGGATCACCCTCGGCGTGTAGCTCCCCGTCTTCGCCGCGGAACATCTCCTCCGGTGACCGGCGCCCGATCCCCGGATCGGAGTTGTCGGCCGCCAACCTCGAGTCGGCGAACGGGTACCGGTGCCCGCTATTCCCTTCTGGACGTCCGCCGGCAGTCTCCCAGAAGCCGTCTGCCTCGTCCCGGTGCCGGCCCGCACTCGATTCGGCCTGGTCGGCGCGATTGCGGTAGGCCGACGCCTCGTCGGTCCGGCCGTTCGCTTCGAGGCTGTCAGCACGTCCGTGTAGGTATTGCGCCCGGTTGGTTTCCAAGCGGGCATGAACATCTGCTCGTTCAGCACGGGTCCGTGCCGCGTATTCGTCCGGGGTTTCGCGCGGCCGGCGGTTGTCTCCGTAGTCCCGGTCGCCGGTGTGCAGATAGCGTTCGTTGGTAGGGCGGATACGAACATCGGCCGGGCCCGGGCGAATCGCGTTGCCCGCACCGTCGAACAGTATCGCCGAAACCGATCGGAGGTCGGCCGGAGTATCCGGTGGAAACCCCTTCCGCTGTCCCGCGGCCGGGTCCGACACTTCGATCCGGTATTCGCCGGTCTCCGGGTCCATCCGCACCGTGAGCGAATAGGCGTGCGCGCCTACGCCGTGCTCATCCACCGGAGTTGCGTATTCGTCGACGACAAGGGCCCGTGGACCGCGCCCTTCGGCGATATCGGCGGGGTTCATCTGCGCGGCCATTCGCAGCAGTTCGTCGGCTACGCTCTGGTGCCGCGGCAGATCCTCGCCCACCCCCGGAAAGTCGTACAGTCGCCCGCCGGCGGCCGCTTCCAACTCGGAACGCGTCATACCACCTGGACCGACCGGATCCCGGGGTGGTGTGATCCGGTCGCTGCCGGTTTCGCTCCGAATCTCTTCGAGCGTCAGACGCGCGCATTCGCCGCGATTTCGCGAATCGGGCGATACGCCGGCCTGGTCCGGACTCCGAACCGGATCGTCGCGCACACTGCCCTCGTCGCGGCTGGGTGTATTGCCCTCGTCGCGCGCGGGTGTACGCTGCTCACCCGCGGATCGCGGGCCACGTGATTCACCGGGCTGGGAGGGGTCACGAGGACCGGTACCCCGGTCGGCGGACGGACCGGACGTATCCACTGTGGGCACGGGCACCGGCACGATATTTTCGGGACCGAGCTGCCCGTCGCGATAGCCGACCCGGACCTCGTCCGGTGATGAGGACTGTTGCTCGCCGGTTCGGCCGGCAACATCGGAACCGGGCGGTCCGGGCTCCGTCCGCCCCGCCCGGAGACCACCATCGGTGCCCGGATACGCCGAACGAGGCGAAAGTCCCGCACGCTCACCCACGCCGGCCCGCGGGCGTGTCGCGCCGTCGGTGCCCCCCGGCTGAGTCCGCGACTCCCCTGGGGGTGGAGCGGCGGTCCTCGTCTCGGCTGAGGCAGCGGAGGAATTCGGCGGCGCCTGTGCTGCCGCACCGGCGCCCGCCGCGGCGGGCGCACCCGCACCGGCCGGCGGCCCGGTCTGCACACCGGTACCCAACGGCGCTCCCGGCGCGGCCGGGGCCGACACGGGCCCCGGCGTGTTCACAAGCGGTGTTCCGGTAACCGGATCAGCGCTGCGGGTTTCCGTAGTCCGGTCGCCCGTATCGGACGGCGCCTCGTCGGCGCGCGGCGCGGCCGGACTCTCGCCGGCCGGGACGTCCTGCCGTCCGGCGGCGATTCCGGATTCTTCGGTCTGCTGCGGCCGGTTCTCCGGCGATTCCGCCGGCACGCCTGCGCGCGAGTCGCTCCCCTCATCGCCGGTGGATTCAGTGCGCCCGGCCGGGGTTTCGGTCTCCGGCCGGGCCGGCTGCGGCGCCTCCGTGGTCCGGCTGTCGTCGCCCGCGGCCGGAGCATCTCTGTCTCCACCGGTTTCCGATGTCCTGACAGGCCCGGATCCACCGGAATCGTTGCTATCGGCCGATGGCCGGTCACCTGCGCTGGTGTGCGCCTCGGGTCCTGTTGCCGAGGATCCATCGGCTACCGGGGCCGAGTCGCCTCGGGGTCCGGCAGTAGCCGGTGTCGTCGATCGCCCATCCGACGCCGCGGCTCCGCCGCCAGCCCGAGCCGCCTCCGAACTCCCCCCGGCTCCGTCCCCGCCGCCGGGCACCCCCGCACCCGGTGGGAGACCACCGATTCCCGGCCCCGGACCGGTGACCACGTCGTTGAACTGAGACATGAACGACTGATGATCCGGGTTGAACATGCCGACCCCGAGGGAACTGTAGGCATGGTTCGCACCGAATTTGCCCAGCCCGGTGAGCATCCCGTTGGAGGCCCCGGCACTGAACATCAGTGGACTGAACTGACCGGGTAGCGAGGAGTAGGCCTGACTCGCGGCTTCCCCCCAGCTCACCGCGTTCTCCCCCGTGGCACTTGCCACGATCTGGGCGGGAATCGCGGCTCCCAGCCCCGCGACGGCACCGACAAGGCCCGCGCCGGCCCCGGTGATTCCCGCCTTGAGGTATTGCTGAGGCATGGTCAGCGGCAGCGGGACGCCGCCTGCGTCCACGCCCCCCAGCATGTTGTCCAGGCGGCGGCCGAGCATATCCGCGAACGGCCCGGCAGCGGCACCGCCCGCGGCCGAACTCACCGCGGTGACCGCCACCTGATCCCAGTTGATCTCCTCCCGGTGCCCGGCATCCACCTGGTACTGCTGGATGGCCAGTTCCTGCATCGTGCCGATGATCGTGTCGATCGCGACATGTCGCAGCAGGAAATTCACGACCCGGTTGGCGATCAGCTTCGTCAGGGCCCGGGCGATGGCCTGAACCACGCGCTGTCCGAGAATCCGGACGGCCACCCTGGTCAAGGCAATCGCTGCGCCCTGCACCAGTGGCGCGGTGGGCGGCCAGATCATTGCCGCCGCGAGTTCCGCCGCCAGCAAGGCCAGCGACGAAATGTACATCAGCTTGGTGTATTCGATCTCGGTGCCGGTGTTGTAGGCGGAATCACCGATGTTCTGGAAATATTCGGCCAGTTTGGGCAGGGATTGATCCTTATCGGATCCGTCGCCCGAGATGAGGCTGTCGAAAGCCTTGATCATTTCTTCGACGCCGTCACCCTGCGGATAGGCCTCCATCGACGCGTTCTTCGCATCGATGATGTCGGGGACGATATCTTCGAGCGCGGCGGCAGCAGTACGCCAATCCTCGCCCAGCCCCCACATTTCGTCTTCGTTTCCGGTGGGCCACTCCACGCCGGCGATGAGGGAAAGACTCTGCGCCCATCCCGGCAGTTCGATCATCTCGAATTACCCTGCTCACCAGCTGGAGTCGGTGACCGAGCCGCCCCGCCCACGCGACTCCGGGCCGGCATCCGGCGCCGCACTACCGTCGGAAATCGTCTGGGCATCAATGTTGTTCGGCCGCGTGAGGGGAGCCTCCACCGGGCCCGGAATCTCGACGCCCGCCAGATCTTCGACGAGGTCGGACAGTTTCGGCATCCTGGCGCGTTGGCTGTCCAGCGGAGCCATCAGTCCGGCCGTCTCCCGGGCCACCTCGGTGCAGGCCCGCTGCGCCGCCTCGATCACCGCTTTGGCGATCTCCGAGTAGGTCAATTCGTCGATATCCGAGGAAAATTTGACGTCGATCACCTTGTTGTCGGCGTTCACGGTGACCTTGACCTTCTTACCGCGGGCAGTCGCGGTGGCGGTGAGTTCGGCGCGTCGCTGCTGGAGTTCGGCAATGGTGCGCATCTGTTCCTGCACGCCGTCCAGAATCGCCGCGAGATCGGCCTTGGCTCGTTCGTTGGTCATCGTCGCCTCCGCGCCCCTACTGTCGTCCGATCAGCGGAGGCCGTCGCGATTGCCGTCTTCCATATCGCGCAACAGATCCGCGCTCTCGACCTGACCGTCGTGGAAACTGTCGAATGTCCCCGCCACATTCTCCGCGCCTTCGATCAAATTATCTCGGGCGGTGGTATATCCGGGATTTCCGTTCTGACCGTTGGCGAAGGTATCACCGAGCGAATCGGTGCCCCAGGGAGCCCCGCGAGAGGCGATGGAGGTTTGCAGGGTATCGACTACCCCTTGGATCTTGTCCCGTACAGCACCGGTTTTCGCCGCGGCGCGCCGGAAGGCGTCTTCGTCGTACTCGACATTCTGTCCCTCGCCCATGGCGTCCACTCCTCCCGGTGGGCGCGGTTCCTCCGCACCACGAGTGTATTCGGTCCGACGATGGCAGTCGAGAACGAACGGGACATGACGTCGAGATTAACGACCCACGATCGCCACCCGGCATGATCGATGACGTGCGCGCACTACTACAACGAGTGGCATCGGCTCGGGTATCGGTCGGCGGCGAGGTCGTCGCCCGCATCGACCCGGCCGAAAACAACCTGCCCCACGGAATTGTCGCGCTGGTCGGTGTGACACACGACGATACCGCGGACACGGCCCGCGCATTGGCCGAAAAGACCTGGCGCCTGCGCATTCTCGACGGCGAACGCAGCGCCGCCGACCTGGGCGTGCCGATCCTGGTCGTCAGCCAGTTCACCCTGTATGCCGACACCCGCAAAGGCCGGCGCCCCTCCTGGTCCGCGGCTGCCCCTGGACCGGTCGCCGAACCATTGGTGGATACCTTCGCGGAAGCTCTCCGCAGTCTCGGCGCCTCGGTTGCCCAGGGTCGTTTCGGGGCCGATATGCAGGTGGAACTCACCAACGACGGCCCGGTGACGGTCATGCTCGAGCTCTGACCCGCCGGGCCGCCGGTTTCCTACTCGGAGTCGGACGGGCGCAGAGTCAGGATCCGGGGACCGTCCTCGGTCACCGCGACCGTATGCTCCCAGTGCGCGGCACGCGAACCGTCGGTGGTCACCACGGTCCAGTCGTCGTCGAGCACCTTCGTATCCGAAGTGCCCAGGGTCAGCATCGGTTCGATCGCGAGCACCGAACCGACCACCAGCCGCGGCCCCTTACCCGGCTGCCCCTCGTTCGGCAGGAACGGGTCGAGATGCATTTCGCGGCCGATACCGTGCCCGCCGTAACCGTCGACGATCCCGTAGGACCGGCCGTGTTCGGCTTCCGCGGCCCGCGTCCCCAGCTCGATCGCATGCGAGATATCGGTGAGCCGGTTGTCCGGCACCATGGCCGCGATCCCCGCGACCATCGACTTCTCGGTGGCCTCGCTCAGCATCCGATCGGCTGCCGATACCTCGCCGACACCGAACGTCCAGGCCGAATCACCGTGCCAGCCGTCGAGGATCGCGCCGCAATCGATGGAGACCAGATCGCCCGGCGCCAGTATTTCCGCCTCACCCGGGATACCGTGCACCACCCGATCGTTCACCGACGCACAGATCGACGCCGGGAAGCCGTGGTAGCCCTTGAAAGACGGGACCGCACCGGCGTCCCGGATCACCTGTTCGGCAACCCGGTCCAGTTCGAGCGTGGAGACCCGGGGGGGGGGGGGGGGGGCGCCGCCCCCCCCCCCCCCCCCCCCCCCCCCGACGATCGCACCGGCCGCCGCCATGGCGTCGAGCTCACCCGCGGTGCGGAAGGGGACGACCTTCTTGTTCTTACGACCGAAGACCACGACTCTCCCTCGTCGAAGGATCGGCTCCGGACCCGGAAACCGAGCTAACCGGTCGTGGCATTACGGCCCAGTGCCTCCAGGGCGCGCGCATTGACCTCGTCGACCTCACCGATACCGTCCACCGAGACGACCAGACCGTCGTAGTACTTCAGCAGCGGTTCGGTCTCGTCGCGGTAGACGCGCAGCCGGGTCCGGATGGTTTCCTCGTTGTCGTCGGAGCGACCCCGCGAAAGCATCCGCTCGACCACGGTGTCCTCGGACACCACGAAGCACAGCACTGCGTCTAGCCCGCTACCGAGTTCGTCGAGGATCTTCGCCAGCGCATCGGCCTGGTCGACTGTGCGCGGGTATCCGTCGAGAACGAAACCGCGCGCCGCATCGGGCTCGCCGACCCGCGACCGGACCATCCGGTTGGTCACGTCACTGGGCACCAGTTCGCCGGCGTCCATATAGCGCTTGGCCTCGAGGCCCAGCGGTGTCTGCTCGCTGATATTCGCGCGGAAGAGGTCCCCGGTGGAGATATGCGGTACGCCCAGCTTTTCCGATAGCAGCACGGCTTGAGTGCCCTTGCCCGCTCCCGGCGGCCCGAGTAGTACGACTCTCACTTGAGGAACCCTTCGTAATTGCGATTCATGAGTTGGCTTTCGATCTGCTTCACGGTGTCCAGGCCGACACTCACCATGATGAGTACGGCGGTACCACCGAACGGCAGATTCTGTACCCCGCCGGACGAGGAGCCCATATCGAGGAACACGTTCGGCAGGACGGCGACCAAACCGAGATAGATGGAGCCGGGCAGGGTGATGCGGCTCAGCACATAGGTGAGATGGTCGGCCGTCGGCTTACCGGGGCGGTAGCCCGGGATGAAGCCGCCGAACTTCTTCATTTCGTCTGCGCGTTCCTCCGGGTTGAAGGTGATCGCGACGTAGAAGTAGGTGAAGAAGACAATAAGGCCGAAGTAGATCGCGATGTACACCGGGTTGCTGGGATTCACCAGGTACTTCTGGATGATCTCCTGCCACCAGCTGGGGTCCTCGGCGGTGTTGGACCCGGTGAGCTGGGCGATCAGGTTCGGCAGATACAGCAGCGAGGACGCGAAGATGACCGGGATGACACCGGCCTGGTTCACCTTCAGCGGCAGATAGGTCGACGAACCGCCGTACATCTTGCGGCCCACCACGCGCTTGGCGTACTGAACCGGAATCCGGCGCTGACCCTGCTCGACGAAGATGACCGCCACGATGATGGCGAACGCGGCCACACACACCAGCGCGAACACGATGTTGCCGCGGCTGTCGAGAATGTTCTTGCCCTCGGTGGGGATACGGGCGGCGATACCGGCGAAGATCAGCAGCGACATACCGTTGCCGACACCACGTTCGGTGATCTGCTCGCCGAACCACATCACCAGGGCGGCACCCGCGGTCATCACCAGAACGATGATGATCATGCCGAAGATGCTGGTGTCGGCAAGAATATCTTGCTGACAGCCCTGGAGCAGCTGTCCGCGCGCGGCCAGCGCGACGAGACCCGTGGCCTGCAGAACCGCCAGCGCGATCGACAGATAGCGGGTGTACTGCGTCATCTTGGTCTGGCCGGCCTGGCCTTCTTTGCGCAGTTCCTCGAACCGTGGGATGACCACGGTGAGCAGCTGAATGATGATGCTCGCTGTGATGTACGGCATGATGCCGATCGCGAACACCGACAGCTGGAGTAGCGCACCACCCGAGAAAAGGTTGATGAGCTGGTAGATCCCGGCGGATTCACCACCGGAAACCAGGTCGATACACTCCTGGACCGCCCTGTAGTCGACGCCCGGCGAGGGCAGCGCGGCACCGGCGCGGTACAGCGCGACCAGCCCCAGCGTGAAGAGAATCTTCCGCCGCAAGTCCGAGGTCCGGAAGGCCGTAACGAAGGCGGAAAGCACAGATCCTCCTGGCGAACGACATGGTCAGGCCATGGAAATTTCAGCGTGTCCCGACTCGGAAATCGCCGAACCCATGACGGGTCTTGGCAGAACCACTTGAACTCTAACAGTGACGCCGGACGAGCCTGCACTCGTCCGGCGCCGCTGCATCGAATAGCGGCTTCGCTACCCCTGCGTGGTCACGCAAGCTACCGCCTCCGGGGCCGACGCGAAGCCGCGCGTCGAATGGCGAATGTCAGCCCAGTTCGGTGGCGGTACCACCGGCGGCGGAAATCTTCTCCTTGGCGGAGCCGGAGAACTTGTCCGCACTGACCTGCACGGCGACGGAGATCTCTCCCTCACCGAGCACCTTCACCAGCTGGTTCTTGCGCACCGCGCCCTTGGCGACCAGCTCGTCCTTGCCGATGGTGCCCCCCTCGGGGAACAGCTCGGCAATGGTGCCCACATTCACGACCTGGTACTCCACCCGGAACGGGTTGGTGAAGCCCTTCAGCTTCGGCAGGCGCATGTGGATGGGCATCTGACCGCCCTCGAACGCGGCGGGCACGTTCTTGCGGGCCTTGGTGCCCTTGGTACCGCGGCCGGCGGTCTTGCCCTTGGAGCCTTCACCGCGACCCACCCGGGTCTTATCGGTCTTGGACCCCGGGGCCGGGCGCAGATGATGCAGTTTGATGGTCATGTCAGACCTCCTCAACAGTTACGAGGTGGCGCACGACATTGATCAGACCACGGTTCTGCGGGTTGTCCTCCCGGATCACCGACTTACGGATACCCCGCAGACCGAGGGTCCGCAGGCTTTCCCGCTGATTCTGCTTGGCGCCGATCGAGCTCTTGATCTGGGTCACCTTGAGATCTGCCATATCAGACTCCTTGTCCGGCACGGGCACGCAGCATGCCCGCGGGAGCGACGTCCTCGATCGGCAGACCGCGGCGAGCCGCGACCTCTTCCGGCCGCTGCAGCATCTTGAGTGCGGCGACGGTCGCGTGGACGACGTTGATCGCGTTGTCGCTACCGAGCGACTTGGCCAGGATGTCGTGGATGCCCGCGCACTCCAGCACGGCACGCGCGGCGCCACCGGCGATCACACCGGTACCCGGGGAGGCCGGGCGCAGCATGACCACACCGGCCGCCGCTTCGCCCTGCACCGGGTGGGTGATGGTGGAGCCGATCATCGGGACCCGGAAGAAGCCCTTACGTGCTTCCTCGACGCCCTTCTGGATGGCCGCGGGAACTTCCTTGGCCTTGCCGTAGCCGACACCGACCAGGCCGTTGCCGTCGCCCACGATCACCAGGGCGGTGAAGCTGAAGCGCCGGCCACCCTTGACGACCTTGGAGACACGGTTGATCGCTACGACGCGCTCGAGCTGATTCTTCTCGGCCGCATCGTTGCGACGGTCACCGCGGCGGTCGCCGCCCCGGCGATTGTCGCGGCCGCCCTCGGGGGCGTTGGGGTTCTGTCCGGCGGGTCCGTTTCCGCCGTCACGCCGTTGACGTCCCGGCATCAGACGTTCCTTCCGTTCACGCTGGTATGTGCAGTGGTGTTGATCATCAGAACTTCAACCCGCCTTCCCGGGCGGCGTCGGCGAGCGCCGCGATCCGGCCGTGGTAGTCGTGGCCACCGCGGTCGAACACCACGGCCTCCACACCGGCGGCCTTGGCACGCTCGGCGATCAGTTCGCCGACCTTCTTGCCCTTGGCGGTCTTGTCGCCGTCCAGCGCCCGCACATCGGCTTCGATGGTCGAGGCCGAGGCCAGGGTGCGACCGGCCGAATCGTCGATGAGCTGCACATGCAGATGCCGCGAGGAGCGGTGCACGATCAGCCGCGGCCGAACGCTGGTGCCCTCGATCTTCTTGCGCAGGCGGAAGTGACGCCGCGCCTTGGACAGCCGACGGCGGGTCGAAACATCCTTGCCCAGCGGAATGCGCTTGGACTTCTGGTTCTCGGTTTGCGCCATGATCACTTACCCGTCTTTCCGACCTTGCGGCGAACGACCTCGCCGGCGTAGCGGATGCCCTTGCCCTTGTACGGGTCGGGCTTGCGCAGGCCGTGGATAACCGCCGAAATCTGGCCGACCTTCTGCTTGTCGATCCCGGATACGGAGAATTTGGTGGGCGATTCCACCGCGAAGGTGATGCCGTCGGGCGCCTCGATCGGCACCGGATGGCTGTAACCGAGGGCGAACTCGAGGTTGCTGCCCTTCTGCTGCACGCGGTAGCCGACGCCGAAGATTTCCATCTTCTTCTCGTAGCCCTTGGTGACACCGGTGACCATATTGTCGAGCAGGGTCCGGGTCAGGCCGTGCAGCGAACGGTTGCGACGCTCGTCGTCCGGGCGGGAAACCACCAGGCGGCCGTCTTCCTGCGCGACGGTGATCGGCTCGGAAACGGTCAGCGCGAGCTGACCCTTCGGGCCCTTCACGGCGATGTCCTGGCCGTTGATGGTCACCTCGACACCCGAGGGAATCACGACGGGATCTTTGCCGATACGCGACATGTCCGTACCTCCCTTACCAGACGTAGGCGAGGACTTCCCCGCCTACTCCCTGCTGAGCCGCCTGACGGTCGGTGAGCAGACCGGTCGACGTGGAGATGATCGCCACGCCGAGGCCGCCCAGGACCTTGGGCAGGTTGGTGGATTTCGCGTACACGCGCAGACCCGGCTTCGAGACGCGGCGCAGGCCCTGCAGGCTGCGCTCCCGGCTGGGGCCGTACTTGAGGTCGACGACGAGGGCCTTGCCCACGGTCGCGTCCTCGGTGCGGTAATCGGCGATATAGCCCTCACGCTTCAGGATCTCGGCGATATTCGCCTTGAGCTTCGAATGCGGAGCCTTCACCTGATCGTGGTACGCCGAGTTGGCGTTGCGCAGACGTGTGAGGAAGTCTGCGATCGGATCGGTCATGGTCATAGTTCGACCTCGACACCTTTCTCGCTGCGGTTCCCATACAACACCCGCGCCACGCGGGCGCAGGCCGTGGGCCTACAGCAATTCGGCTGGTCCGGACGGCAGTCACCGCCGGATGAGTTCGTATCGCCCGGGGGCCCACGCGGGCCGCCCACGGACACAGATGTGCCCTGGCAACCGGTCCAGTGTAGAAGCCGACGCGGGTACGACAAAATCAGGGCCCCGGAGCGGTCGCTCCGGGGCCCTGTTCTCGTCTCGGTGTTCAGCGCATCAGCTCACCAGGAGCTCTTGTGCACCTCCGGCAGATCGTCGAACTGCCCGGTTTCGGGCTCGACCGGCTCGGCAGGTTCATCGGCAGCGGCTGCGCGCAGTTCCATATCGAAGCCCTCGACATCGTGCTCGCCCACTCGCACCTGGGCGCTGGCCGGTGTGTAACCGGTGGCGACCACGGTGTAGCTGCCTTCGGCGAGATTGCCGAAGGCGTAGGAACCGTCCGTGTCCGTGATGCGGCTCTCGATCACATTGCCCAGCGAATCGGTCAGGGTGACCAGCGCACCGGCCAGTGGACGCCCGCCGCCGTTGACGACACCCGCGACCCGCACGCCGGGGCGCAGCAGCACCTCGAGGCGGGCGGTGTCCCGCCCGGTCACCTGGGCCGATACGGCGGTCGGATGGTAGCCGAACGCGCTCACCGCGATGGTGAACTCGCCCTCCGGCAGACCGGTGAGCTCGAACCGTCCGGTGTGATCGGATTCGCCGGCCGCCATGACCTCACCGCGCAGGTCCAGAGCGGTGATCATCGCGGCGGATACCGGGGCACCGTCACCGATACGCAGGACCGAACCTTCGAGGCCGGTCAGTGCGCTGAGGGTGACGTCGTACGACACCGGGTTGCTGCCGAGAACCGCGGTCGACGCATCCGGCCGCCGCCCTTCGGCCGAGGCGATCAGCACATACGACCCGGGCGCCGGGGCGGCCAGTTCGTAGAACCCGTCCGGACCCGACCGGGCGCGGCCGAGCTGCTGCCCGGCAGGTGAGATCAAGGTGAGGGTCGCGCCGGATACCGCACCGCCCCGGGTATCGGACACCCGGCCGAAAAGCACCGATCCACTGCCGTTCGGCTGCGGGACGGGTTCGCTCGCGCCGTTGCTTTGCGCCGCAGCGACGGCCGGCGTCTCGGGCGCCGCATGTCGCGGGCCCGGCGCGGCAGTGGTGTCCTCGGCAACCGCCGGCGGTGCCGCGGCATCGTCGACCACCTGTTCGGCTTCCGCCGAGAGCCCCGCCGGCGCGGCCGGGACCGCTTCGGCCACCGCATGCGCTTCGGCCTTCGCCTCGTCGGGCCGGGCGCCGGCGGCGACAGCCGCCGCGGCGGCGCGCTTGGCCGTCGGAATGGTCAGCGCGACCAATGCGGCCGCCACGGCGACACCGCAGCCGATCAGGATGCCGGTGCGGAATCCGTTCTCCGTCGGGACGCTGACTCCGCCGGCGAAGCTGACGCTCATCTGCGCCAGGACCGCACCGATGGCGGCCGAGGCCACCGAGGTGCCGATCGAACGCATCAGGGTGTTGAAGCTGTTGGCGGCCGAGGTCTCGGTGATCGGCACCGAGCTCATGATCAGCGCGGGCATGGCGCCGTAGGCGAAACCGACACCGAGGCTGATGATGATGGCGCCCAGCATCAGGCCCCACGGTTCTCCCATCATCAGCACCGACGCGCCGTAGCCGAGGGCAATGATGACCGAGCCGACGATCAAGGTGATCTTCGGGCCGGCGAACGCGGACAGCTTCGCACTCAGCGGCGAGGTGAGCATCATGGTCAGACCACCGGGTGCCATCCACAGGCCCATCGCGACCATCGACTGGCCCAGGCCGTAGCCGGTGGCTTCGGGCAGCTGCAGCAACTGCGGGAAGATCAACGCCTGCGCGAACATCGACATACCGATGACGATCGATGCGGCGTTGGTCAGCAGCACCCGCGGGCGGGCGGTCACCCGCAGATCGACCAGCGGATCGCGCGAGCGCAGTTCCCACAGACCCCACAGCAGCAGTACCACCACCGCGGCGACGAACAGCGAGATCGTGGTGGCGCTGGTCCAGCCCCAATCCGCGCCCTTGGAGACGGCGAGCAGCAGGCAGACCAGCGCGGCGCCGAGACCGAGTGCGCCCAGCACATCGAAGCGGCCGCGTTCGGCACGCGGCGGGGTCGCCGGTACAACCAGGAAAATCAGCAGTCCGGCGATCGCGCCGAGCGCGGCGATACCCCAGAACAGGTACTGCCAGCTGCTGTATTCGACAACCGCCGCGGCCAGCGGCATACCGAGGGCACCACCGACACCGAGGGAGGAGCTGATCAGCGCGATACCGGAGCCGAGTTTCGCCGGCGGCAGCAGATCGCGCAGAGCGGCGATACCGACCGGGATCAAGCCCACGGCCATACCCTGCAGAGCACGGCCGATGAGCATCGGCCACAGCGTTGTGGACAGGGCGCACAGCACCGATCCGACGATGAGCGGCACCACGGAGCCCACCAGGACCAGGCGTTTGCCGTAGAGATCTCCCAGCCGACCGGCGACCGGCGTGGTCACCGCGCTGGCCAGCAGGCTCGCGGTCACCACCCAGGTCGCGTTCGACGGGGCGGTGCTCAATATCTCCGGCAGCTGCCCGAGTAACGGCATCACCAGGGTCTGCGTCAGTGACGCCACGATCCCAGCGAAGGCGAGCACCGCAAGTACCGCCCCGGGGCGGACAGCGGGTTCGGTTTTGGTCACGAGCTTGCTCCTCGCAAGAAAAGTTCAGTCGATGTGCATAATACACATAACATGCATGATGCAATCTAACCAATTCGGACACCCGCATCGCCGGTCGATCGGATCCCCCATCGCGTCGAATACGGCACGATATGAGGCGATGCCGCATTCACTCGCCGATGTCCTGCCGTCCGTGGCCGCCTCGTTCGGAATGGATGTCCCCAACCCCTTGGGAATCGCACCCAACCGCGATGTGGTGGTGCTGCTGATCGACGGCCTGGGCGCGCAACTGCTCGCCCGGCACCGGGACCTCGCTCCGACGCTGGCGGCGCATACCGCCACCACGCTCACCGCCGGTTTCCCGGCGACCACCTCGACCAGCCTGACCAGCCTGGCGCTGGGCGCCCCGTGCGCGACGCACGGCATCATCGGCTACAGCTTCGCCGTTCCCGGACCGGACGGCGTCCGGCTGTTCAATTCCCTGCGCTGGCGGCTCGACGGCGCGACCGGCGACGACGCCCGCGAATCGCATCCGCCCGAATCGGTTCAGCCCGGCACCAGCCGGCTCGAGGATCTCGCCGCCCACGGGGTCGACGTGCACTATGTGATTCCGGCGTATCAGCGGACCTCCGGCCTCACCCGCGCATCGTTCCGCGCCACCGGGACACTGCACCCGGCGACCACACTGGACGAGGTACGCGGCGGAATCCTGGCAGTCGCCGATCACTCCGGTACGGGTTCACGTTTCGCCTACGCATACTTCCCCGATCTGGACGGCAACGGCCATCTGTACGGTCCCGAATCCCCGGCGGCGCTCGCCGCTCTACGCGATATCGACGCCTTCGCGGCCGATCTGCTCACCGACCTACCGGATACCTGCACACTGCTGGTCACCGGCGACCACGGAATGGTCCACGCCGATACCGTCATCGACCTGGATACCCGGCCGGGCCTGCACGACGGCGTGCGGTTGATCGCCGGTGAGGCACGCGTACGCCATATCTACCTCCGCGACCCGGCCGCACTGTCCGGCACTGCCGAGCGGTGGACCGGCGAACTGGCCGGCCACGCACGCGTCGTGACACGCGAGCAAGCCCTGGACGAGCACTGGTTCGGCCACACACCACCCGGCCCGGTTATCGAGCAGCGGATCGGAGATCTGCTGGCAGTGGCCGAGGGCGGCGCGGTACTTGTGCGGCCGGCATCCGAACCGCTGGAATCGGCGATGGTGGGCCACCATGGCGCCTGGACATCCGACGAGCAGCTGGTTCCGCTCATAGCCTCACGCCGAATTCACCTGAACCCATGATTTTTCAACCCTTGACCTGAACTTTTGTTCAGGTTTTACCGTCAGGTCATGCGTACCGAAACAATCCGGGAAACCGGCCCCACCGAACCGACAATGCAACAGGTCGCGCCCGAACTCTGGGAAACCCGCGAGTTCGTCGTCCCCGGCGGGCCGCGAACCCACGCCTACCTGTGGACCCCACCTTCCGGACCGAACATCCTGTTCTACTCCCCCGGTAACGACCAGGACTTCGATCGGCTCGAACAACTCGGCGGCGTCGCCCGCCAGTACCTGAGCCACCAGGACGAAGCCGGGCCGATGCTGCGCGCCGTGGCCGGGCGCTTCGGCAGCCGCCTGTACGCCCCGGCCGCCGAAGCCGCCGAAATCGGAACCCACGCACCGATCGATATCGCGGTATCCGAACGAGGCGTGGACGATGCGGGTGTGGAAGCGATTCCCACACCGGGTCATACGCCGGGAAGCACCTGCTACCTGGTCCCCGGCCACAACGGCCGCCGCTACTTGTTCACCGGCGATACCCTGCTGCGCTATCGCGAGGGCTGGCGCGTGGGATACATCCCGGGATACAGCGATAAAGACGGCCTGCTCGCAGCCCTGGACACACTCGCCACCGTGCAACCGGACTTGGTGGTGTCGAGCGCTTTCGTCGCAGGAACCTCCGGTTACCACCACGTGGACCGCGACGCCTGGCAATCCCACCTCGACGAGGCCCGGGCCGCGCTCTCTTGCCCACCCTCTGCCCGCGGGGGGCGGCGGGGGGGGGGGGGGGGCGCGGGGCGGCGGCGGGCGCCGCGGCCAGCTCCCGCGCCAGGCGGCGCACGGTATCGGCGGGCACACCGGTGCGCTCGGCCATCCGTTCCGGCGGGAAATCTGCCGCCGCGGCGACGGTGCCCTCATCGGACGGCCGCCCGGTGGCGGGCTGCCGGAGATCGAACCGGATGACGAGATCGATGACGGCGCTGTCGGGGGCGTCGGCCGCGGCACACAGCA
>NZ_JARWNW010000087.1 GCF_029868325.1 Nocardia carnea
GGTGGGGGTTTTTGGCGGCGTGCCCGGATCGGGCCCCAGGGTTTTTCGCGTTGCCGGTGGGGGGCATTTATGCCTACCGCATGCCATTGAAGGACATTGTTTTGTTGGGGGCTGTATTCTTGGTGGGGGTGTCTCCCCGGGCCCTGCTCGGCGGGGCCACGACCACCCGTACCGCTGCGCGGCTCAGCGGTCAGCTGCCTGCACGGCACGGCCGGCGACATCCGGAGAGGTGAGCGCGGGCGGCTCGGGCTCTGCGCGGGTGCCCGATATCGAGGGCAACGCCTGCGCTACCCAGAGCGCGACGGCGAAGTACACGATCTGCTCGGGGATCCGGAACCACAGCGGTGTGGGCGGTTCGCCGTTGAGCGGGATGTTCTCGACTGCCGCATAGATGTTCGCCGGGACCATCACGACCAGTAGGACGGCGAGCCCGAGCCCGGCCCAGCGGCGGGTGCCGGCGAACAGCAGACCGGCGGCACCGGCCAACTCCAGGACACCCGTTGCGTACACGGCGAACTCCGGGAACGGGATGGCGCCGGGCACCATCGCCACGAGATCGCTGTGGCTGGGCATGACGGTGACCGAATCGGGCACGAAATGCGCCAGCCCGGTCATGGTGAACAGGAAAGCCAGCCCGTATGCGGTGGCGACGCGCCAGGTGGCGAAACGGCGTACGCCGGCCAGGCCGAGCAGGCGGAGAACGAGGGTGGGGACGACGAACATCATGAGTGTGCCGAACATGGCGGTTCCTCGGGAAGGAGATCCGGGCTGACCGGAATGGTTGTTGTTATCGACTGATAAATAAGAGTATGCATCGAATGATAACTAGTCAAGTGTTCGGGGTGCCTGCAGGTTCTGGCGAGGTCGCATCCAGCTATGGAGGTGTGCACCGGAAGCGCCGGACCAGCGGATCGTTTCGTCCGAGCCACATAGGGCGCGGTCGTCCGGCGGCGTACCGAGGGTCGAATCGGCCAGGGCGCCGAATCCGTCCCGGCTGAGCAGCGAGCCCGGTGGGGCAGAGGCCGACCGCGCCGCCGGGGTGGCGAGTTGTCAGTGCCGGGTCGGGAGCAGCGACAATGGCACCCCGATCATGTAACGACCGTCCGGAGGAGTGCTGGATGACCGAACTCGTCGAGCGGGGTCGTGCGGATCCAGAAGAAGCGGACGCGAACGGCCGTTTGCCCGGGAAACCCCTGCGCGTGGTAGCCGCGATTCTGGTCGCGCTGTTGCTCACGCCGGTGGCGATCGGTATCGCAGCCAACGGCGCGGTTCTCACCGGGCGCTGGTGGGACTCCACCGACCGCTGGCTGGCCCCGATCCAGTCCGTGCTCGGCGCGGTTCTGTTGCTGGCAGTCGCGGCGCTCGCGGTCGCAGTGCCCGCCGCGGCAATCGCAGCGGGACTGGTGTGGGGAATTCTGCCCGGAGTGGTCCAGATCGTGATACCGGAACGCACCTACCCGCTGATCTCGGCTGTCCCCGGACTACCCACCGATCTGGACCACGCGTTGTACAGCTGGCTGTCCGGTGGAGTGGTGCTCATGGTCGGTGTGCTGCTGTTCGGCGCCGGTCTCACCGCCGGCTTGCTGCGCCGTCGACTTGCGGGATGATTCGCAGTGCCGGAAGGTCGGAAGTGCTCCGGTCTCGTCGCCGCAGGGCCCTCCCGTGGACATCTGCCCAGGTCTCGATCGGTCGCCGCGAGGTGACCGGTTGCGTGTCGTTCGGTTATCGGGTGTGCGGTGCTCCGGGGGGACCGACCTTCGGGCCGGTGTCCCCGGCGATCGAGCATGCGGCGGGACCGGCAGATCCCGCCCGCCGCATACTCAGCCCTTCACGCAGAGCACCTGGCGCAGGGTCGCGACCACATCGACCAGATCCTGCTGGGCCTCGATCACGTCGTCGATGTTCTTGTAGGCGGCCGGGATCTCGTCCAGAACACCGGCGTCCTTACGCGACTCCACACCCTCGGTCTGGGCGACCAGATCCGCGACGCTGAACTGCCGCTTGGCGGCATTGCGGCTCATCCGCCGGCCCGCGCCGTGCGACGCGGACTGGAACGACTCGGGGTTGCCCTTACCGCGCACCACGTACGAGCGAGTACCCATCGAGCCCGGGATGAGCGCCATATCGCCCGCCCCGGCGCGGACCGCACCCTTACGGGTCACCAGCATGGGAACACTGTCGATCTTCTCCTCCGCCACATAGTTGTGGTGGCACGAGATAGGTGTATCGAACCGGACCTCGCGGGTGGGGAACTGCTTGCGCACCGCCTCGGATACCAGCGCCAGCATGACCGCGCGGTTGCGGGCCGCGTACTCCTGCGCCCAGGTCAGATCGTGCCGGTAGGCGGCCATCTCCGGGGTGTTCGCCAGAAATACCGCGAGATCCCGGTCGACCAGGTTCTGGTTGTGCGGCAGTTTGCGGGCCACCGCCATATGCCGCTCGGCGATTTCCTTGCCGATATTGCGGCTGCCGGAGTGCAGCAGGATCCACACCTGGTCGTCCTGGTCCAGGCAGACCTCTATGAAGTGGTTGCCCCCGCCCAGCGAACCCATCTGCTTGTGCGCCTTGGATTCCCGGGGCGCCACAGCCTCGTCGAGGTCGTCGAACGCCGACCAGAACCGGTCCCAGCCGGTACGCAGGGTCGAAGTCGCGACACCGGACGGCCCAGGCGCCAGCTTGTTCACCTGCACAGGGTTCTTGTGGGCATTGAACCCCACCGGTACCGCCGCCTCGATCGCCGAGCGCAGCGCGCGCAGGTCGTCGGGCAGATCGGCCGCGGTCAGGTCGGTGCGCACGCTCTCCATCCCGCAGCCGATATCCACCCCGACCGCCGCCGGCGCGACCGCATCGCGCATGGCGATCACCGAACCGACCGTGGCGCCCTTCCCGAGGTGCACATCCGGCATGACCCGGACGCCGTGCACCCATTCCAGCCGGGCGATATTGCGCAGCTGTTGCAGCGCCGCCGCATCGATCTCGCTCTCCTGGGCCCACATCAACGTCCGTGCCCGGGTACCGGACAGCTCGACGGGAAACATTGTTTCGATCCTTCCGTTCGGCGGACCGGTGTCCGCCTCCGTACTTCACGGTAGGCCGAGGGCACGGCGCGGGGCATCCGAATTTCGGGCGGCGCCGACAGACGTCTACCGGCGAGCAGGTCGCCCGTGTGCCGGTGCGATCGTTGCGGCTGTGGCCGGTTTCCGATCAGCGCTGGTATCGGTGCGGGATCACGGACCGGTCATCGGTCGAGCATCGCCTCGATATCGGGGCGCCATGGGATCGCCGCGCTGGCACCGAGTGTGGTGGTGGCCAGTGACCCTGCGGTGCAGGCGAAGCGCAATGCGGCGTCCGGTCCCTGTGCCCAGCGCACGGCGAGTGCCCCGGTGAACGTGTCTCCGGCGCCGGTGGTGTCGACTACCTCGACCGCCGGTCCCGTGGCGGTGGTTTCCGCGCCGTCGGGGCCACGATACCGGGCGCCGTGCGCGCCGAGCGTGACCACCACGTGCGGCACCCGGTCGAGCAGGCTGCCCAAATGCTCGGCCTCGCCGGTGTTCACCACGGCGACGTCGACGTGTTCCCACAGCTCGTCCGAAAGATGCTGTACCGGCGACGGGTTGAGCACCACGGTGGTGTCGTGTGCGCGCGCGTGCCGGGCGGCGGCCGTCACGGTCTCGAGGGGGATCTCGAGCTGGCAGACGAGGATATCGGCGGCGGCGATGGCGGTGCGGTCCGCGGTGGTCAAGCCGGTCACCGCGGTGTTGGCGCCGCCGACGACGATGATGCTGTTCTCGCCGGAATCGTCGACCACGATCGTCGCGATACCGCTCGGCCCGTCGATACCCCGCAGCCCGGTGGTGTCCACGCCGGATTCGGTGAGCACGGCGCGCAGGCGCGGGGCGAATACGTCGGTGCCGATCGCGCCCAGGAACATGGTCTGCCCACCGGCCCGGCTCGCCGCGATCGCCTGGTTGGCGCCTTTACCGCCCGGCACCATCGTGAAACCGCGGCCGAGCACCGTCTCGCCCGGCGCGGGACGGGCCGCGGTGGTGGTCACCAGGTCCATGTTGATACTGCCGAGCACGGCGATCAGTGGCGAGGTCACGGGGAGAACGTAACGCGTGAGCGCCGGTGAAATCAGGTTTTCCCGGTGCGTAGGCTATATACCTATGACGGCAGAGACCACCGCTGAGTTCGATATGCGCGAGGCCGTGCACGGGGCTGCACGCCGGGCCCGGGTCGCGTCCCGGGTGCTCGCCCAGCTCACCACGGCCCGGAAGAACGAAGCGCTGCACGCCGCGGCGGATGCGCTGCTGGCCGCCGCGGATACGGTGCTGGAAGCCAACGGCGAGGATTTGGTGGCCGCCAAGGCGGCCGGCACCGAGGATTCGCTGCTGGACCGGTTGCGGCTCACCAAGGACCGGGTCGACGGGATCGCCGCGGGCCTGCGCCAGGTGGCCGCCCTGCCGGATCCGGTGGGTGTGGTGGAACGCGGGTCGACGCTGCCCAACGGGCTCGAGATCCGGCAGGTTCGGGTGCCGCTCGGGGTGGTCGGCATGGTGTACGAGGCCCGGCCGAATGTCACCGTGGACGCCTTCGGGCTGGCGTTGAAATCGGGTAACGCGGCACTGCTGCGCGGGTCGTCGTCGGCGGCCCGGTCCAATGCCGCGCTGGTCGAGGTGCTGCGGTCCGCGCTCACCGAGGCGGGTCTCCCGGCCGACGCCGTCCAGCTGCTGCCCAGCGAGGACCGTTCCAGCGTGACCCACCTGATCCAGGCGCGGGGTCTGGTGGATGTGGTGATCCCGCGCGGCGGCGCCGGCCTCATCAACGCCGTGGTGCGCGACGCCCAGGTCCCCACTATCGAAACCGGTACCGGCAACTGCCACGTCTACGTCCATTCCGGTGCCGACCTCGATATGGCCGAGGAAATCCTGATCAACGCCAAAACCCGCCGGCCCAGCGTGTGCAATGCCGCCGAAACCGTGCTGATCGATGCCGCCATCGCCGAAACCGCCCTGCCGCGGCTGGGCAAGGCCCTGGCCGACAAGGGCGTCACCCTGCACGGCGATCTCGACGGTATGACTCCGGCCACGGACAAGGATTGGGCCGAGGAGTACCTGACCCTCGATATCGCGGTGAAAATCGTCGACGATCTCGACGCCGCCGTCGACCACATCAACACCTGGGGCACCGGCCACACCGAAGCCATCGTCACCGGCGAACTGGCGGCGGCCGACGAGTTCACCCGCCGGGTGGACGCCGCAGCGGTCATGGTCAACGCCTCCACCGCCTTCACCGATGGTGAGCAATTCGGTTTCGGCGCCGAAATCGGTATCTCCACCCAGAAACTGCACGCCCGCGGCCCGATGGGATTGCCGGAGCTCACGTCCTCGAAGTGGATTGTCCGGGGCTCCGGCCAGATCCGCCCCGTATAGAAACCGCGTCACGTCACCCGGCTCGGTGGTGAGCTGGGTCTCTCGGCTCCGGGGGACGAGGTCTGCCGGCCGGGGGCCCGGTAGCGTGGGATGGGCAGAGTTCGACGGAAGGACGCCCCATGGAGCCCGCGAGTTCCCCCATCCCGCCGGTTCAGGAGCCGATTTTCGCGTCGGTCGATGATGTGCAGGTCCGGCTCGCCGAAACCGGCTATCTGGCCGATAAGGCGACCGCGACGTCGGTTTTCCTGGCGGATCGTCTCGGTAAGCCGCTGCTCGTGGAGGGCCCGGCGGGTGTCGGCAAAACCGAGCTGTCGCGGGCGGTGGCGCAGACTTCGGGCGCGGAACTGGTGCGGTTGCAGTGCTACGAGGGTGTGGACGAGGCGCGGGCGCTCTACGAGTGGAATCATGCCAAGCAGATCCTGCGAATCCAGGCCTCCGGGGAGAACGATTGGGCCGAGACGAAGGCCGATGTGTTCACCGAGGAGTTTCTGCTGTCGCGGCCGCTGCTCACCGCGATCCGGCGAACCGACCCCACCGTGCTGCTCATCGACGAAACCGATAAAGCCGATGTGGAGATCGAGGGGCTGCTGCTCGAGGTGCTCAGCGATTTCGCGGTCACCGTCCCGGAGTTGGGCACCATCACCGCCGACCGTAAACCGTTCGTGGTGCTGACCTCCAATGCCACCCGGGAGCTGTCCGAGGCGCTGAAACGGCGCTGCCTGTACCTGCACCTGGATTTCCCGGACGAAGACCTGGAGCGCCGCATCCTGGCCAGCCGGGTGCCGGACCTCCCGCAGGCCGTGGCGGCGCAGCTGGTGCGGATCGTGCATGTGCTGCGCGGGATGCAGTTGAAGAAACTGCCGTCGGTGGCCGAAACGATCGACTGGGCGCGCACCCTGCTCGCGCTCGGGCATACCGACCTCGACGATACGACGGTGCGCGACACCCTCGGCGTCGTGCTGAAGCATCGCAGCGACCACCAGCGCGCGCTGGCCGAGCTGAAACCGGTCTGATCATGGCGGTCACCGAGGACCGGCCACTGGCCCCGCACGGACTGCCGGGGCATCTGGTGGGGTTCGTGGAGGCGCTGCGGGCACGGGGGATCCCGGTGGGTCCGTCGGAAACCGTGGACGCGGGCCGTGTGCTGTCCGTACTCGATCTCCTGGACCGGGATGCCGTGCGGGAGGGCCTGGCCTGCGCTCTGCTGCGGCGCACCACCCATCGCGCCACCTACGACGGCCTGTTCGACCTGTGGTTCCCCGTCGCCATCGGGGAGCGCGACGCCGCCGCGGAGATCGAACTGCCGTACCGCGACGACGGCCGCCTCGACGTACCGGCGCTGCGCCAGATGCTGGCCGAGATGCTGGCCGACGAGAACTCCGGCGGCGCGCAGGCGTTGATGGCCGCGCAGCTGGTCGAGCAGCTCGGGCAGTATCAGTCGGCGCGCGGTGCGTCGTTCTCGTCGTATCAGGCGCTCAAGGAGATCCAGCCGCAGACCCTGCTGGCGCAGATCCTGGCCGGAATGACCACCCCGGATATGAGTGATTTCGAGACCGAGATCGCGCGCCGGGCGGCCCGCGGCCGCATCGACAACTTCCGCCGGACGGTGGAGGCCGAGACGCGGCGGCGGGTGGCCGAACGGATCGGCCGGGAGCGGGTCGCTTCGTACGGGGTCGCCCGGCAGGCCGAGGACGTGGATTTCCTGCGCGCCTCGCAGAACGAGCTGGCCGAGCTGAAACGCAGTACGCAGCGCCTGGCGCGGATTCTGGCGTCGCGACTTGCGGTGCGCCGCCGGCATGCCAAACGGGGCGAGATCGATCTGCGCAAAACACTGCGCAAATCCATGTCGACCGGTGGCGTCCCGATCGATCTGGTGAACCGCAAACCGCGCCCCGGCCGTCCGGAGCTGGTCCTGCTGTGCGATGTGTCCGGTTCGGTCGCCGGATTCAGCAATTTCACGTTGCTGCTGGTGAACGCCCTGCGCGAGCAGTTCTCGAAGGTGCGCATCTTCGCTTTTGTCGACAACACCGACGAGGTGACCCGGTTCTTCGACCCGCACACCCAGCTCGACGAAGCCATGCAGCGGATCTTCGCCGAGGCCGATATCGTCGGCTTCAACGGACACTCCGACTACGGCAGCGCCCTGACCAGCTTCGCCGACGGATTCGCGGACGCGGTCACCAGCCGTAGCTCGCTGCTCATCCTCGGTGACGCCCGCACCAACTACCGCGACCCGGAACTGTCCACCCTGTCCGAGCTGGTCGCCGTCGCCAAGCACGCCCACTGGCTCAACCCCGAACCACGCCAGAACTGGGGGTCCGGCGATTCGGCCGCCGACCGCTACCAGCAGGTCATCGAAATGCACGAATGCCGGTCCGCGTCCCAGCTCACAGCCGTGGTCTCCCGGCTGCTGCCGGTCTGACCGGGACCCGCCGGGAACACCCCGTTAAGCTCGACACTCATGCGCGGAACAGGCCAGGGCGGACCCAAGCTGGGGGTGATGGGTGGCACCTTCGATCCCATCCACCATGGGCACCTGGTCGCGGCCAGCGAGGTCGCCCACCGGTTCGACCTCGACGAGGTCGTCTTCGTCCCGACCGGCCAGCCGTGGCAGAAATCCGGTCGGCGGGTCAGCCCGGCCGAGGACCGCTACCTGATGACGGTGATCGCCACTGCCTCCAACCCGCGGTTCTCGGTGAGCCGGGCCGACGTGGACCGCAGCAAGATGACCTATACGGTCGACACCCTGCGCGACCTGCACGCCCAGCGTCCGGGTGCCGAACTGTACTTCATCACCGGGGCGGACGCGCTGGCCAGCATCCTCACCTGGCAGGATTGGGCGGAACTGTTCGAGCTGGCGAAATTCGTGGGCGTCAGCCGGCCGGGGTATGAGCTGAACATCGATCATCTGGCCGACCATCTGCGCGGTATGCCCGACGACGCGGTCACGATGATCGAGGTCCCCGCGCTGGCCATCTCGTCGAGTGAATGCCGCCGGCGCGCGGCCGAGGGCAGGCCCGTGTGGTACCTGGTGCCGGACGGCGTCGTCCAATACATATCGAAACGGCACCTCTATGTGCCGGCGCAAGCGGAAGGTAATGGAAGCGTGAACCGAGGACCAGGGGGAACCACACCATGACTGCGACAGCCGAGGCAGTGCAGATGGCGACCGTCGCCGCGTTGGCCGCGGACGAGAAACTGGCCGCCGATGTGGTGGTACTCGATGTGTCCGAGCAGTTGGTGATCACCGACTGCTTCGTGATCGCTTCGGCGCCGAACGAGCGCCAGGTGAACGCCATCGTCGATAATGTCGAGGAGAAACTGCGCGCGGCCGGGCATAAGCCGGTGCGCCGGGAAGGGACCCGCGAGGGCCGCTGGGCACTCTTGGACTATGTCGATGTGGTGGTGCATATCCAGCACAACGACGAACGTAATTTCTATGCGCTGGAACGGTTGTGGAAAGACTGCCCCGTCGTTCCGGTCGAGGGGATCGGTGGGCCCGAGGCCACCGATGCGGAAAGTGCTGGAGAGACCGAGTGACACAGAAAACCGGTGTGCGCACCCTGATCCTGCTGCGCCACGGGCAAACCGAATGGAACGCCAACGACCGGATGCAGGGGCAGATCGACACCGATCTCACCGATCTGGGCCGGCGGCAGGCCAAGGAGGCAGCACGGGAACTCGTGTCGCACAAGGCGATCGGCCTGGTCTCCTCCGACCTGAAACGGGCCTACGAGACCGCGCAGGCGCTGTCGGAGCATTCCGGCCTGGAGGTGGTCCGGGAGCCGCGGCTACGCGAAACCCATCTCGGTGACTGGCAGGGGATGGGCGATGTGGAGGTCGATTCGCTCTATCCGGGTGCGCGCCTGGAATGGCGGATGGACGCCACCTACACCCCACCCGGCGGCGAATCGAAGCTGGAAGTCGGCGCCCGGGCGCTACCGGTGGTGCAGGAATTGTTCACCGAGCGGCGGGATTGGCCGGGCGCCACTATGATTCTCGTGGCGCACGGCGGGCTGATCGCCGCGCTCACGGCCGCATTGCTCGACCTGCCGCCTCAGAACTGGCCGGCCCTCGGTGGGCTCGCCAATGCCAGCTGGGTGCAGCTCAGCAGCCACGGTCCGAGCATCGAGAAGCCCGGCTGGCGTCTCGATGTGTGGAACGCAGCGGCGAAAGTAGCACCCGATGTCATCTGAAGACCTGAACCGGCAGATTCCGGACGAACTGTTCCAGCGGGTTTCCGCGAAACCGGAACGCGCGCTACCCGATGCGCTGTTCGGTCCGGCGACCGAACCGCAGCAGGATGAGAACGCCGAGAGTACCGACGGCGACGATATGCGTAAGGCAGTCTGATCATCAGGAGGGTCGCGCAGTGACAGCGAGGTCGGAGGATACGAGCCGGCCGGAATCGGCCGAGCCGGTACAGGGTTCGGCCGATCCTCAGCCTATGCCGGGAACGGATCAGACCGGCGGCGCTGCCACCGCCCTCCCGCTCGACGAATCCGCACCCGCAGATCCGGTGGGCCGGCGGCCGGTCCTGCTGGTGATCGCCGATTCGCTGTCCTATTTCGGGCCGAAAGGCGGTCTGCCTGCCGACCATCCGCGGATCTGGCCGAATCTGGTGGCGTCCGAACTCGACTGGGAGGTCGAACTGGTCGCCCGTATCGGCTGGACCTGCCGGGACGCCTATTGGGCCCTGATCGGCGACCCGCGGGTCTGGGCGGCCGTACCGCATGCCGGGGCGGTGGTTTTCGCGGTGGGCGGTATGGATTCGCTGCCCTCCCCGCTGCCCACCGCGCTCCGGGAACTGATCCGCTATATCCGGCCGGCCGGGCTGCGCCGGGTGGTGCGTTCGGTCTACCAGTGGGTGCAGCCCAGGGCCTCGAGGCTGGGCAACCGGGTGGCGCTGCCACCGGAGATCAGCGTGGACTACCTGGAACAGTGCCGCACGGCGCTGGCCCAGCTGCGGCCCGATCTGCCGATGGTGGCGGTACTACCGTCGGTACACGCCTGCGACGCCTACGGGCGGGTGCACCGCGGCCGGGAACCGGCGGTGCGGGCACTCGAGAGCTGGTCGGCGCGTACCGGTGTGCCGCTGGTCGATCTGAAGGCCGCCGTGCACGACAACATCTTCTCCGGCGACGCCAACCCCGACGGTATCCACTGGGGGTGGGACGGGCATTCCGAGGTCGCCATATCGATGGTGAAAACACTGCGCGAGGTGGGGTGAACCGTGGCGGTCGTGGTCGTCACCGATTCGTCCGCCGGCCTGCCCGCGGACCTCATCGGCGAGCTGGGGGTCGATATCGTGCCCCTGCACGTCCTGGTCGGGGAAACAACCCACCGCGAAGGTGTCGATGACCTCGATATCGACTACACCGCGGATTCGGTCAGCACCTCCGCACCGTCTCCCGGTGAGCTCCGCGATGCCTATACCGCGGCACTGGCGCGCAGCGGCGGCGACGGCGTGGTCGCGGTGCATCTGTCCCGGCAGCTGTCCGCCACCTGGGAGTCCGGGCGGCAGGCCGTCCGGGATATGGGCGCCGAAGATTCCGTGCGACTGGTGGATTCGCTCGGCGCCGGCCTGGCCACCGGGCTACCGGCACTGGCCGCCGCCCGATCGGCCGCCGCGGGCGCCCCGCTGGACGCGGTGCACCGGACCGCTGTCACGGCGGCGGAGAAATCGCACACCTTCATCCTGGTGAATCGCACCGAACAACTCCGCCGCGGTGGACGACTCAGCACCGCGGCCGGATTCTTCGCCGGCGAGCTGGTGAGCAAACCGATCCTGCAGTTGGTGCAGGGCAGGCTGGAGTTGCGGGAGAAGGTACGCACCCGGTCGAAGGCGCTCGGGAAGCTGGTGGCGGCAGCCGTGGCGGCCGCCGGGTCCGGGGAAGCCGTTCTGGGGGTTCAGCATCTGGATGCGGCCGATGCGGCGGAAACGGTGATCGCTCAGCTGCGTGAACGCCTGCCGCAGGTCCGGGAGATCCTGACAGCGGAGTTCGGTCCCGCGCTCGGGGTGCACCTCGGGATCGGTGCGGTCGGCGTACTGGTATTACCCGGCGGCTGGGGCTGAGCTCAACACAGTTGTGCCGGGCCGATCCGGTGCGGCCTGCTCTCGGCCGTTCGGGGACGGGTTCATCCACAGGGCACGGTTGTCCACAGGTTTGCCGAAGTGCCTGGTCGGGCTGGAGGTCGGGCGCCGTCGCGGGCCTAGCGTCGCGAGCATGGCACGACAAGACGAGCGGGAACGGGTACACCGGCAGCTGGGCGGATACCTCGGCGGCCGGCGCAACGATTCCGGGATCGATGCGCCGCACCCGAATACCGTACTCACCGACGATGACGACGGCGTCCGGACTCCGCGCTGGCTCGACGCCGGGCCCGTTGCACCCACCTGGCGAGAACGACTGATACCGCCCCGATTCCGTGGCGCGCGGCTCGATCCGGGCCGCCGCGGTATGGCGACCATGGCGGGGGTCGGGCTCCTCGCCTTTCTGGTCACACTGGTGGTGGTGTTCTGGGAGCGCCCCGTCGCGCAACCCGTACCCCCGCTACCGGCCGCCCACCCTGCCGCGTTACCCGCGGCGGTACCGGCCTCCGCCACCGCGCCCGCAACACCCGGAACGGCGCCGGGCCCGCCACCACCGGCCGAGCTGGTGGTGAGCGTCGTGGGCCTGGTGCACAAGGCCGGTCTCGTCCGGCTACCGCCGGGTGCCCGGGTCGCCGACGCCCTCGCCGCCGCCGGCGGAGCACTCTCCGGTGCCGACCTGACCGGGCTCAACCTGGCCCAGCGCCTCGCCGACGGTGACCAGGTCCGGGTCGGCCCCGCCGATACCGCTGCCCCGCCGCCCGGTAGCGCCACGGTGAGCGGCGGAAAAACGGTGGTGGCAGATCCGGATGCCGAGGTCCCATCACCCGCGAGCGGCACTCCGGTCGACCTGAACACAGCTACCGAATCGGTTCTCGACGCACTGCCCGGTGTCGGCCCGGTCACCGCGAAGGCGATCATCGCCTGGCGGGAGACGAACGGACGCTTCACCGATGTGGAACAACTGTCCGAGGTCGACGGCATCGGCCCGGCACGCCTCGCGCGACTCCGGGAACTGGTGACGGTATGACGCAGGCGGGCGATATCGGGTCGGGAGCCGGAAGCCCGGCGCGGGCGGGCGGTTCGACTTTCATCGGTGCTCGCGCACTGGATGATGCCAGGGCGGGGAAGTGGAGCTGGTGGCTGGTGCGGACAGTTGTCCGGCTCCGCCGGTGACCGGCGCGGACAGTGCCGGACACGTGGATCGAGGTGACCGGCCGGGCGACGATTTCGACGGTGCTGCGCGGGTACTGGACGCCCGGCTTCTCCCGGCAGCCCTGGCCTGCTGGGCGGCAACGATCGCGGCCGTCGCCGCTGGGTGGTTCGCCGGGATCGTGGTGGCGGCCGGGCTCACCTCGGTGGCACTCGTTTCGTGGGCGCTGTTGTGGGCCGGGGTAGCTCACCGCAAGGAGCGCTACCGGGTGGTTGCGACGACGATCATCGGTGCCGCTGTGCTCGGCGCGGGCTTCGCGCTGGCGGGTGCATGGCGCGAATATCAGGTGATCGTGCATCCGCTCCGGGCGGTACCGGACGAGGCGACGGTGCATGTGGTGATCACTCCGTCCGACGATCCGAAACCTGTGCGGAGCAGCGGATCCGGCGCCGGCCGACTCTGGGTGGTGCGTGCCGGACTGCGCGAGTTCCGCTACCGCGACGAGGTGGTCCGAGCGGGCGGGTCGGTGGTTGTCCTGGCTGCCGGTCCGGGTTGGGGTGAACTGCGGCCCGGGCGGCCGATCGAATTCCGTGCCCGTACCGCACCCCCACGGCAACACGATCTGACGGTCGTCACGCTCCGCCCGATCGGCCCGCCGGTCCCGGCCGGGCCGTTGCCCTGGTGGCAGGATCTGGCCGCGGGAGTGCGCGCAGATCTGGCCGCCGTCGCCCGGTCTGCCCTCACACCCGACGCGGCCGGGCTGCTTCCCGCGCTGGTCGTGGGCGACACCTCCGGCTTGTCCGATCGAGTCCACGAGGATTTCGTCGCGTCCGGATTGCAGCACCTGTGTGTTGTCAGCGGGGCGAACTTTTCTGTGCTCCTGACCGCCGTGCTGGCACTGGCCCGGGTACTGACTTGCGGTCCACGGCTGTCCTTCTGTGCGACGGCGACCGCGCTGGTCTTCTTCGTCATCATCGCCCGGCCCGATCCGAGCGTGCTGCGGGCCGCCGCCATGGGGTCGATCACGCTGCTCGCCCTGCTGACCGGTCGCCGGAAACAGGCGTTGCCCGCACTGTGCGCCGCGGTGATCGGGTTGCTCGCCCTCTGGCCATCTCTCGCAGTGCAGGCCGGTTTCGCGCTCTCGGTCATGGCGACCGGCGCCTTGTTGTTGCTGGCGCCGAGCTGGGCCGACTACCTCCGGGACCACGGCTGGTGGCGGTTGCCCGCCGAACTGGCCGCCGTTGCCGCCGCGGCCTTCGTCGTCACCACACCGATCACCATCGCCCTGTCCGGCAAGGTCAGCATTCTGGCGGTGCTCGCGAATATCCTTGTGGCACCGGTGATCGCACCGATCACTGTTCTCGGGGCGGCAGCGGCAGTGGTATCCACACTCTGGTACCCGCCCGCGGAGCTGATTCTGCACCTCACCGGCCCACCGCTGTGGTGGCTGCTCACCGTGGCCACCGAAACCGCCGAGGTCCCCGGTGCGCTGCTCACCGTGCCCGGCGGGTCAGCGGGCGGGCTCCTCGCCGCCTGTGCTGCGGCTGCCGGGATTGCAGCGCTGCGCGTTGCGCGGCTACGGAGATACCTGGCGGCCACCGCAGCCGGCATTGCTACCGCCTACCTTCCGCTGCTTCTGTGGTTGCACTGGTGAGCAGCGGATACCCGGCTCGTGGTCTCACGCCCGGCTGCGGCGTCCACCGGGTGACGGCGTATCGGTGCCGCTGACCTGGTTTCCCGGCCTCATTTCTACCGCGCCGAATGCCATGCTCGGACGGCTACATCGGGCAGACGGCAGTGCGGGGAGTCGGTGGGGCGGACGGAGATCAGGTTTTCACGATTCGTCCGGCGGCGGGTTCGTTCGTGCCATACGTCTGCACGCGAATGCGGAGCCTTGTGAGGCCGATCCCGGGAATCGTCGGGGTGCCGCCGTACGATCGGAGCCGTGAGCGAGCGAGCGGCGGTGCACCTGGTCCTGGGGGAAGAAGAACTGCTGATCCAGCGGGCGATTGCGGGGGTGACGGCGCAGGTGCGGGCGGACGCCCCCGACCCGGACTCCGTCCCGGTCGACCGGTTGCGGGCCGGGGATGCCAGTAGCGCGGAACTGGCCGAGCTGCTGAGTCCCTCGCTGTTCGCCGAGGACCGGGTGATCATTCTCGAATCGGCGGATCAGGCCGGTAAGGATGCCGTGGCAGTGATCACCGAAGCCGTCACGGCCCCACCCGAGGGGGTGGTGCTGATGGTGGTGCATTCCGGGGGCGGCCGGGCCAAGGCGCTGGTTCCGGCGCTGCGGAAGGCCGGGGCGCAGGTCCACGAATGCGCCAAGCTCACCAAGGCCGCCGAACGCGCCGAATTCGTGCGGTCCGAATTCCGGGCGGCGGGGGCGCGGGTCTCCGGCGAAGTCGTGCAGGAGGTGCTGGACGCGGTCGGGTCCGAGCTGCGGGAGCTGGCGGCCGCCTGTTCGCAGCTGGTCGCCGATACCGGTGGGAAAATCGACCTCGCGGCGGTGCGGCGGTACTACTCCGGTAAGGCAGAGGTATCGGGCTTCGAGGTCGCGGATCTGACCGTCGCGGGGAACAGTGCCGGTGCGGTGGAGGCGCTGCGCTGGGCGCAGGACCGCGGTGTTCCGCATGTGGTGCTCGCGGATGCACTGGCCGATTCCGTGCATACGATCGCGAAGGTCGGGTCGGCGGGTCGCGGTGACCCGTTCAAACTGGCGGGACCGCTGGGACTGCCACCGTGGAAGGTGAAGAAGGCGCAGGGGCAGGCGCGCGGCTGGTCACCGGCCGCGATCGGTGCCGCGCTGCAGGTCGTGGCGACACTGAACGCGGATGTGAAAGGTGGGGCCGCGGACTCCGGGTTCGCCCTGGAGGACGCCGTGCTGAAGCTGCTGGCCCTCCAAGGACGTGACTGAGGCCGCGGTGCCGGGGCTGCCGGGATGTGACTATGTGGCCGCGGAGCTGAGGCTGTTGGGGATGTGCGGGTGTGGCCGCAGGGCTGGGGGACTGCCGGGATGTGGCTGTGTGTCCGCCGTGCTTGTGGCTGTGGGGATGTGCGGATGTGGCCGCAGGGCCGGAGGTGCGGGGAGGGTGGTCGAGGAACGGCGTGTGGTCTGCTGGTCCGGCGGGGCCGGTCAGTCGACTGCGCTGAGCTCCAGCGCTTCCTCGGCGACCTCGTCGAAACGTCCGTCCCACTCTTCGTAGACGGGGGTCTCCTCTTCGCGGGTGACCATCCAGACGACGACCTGGCTGCCGTCGTCATCGGCGGGTACCAGCACATTCTCGATTTTCACGCCGATACCGAGTACCTCGGCGGCGCGGATGACGCCGGGCAGATCCTCGGCTTGGACGACCGACTGGTTCGCATACAACATAACCATGGGCCGCATGCTACGACAGGCGCTCGGCCTTCGGGCGGCCGCCATCCACTACTGCCTCGGAAAACATGCGCTGACCGAGCCCGGGCATACCAAAAGCCGCCGTGGTCATCGAAGCCGCGGCGGCTTTGTGTGAAAGAGTTCGAACTCTCAGAGCTTGTTCAGTGCGAGGGCCATCGCCGACTTCTTGTTGGCGGCCTGGTTCGCGTGGATGACGCCCTTGGAGGCGGCCTTGTCGAGCTTGCGGCTCACGAACTGGAGGCGCGCGCTGGCCGTTTCCTTATCGCCGGCCGCGGCGGCCGCCCGGAAGGCGCGGATATGGGTGCGCAGCTCGGATTTCACCGACTGATTGCGCTGGCGCGCCGCCTCGTTGGTGCGGATCCGCTTGATCTGGGATTTGATATTGGCCACGCCGGTATCCTCTGGTTCCTGTCTGGTTCGGTCGGAAAAGTCTGTATGCGCGTACCAACCCTGAATACGGCCGGCTCGGATTTCTCCGGGCACGAGGTACGGCAATGCCGAGTGGCCAGATTACCAGCAGGGGGCGGGGCCGCGAAATCGTGGGGGCGTTGCAACACCGTGACCTGGCCGTATGTCGTTGTGAAGCGTGTTCGTGCGGCGTAAGGTGCCGGGAAGTTCGGCCCATATGGTTTCGCAGCAGGACCCAGGTTTGCCCGGTGCGCGCCCCGATATCCCGCGGGGCGGCGATCCTCTCGGAAGGCGGCGTTCATGTCTCCCACTGCGCAGGAACGAGAAGCTGTACTCGAAGGTGTCGAGCCCGCGGATATCTCCGATACCAGGAAATGGATCGCCGAGGCGCTCGGCACCTTCGTCCTGGTGATGGGGGGTGTCGGGACGGCCGTGCTGGCCGGTGAGAAAGTGGGGCCGCTGGGGGTGGCGCTGGCGTTCGGTCTGTCGCTGCTCGTCCTGGTCTATGCGATCGGGCCGGTTTCCGGCTGTCATGTCAACCCCGCGGTGACGGTGGGGCAGCTCATGATGGGCAGGCTTTCGCCGATGAGTGCGGTGGGCTACATCGTTTCCCAGGTGATCGGCGGTCTGCTCGCCGGTCTGGTGTTGTTCGCGATTGCCAAGAACCTGCCCTCTTATGACCGCGCTTCCTCGGGGCTGGGCGCCAACGGCTGGGGTGAGCACAGCCCGTCGGCGGTCACCGGTCCGGCCGGTGAGGTGGTGATCCAGGAGGGGTACGGGATGGCCGCGATGATCATCGTCGAGGTGATGCTGACCGCGCTGCTCGTTTTCGTGGTGCTGGCCGCTACCGACCGTATTTCCGAGATTCCGCAGGCCGGGATGGCCATCGGTTTCACTCTCGCGCTCATCCACCTGATCTCGATCCCGGTCGACAACACCTCGGTGAACCCGGCCCGCAGCTTGGCCGTGGCGCCCTACCAGGACGGGGCGATGGGGCAGTTGTGGGCGTTCATTGTGTTCCCGCTGATCGGTGGTGTGCTCGGTGCACTGCTGTACGGGCTGTTGTTCGGGCGGTCCCGGGAACTGCAGGCCTGATCCGGCGGCGCCGGGGCTCGATTCAGCTCCAGTGGTATTCCCGGACCAGGCGATGCGCCACCCGGTCGAACAGTCGGCGCGGCAGGATGGCGCCCTCCCGGCGGATACCGTCCTCGGGGACGTCGAGTACCCGGTCCAGCCGGACCCAGCTGGCCCGGCCCTGGTGGTCCCAGATGCCGGCGCCGATCCCGACCCATTCGGGATCGTGGTCGCGGTCCGGGTTCGAGCTGAGCATCAGCCCCAGCAGGGTGCGCCCGTCGCGGCCGACCACCAGTACCGGCCGGTCCTTGCCGTTGTCCGGATCCTCCTCGAAGGGCACCCAGGTCCAGACGATTTCGCCGGGGTCGGCGCGGCCGTCGAGCTGGGGTGCGTAGACCACCCGGCGGGCGCGCTGTGCGGTCGGGACCGGTGTGGAGGCCGCGGGGCGGACGGGGACGCCCTTGGGGCCGGCCACCGCCCGGGGCGTGCGGCGGGTGGCGCGGGAGCTGCCGCGGACCAGTAGTGCTTCCACCAGTCGCGGTGCCTGCCGCCGGACGAGCTTCGGCCCCTGTTGTATCGCGATCGCGGTGAGCTGCTTGCCGAGACTGTTCCAACTGCGGGGCATCTCAGGAGGATAACGGCACACCCGGCCGGTGGAGTATCGCCGCGGGGCGGGACCGGGGGCCGGTGGTCCGGCTCACCATGGGACGATGGTCGCCAGTACGCCCGATACCCATGAGGAGTGGAGTGCCCGCCAGCTTCGCCGATACGACGTTCACCGATCCGTCGCGGATCCGGAACTTCTGCATCATCGCGCATATCGACCACGGCAAGTCGACGCTGGCCGATCGGATGCTGCAGCTCACCGGGGTCGTCGAGGAGCGGCAGATGCGCGCGCAGTACCTCGACCGGATGGATATCGAACGCGAACGCGGTATCACCATCAAGGCCCAGAACGTGCGGCTGCCGTGGACGCCCGGGACCGGCGAGCACGCGGGCGAGGATTTCGTCCTGCATCTGATCGATACCCCGGGCCACGTCGACTTCACCTATGAGGTCTCGCGGGCGCTGGAGGCCTGCGAGGGTGCGATCCTGCTGGTGGATGCTGCGCAGGGGATCGAGGCGCAGACGCTGGCGAACCTGTATCTGGCGCTGGACAAGGATCTGGAGATCATCCCGGTCCTCAACAAGATCGACCTACCGGCGGCCGATCCGGAACGGTATGCGGCCGAGCTCGCCCATATCGTCGGCTGCGAACCCGAGGATGTGCTGCGGGTATCCGGTAAGACCGGGGTGGGCGTGACCGAACTGCTGGATCGGGTGATCGAGCAGGTGCCGCCGCCGGTCGGCGACGCCGACGCACCGGCCCGGGCGATGATCTTCGACTCGGTCTACGACACCTACCGCGGTGTGGTGACCTATGTCCGTGTGGTGGACGGCAAGCTGACGCCGCGCGAGAAGATCAAGATGATGTCCACCGGCGCCACCCACGAGTTGCTGGAGATCGGGATCGTCTCCCCGGAACCCAAACCCACGCAGGGACTGGGCGTCGGCGAGGTCGGCTACCTGATCACCGGTGTGAAGGATGTGCGGCAGTCGAAGGTCGGCGATACCGTCACCTCCGCGCGGGGCGGTGCCACCGAACCGCTCACCGGGTATCGCGAGCCGCGGCCCATGGTGTATTCCGGGCTGTACCCGGTGGACGGCTCCGACTATCCGGTCCTGCGGGACGCATTGGACAAACTCCAGCTCAACGATGCCGCGCTCACCTACGAGCCGGAGACCTCGGTGGCGCTCGGCTTCGGGTTCCGCTGTGGCTTCCTGGGCCTGCTGCATATGGAGATCACCCGCGAGCGGCTGCAGCGCGAATTCGGGCTCGACCTGATCTCCACCGCACCGAACGTGGTGTACCGGGTGGTGATGGAGGACGCGGCGGAGCACACCGTGACCAACCCTTCGTTCTGGCCGGAAGGCAAGGTGCGCCAGGTCTTCGAACCGGTGGTGAAGGTCACGATCATCGCGCCGAGCGAGTTCATCGGCGCGATCATGGAACTGTGCCAGTCGCGCCGGGGTGACCTCGGTGGGATGGACTATCTGTCCGAGACCCGGGTGGAGTTGCGCTACACCCTGCCGCTGGCCGAGATCATCTTCGATTTCTTCGATTCGCTGAAATCGCGTACCCGCGGCTATGCCTCGCTGGACTACGAGGAGGCCGGCGAACGGGAATCGCAGCTGGTGAAGGTGGATATCCTGCTGCAGGGCGAGGCCGTGGACGCGTTCAGCGCCATCGTGCACCGCGATGCCGCGCAGGCCTACGGACACAAGATGACCACCAAACTGCGTGAGCTGATCCCGCGCCAGCAGTTCGAGGTGCCGATCCAGGCGGCCATCGGGTCGAAGATCATCGCCCGGGAGAACATCCGCGCCATCCGCAAGGATGTGCTGGCCAAATGCTATGGCGGCGATATCAGCCGTAAGCGCAAACTGCTGGAGAAGCAAAAGGAAGGCAAGAAGCGGATGAAGACCATCGGCCGGGTGGACGTCCCGCAGGAAGCGTTCGTGGCCGCGCTGTCCTCCGACGCCCAGGCCGATAAACCGAAGGACAAGAAGTAGCTGCCGGTTTCCGCTGCCTCTCGCCCCGCCTGGATATCTGCTGATAACGAAAATGTGACAGCCGTAGATGTCGACAATAGGCTGGTGGCGGATCCGTGCCGGATCGACGGCGGTGCGGTCGCCGGTGCACGCGAGAGTGGAGTTATGCCAATGGCGAGTGATCTGCCGTTCGACGACGAAGAAGAGGTCGCCGGACGGGGCGGTGACGCCGCCTATCGTATTGCCAGCGCCACCGCGCGAGTTGCCCGCGGCGGCGCATATGTGACCGGTGGCGCGCTGATTGCCGCCAACGGCGGCGGGGTCCCGGCGTCACCCGGGGAACTGGACAGCCGCAATGCCGGGTGGGCCCACAACGTCGATCCGGATCCCGATGTGCCCAGCCCTGTGGTCACCTTCCCGGACCCGGAACCGATTGCGCCGCAGGATATGCCGTTCGGTTCACCGGGTGATGCGAGCGTCACGATGCCGTTGCCGCACGGAACCTTCGATATCCAGGTCGGTCGTCCGGGCGAGTTCGGCTTCGAGGACCTGGACTCCTACAGCGCGCCCTACATGGACCAGGTCCCGGGATTGGAGCTGATTCCCGGCGGTCCGGACGGCGAGTTTCCCGGGTCCGATTACGTTCCCGGGGCACCGGGAACGGGTGTGCCCGAGTCGAATATCCCTGGTCTGCCGGAGTTCGGCCCTCCGGATGCCCCCGGGGGATTCCCGGGGTTCGACGGTATTCCCGGCTTGGGTGGCGATATTCCGGGGCTGGGCGGGAATTTTCCCGGTGCGGGGAACGAAGGTCCGGGTGCGCCCGGTGGTTTCGAGCTGCCGGCACCCGGTGATGCTTTCCAGACCGATATCTTCGATCTGCCCGGGTTCGGCCTGAATCCGGCCGGTCAGCCGAAGTCGGTGGCACAGACCTCCGATTCCGGCCCCTCCGACTGGGATTTCGGCTTCTCCGATATGGCGGGCGGCGCGCGGACGATCGCGGGGGGCGGCGGTTCCGGTGACGACGGCGCCTGGTTCGAGTTCTCCGTGGATGCCGGCGGAAGTGGGTTCGCCGGGCTCGCGCTCGGCGGTGCCGGCGGGTCGGTGCAGGTCGAATCGGATATGGACGTCGATATCTCGGTGGGTCCCGGCGGTATCCGGGTCGACAGCGACTGGGATTTCGGGATCACGGCCGAGGACGCCTTCTCCCTCGACGATCAGCTCGATCAGTACACCGGCTGGATGCAGGCCGGGGCCGCGGAATCGGCGTCCGGTGCCGGGCAGCCGGGGGTTCCGGAACCCGGCCGTCCGGCAGACGCGGATGCGGTGAGGCAGGGCGACGATGCCGCGATCGCGGTGGGCGGCAGCACCGGTACCGGAACGGGTGCGGCCTCGGCGCAGAACGCGGCGGTACCGGCGGGCACCGCCGGCCCGGCGACCTCCGGGATGTCGGTGGCACCGGCCGCCGCTCCGGCCCCGCTGCCGAGTGCCCCCGCGCCGATGGCCGCCGCCCCGGTGGCGCCTCCCGCACCGGTGGCGGTCGCTCCGATGGCGCCGGCGGCACCTGCTCCGGTGGTGGCGGCGCCGGTTCCGCCACCGCCGGTCGCGCCGGCGGCCGTGGCTCCCGCGGTACAGCCGGTCGCGGCGACCCCGTTGCAGACGACGGTGCAGCCCGATGTGGCGACCAGCCCGGTCGCGCATGTTTTCCAGCCGCCGGCGGGGCCCTCGCCGTTGACCGCGCCGGCGGCCCAGCTGCCGGATCTCTTCCACCGGCTGCCGCAGCCGGTGCCACCGGAACTGCCCACCGAGCCGACGCTGCCGGGTGATTCCACCACGGTGCTGCCGACCACCAGCGCGCCCGTGACGACCTCCGACAGTGTCACCACGACACCGGATACCACGACCACCGGCCCGGACGGCTCGACGACTACCGGTCCGGGCGGCACCACCACCGACGGCAGTACCACCTCGGTCGGCGGCAGTGCGACATTGCTGCCGGGCATCACGACCTCCCCGCAGGGCAGCACCACCGCGCCGGACGGCTCGACCACCCCCTCGGAACTCACCGAGACCACCGAGACCGGCGGCTCCTCACCGACGAGCAGTTCCGGGGGGTCGAGCACCGCCACCGAGGGGGCGTCGACCACCGGCGAATCCGGCGGGGTGACCACCACCGCGCCGGGCTCTTCCACCGGTGACACCGGTAGCACCACCGAACCCGCCGGTGGGGGCACCGGCACGCCGAGCGCCGGGGATCAGCCCTCGGGCACCACTCCGTCGACGGTCGATCTGCCCACTCAGCAGATCCCGACCGCGGATCAGTCTGCGCCGCAGGTACCGACGGTGGAGCAGCCGCAAGTACCGACGGTCAGCATGCCCGCCCAGCAGCCGAGCGTGCCCGATGTGCAGCAGCCGAGCATGCCCGACGCGCAGCTGCCGACGGTGCCGCAACCGATGCCGACTCCGTTGCCCGCGCCACAGGTCAAGCCGATCGCCGAGCACGGTGCCGCGGTCGTTCCGTACGATGTGCACGGGGTCGCCACCGCCACGCCCTACACCGATCACACGGTGCTGGGGTTCGCCGGTGGCGAGCTGACCGGTGATCTGTCGGCGGGATTCATGCCGCATACCGTGACAGTGGCCGAAGACCAGGTTCCCGACCCCGCCTTCTGGGTATATTTCTGACGGTTCACGGCCGATCCCGGATTCGATCCGGTCGGGTGGGCGGGGGTGAAACGGCCGATCGTGGCCGCAGGACGTGTTGTGACCGAGACGAAGGAGCAGGGCTTGTCTGCCGTAGCCGGACCGCAGGCCGCCACGGTGAAGAATCCGGATGTGATGGCCCCGCTCATCCAGATCATCGACGAGTTGCGGGATGTTTCCCGCACCGCCAGCCGCAACGATCTCCGGGGCCGGCTCGGTATGGTCCGCGCCCGGGTCGCCGATACGCGGGTGCGGCTGGTGGTGGTCGGTCCGCCGAAGAGCGGGATGAGCACCCTGGTGAACGCATTGGCCGCAGCGCCGGTCAGTGCGACCGACAGCCCGATCAGTGTGCCGTCGATTGTGGAGTACGGCCCCGAAGCCACGGCCACCCTGGTCCGGCGGGAGGGCGGCGGCCGGGTCCGGCGCCAGCCCGTGGACCCGCTGAACCCGGGCCCGGCGCTGTCGGCTACGGGTGTGATCCGCGCCGATTTCACCCATCCCAGCCCGCTGCTGGCCGAGGGCATCGTGCTGATGGATGCACCGGGTGCCGCGGTGCAGGACAGCACCACCTGGTCGATGATCGCGGCCGCCGATGCGGTGCTGTATGTGAGCGATGCCGATACCGCCTACAACCGGGATCAGATTGCGCATCTGCGGCGGATCGGGCAGATCTGCCCCACGGTGATCTGTGTGCTCAACAAGATCGACCGTAATCCGCATTGGGCGCAGGTGCAGGAACTCAACCGGGAGCTGCTCGACGAGGCCGGGCTGGGCTTTGCGGTGGCGCCGGTGTCGGCGCAACTGCACCATCAGGCGCAGCGGGCCGGTAATCAGCAGCGAGCGATCGAATCCGGGGTCCCGCAGTTGATCGAGCATCTGCGCGACTATGTGGTGGCACATGCCGATGCGATGGCAGTGAAATCCGCGGTCCGCGATATCCAGCTCGTGGGCGACCATCTCGGTGTGGTGTTGCGCACCGAGGCCGACGCGCTGCGCGATCCGCGGCGCCGCGCCCATGTGACCCAGCAACTGGCCACCGCCCGGGATCAGGCGGACCAGTTGCGGCAGCGCACCGCGACCTGGCAGGTCACGCTGGCCGACGGCAGTACCGAACTGATGGCCGATATCGAGCACGATCTGCGGCACCGGCTGCGGGGCCTGATGCGGGAGGCCGAAACCGAGATCTCCGGTATAGATCCGGCCACCCGATGGAAGCGGTTCGGCACCGAATTGGAGGGCCGGATCGCCGAGGCGATCGCCGAGAATTTCGAGACCGCGAACTACCGCGCCGAGGAGCTCGGCGAACAGGTCGCGGCGCGTTTTCCCGCCGAGCACCGCCGCCCGGAGCTACCCGATATCCGCCCGCGGTACGCCTCGGATCTGCTGGCCGACGTCGCACCGCTGGAACCGCTGCAGAGCGCGAAAGCAGGTGTTCCCGAACAGTTCCTGTCCGCGCTGCGCGGATCCTACGGTGGCATCCTGATGGTCGGCCTGGCCACCAGCTTGCTGGGGATGTCGCTGGTGAACTGGTATTCGGCCGGGGCGGGCATCCTGCTCGGCCTGCACGCCCTGTGGGAGGACCGCCGGGCGCGCCGGTTGCGCCGGCAGGCCGAGGCGAAAGCGGCGGTCTCGCGACTGATGGACGATGTGGTCTTCCAGGTCGGTAAGGAGTCGCGGACCCGGCTGCGTGAGGTGCAGCGGGTGCTGCGGGACCATTTCACCGATATCGCCACCGATGCGTTGCGTGCGGCGGACGAGGCGTTGCGGGTGGCCGAGGAGGCCGGCGCGCAATACGGCGATCGGGGTGCGGAACGGCTCGCCCGGCTCGATACCGATATGGGTAAGTTGCGCGATCTGCGGCAGCAGGCGGACAGTATCGCCGCCGCCTGACGGCGAGCGTCAGCGTATCCCGCCGATATCGCGGGGGCGGCTGCGCCACGGAGTGCCTCCGGTCCGGTCGTGCGCGGGCCGGAACGTACCGGCCGCTTCCGCTCCTTCGGCCCGGATCAGGTGGGTGACCGCGTTGATCAGGGCGAGATGGGTGAAGGCCTGCGGGAAATTGCCGAGCTGGCGGCCGGTGTAGGGGTCGATCTCCTCGGCGTAGAGCTTGAGCGGGCTGGCATGGGCGAGCAGTCGTTCGCACAGCACCCGGGCACGGTCGATCTCACCGATCTCCACCAGCGCTGATACCAGCCAGAACGAACAGATGGTGAAGGTGCCTTCGGCGCCCGACATCCCGTCGTCGGTGGATTCGGTGCGGTAGCGCAGGACCAGCCCGTTCTCGGTGAGCTCGTCGGCGATTCCCAGAACGGTGGCGCGGACCCGCGGGTCGTCGGCGGGGAGGAACCGGGTCAGCACCACGAGCAGTAGCGAGGCGTCCAGTGTGGAACCGCCGTAGACCTGGGTGAACCGGCCGCGGTCATCCACCCCGTTGGCCAGGACATCGGCCCGGATCTCCGCCGCGATCTCATGCCATTTCCGGGCGATCCGCATCTGGCCGTGCAGTTCGGCCAGGCGCGCGCCGCGGTCCAGTGCGACCCAGCACATCACCTTGGAAGAGGTGAAATGCTGTGGTTCGCCGCGTACTTCCCACAGGCCGCGGTCGGGTTCGCGCCAGTTCGCGATGGCGGCGTCGACCTGGCGTTTCAGCATGGGCCACAGCGTTTCCGGAACGTGTTTGCGCGATTTCACGTGCAGGTACACCGCGTCCAGCATGGTGCCCCAGATATCGTGCTGTTTCTGGTCGTATGCGCCGTTGCCGATGCGCACCGGTGTGGCGTGACCGTAGCCGGAGAGGTGATCGAGGGTCGATTCGGGGATATGGCGTTCGCCACCGATTCCGTAGAGAACCTGCAGCGGGACCGGTTCGCCGTCGGGTCCGGTGGTGGCGTCGTGCAGGAAGGCGAAGAAATCGTCGGCTTCGCGGTCCAGGCCGAGGGTATAGAGGCCCCAGAGGGCGAAACTGGAATCGCGCACCCAGGAATAGCGGTAGTCCCAGTTACGTTCCCCGCCGGGTGTTTCCGGTAGCGAAGTGGTGCCCGCCGCCATCAGCGCGCCGGTCGGGGCGTAGGTGAGACCCTTCAGGGTGAGTGCGCTGCGCTGCAGGTAGCGGCGCCAGGGGTGGTCGGGGAAATCGCCGAGGGTTATCCATTGCCGCCAGCATTCGATCGTGGTCCACATCGTTTCGGCGGCTTCGTCGAATGTGCGTGGGGCGGGCAGTTCGGACCAGGTGAGCGCGACATAGGCGCAGTCGCCCTCGGTCATCCGGGTGCGGGCGCGGGCTTCGCGGCCCTGCAGGCCCAGGCGCAGATCGGTGGTGAGGACCAGACTCGGCCCGGCGGTCGGATCTGCGGCGCAGACCGCGGTCGCCTCCTCGTACACCTTGCCGGTGTACTCCCAGGTGGCCATTTCCCGGTGGTAGTCGAACGACGGTTCGCAGCTCAGTTCGAGTTCGACGGTGCCGTTCACGCATTTGACCGTGCGCAGCAGCATATGCCCGGCATCCCAGTCGGTCGGGGTGCGCCGGTGCGTACGGCTGCGCTGCTCGGTGCTGTGCCACGGACCCAGAACCAGTGCGTCGCGCACGATCAGCCAGCCGGTCGCGGTCTGCCAGGTGGTTTCCAGGATCATGCCGCCCGGTAGATAGCGGCGGGCCGCGGGAACCGAATGCCCGTACGGTCCCAGCCGGAAATGGCCGGCGCTGCGATCCAGCAGGGCACCGAACACACTCGGTGAATCGGGGCGGGGTATGCACATCCACTCCACCGAGCCGTTGCCGGCGATCAGGCAGGTGGTTTCGCAGTCGGACAGGAATGCGTAATCGTCGATGGCCGGGAAGTTGTCCTCGCGACGCGGCGCCGCCGGGTGGGTGCCCGGCAGTCCGCTCGCCGGTGCTGCGTGCTCGGGACTCGGCATACCACCCATGATGTGTTGCCGAGGCCCGAGCCGCCACCATCGGTTACCCGGTGCGCCGGATCCGGGCGAGCCAGGCCACGACTTTCACCTTGCCCGCGGCGTCGACCGTCAGGTCACCGAGCTGCCCGGCATTGGATTCGGTGACCCGCCCGTAGTAGTGATCCGGCTGCAGATCCTCGAGCTCCCAGCCCGGCCCGGCGAAGGAATCGCGGATGAGGTCGGCCCCGATACGCGGACCGAAACCCGGCTCCGCATCGGAGAGCGCCAGGATGTGCACATAGCCGCCGGGCTCGCACAGCCGGTGCAGAGCGCGCACGTATGCGGCGCGGGCCTCGTCGTTGTCCATGAATACGTGGAACAGGGCGCTGTCGACGATGGTGTCGAAGGTACCGAGCGGGTTGTCCGCCGAATCGGCGAGCGCGACCATATCGGTCACCTCGAACCGGGCGGTGGGTACTCCCTTGGCCGCGGCATTGCGCCGCGCGTAGGCGACGGCGCTGGGAGAGAGGTCGACACCGAGGATGTCGTAGCCGGCGGCGGTCAGTGCGATGGTGTGTTCACCCGTACCGGTCCCCGGGTCGAGTATCCGGCCGCGGATCCGGCCGGCGCGTTCCAGGGCGAGGATCGCGGGTTGCGGTTCGCCGATGATCCACGGCGCGGTGTCGTTGTCGTAGGCGGAGTTCCATACCTCGGTGGCCTGAGTCATGACTTCAGCCTGCAACCTCGAGCGCACTCGAGGTCAAGGCTCGCGGTGCCGGTACGCGGGCCGGGCCATGCCAGGTGGGCAGGGGCCGGAACCCGGTGTTCTACGCTGGTCGCCGTGGAGCGTATTGCCGGCTGGTGGGACGGGTTCGAACTGTGGGTGGCGGGGTTGCCGTTCATCCCGCAGTTCCTCGTGGTGCTGGTGGGTATGGTGCCGATCAGTTTCGGTATCGCCTATCTCATCGACCGGGCCGTACGCCTGGCCGCCGGGGCCCTGGGGCGCGACGACACCGACGGAGACCGCGAGACCGGAAGCGAGGTGGGCTGATGCCGCGCTCGCGAGTACAGCTGGCACTGGCCGCGCTGCTGGTGCTGGTGGTCATCGCCTGGTTGTTCACACTGTGATCCGCCCCGGTGGCCGCGGATCCGCACGAGCTCGGCGCGGATTCGGCGCGGAAAGGTCCATGATGTCGCGTACCGGTCGCCCGGCGGGGCGCCGCCGGCTGTTCGCCACGCTGGTGGCGCTGCCCGTTCTGCTGAGCGCCTGCGCGGGCGGTTCCAGTGATGAGGTCGGCGGCGGTGGCGCCGACGGCAGTGGTGGCACCGTCGCCCATCATGCCGCGCGACAGCAGCGGATCGGCGGTCATCGGGTTCAGCCAGTCACAGACCTGGTAGGAGCTGATCCGTCCGGCGGCACCGGCCTGTGCGATCTGTTCTTCGAGAGCCGGATCCCACCAGATAT
>NZ_JARWNW010000088.1 GCF_029868325.1 Nocardia carnea
GCAGCAGGGCCCCCCCCCCCAAAAAAAGGCCCCCCCCAAAACAAACCCCCCCCCCCCCAAAACCCCCCCCCCCACCCCCCCCCCCCCCACAAAAAAAAAAAAAAAACAAACACCAAAAAAAACAACACCCCCCAAAACACCCCCCCCCCCGCCGCCCCCCCCCCCCCCCCCCCCCCCCCCCCCCCCCCCCCCCCCCCCCCCCCCCCCCCCCCCCCCCCCCCCCCCCCGGGCCCCCCCCCTGCTGCAGAGCCGGAGGCACCGGCTTCCCGGCCCGCGAACGCGCACGGGCCCGCTTCACTCGTGCGATCAGGCGTCGACGAGTTCCCCACTCGCCGCGTTCACCAGCGCGCGCAGCGCCTCACCCAGTTCGCGCAGCGTCTCGGCGTCCTCACGCGGATGGTTCACACCGAAACGTTCACCCCAGGTCGCGAAGTGCAGATGCGCCTCGTCGACGATCTTGCCGCCGGCCACGCCCACCGTCTTGACCGCGTCGGCATGCGCCCACTTGGCGGCATTCGGGCTGATGGAACCGCTCAGGATTGCGACCGGCTTCTCATTGATCGCACCCGCACCGTAGGGCCGCGACAGCCAATCGACCGCGTTCTTCAGTACCGCGGGCAGCGTCCCGTTGTATTCCGGAGTGATCAGCAGCAGACCGTCGCTCGCACCCACCGCGTCGCGCAGGGCCTCGGCCGCAGCCGGAACCGAACCCGGTACATCGATATCCTCGTTGTAGAACGGAATATCGCCGATACCCTCGTACACGGAGACGTCGACGCCCTCCGGCGCGGTGCCGACCGAGGCCTCGGCGACCTGCTTACTGAAGGAAGCGCTACGAAGGCTGCCGAAGAGGACGACGATACGGGTCTGGCTCATATTCACTCCTGCGGTACTAGTTGTGTGATGATCGCACTGCCCAGATCAACCGGACCATGGTCCGCTACATTCCCCGGAGGCCCCTCCCCCGCCGTGAACTACGACACACCCTGCCCGGGCCCGGCGGACGACCCGCGCCCCGGCGACACGCCCCGGCCGTACCCGGCGGACGAACTCCATACCGCGCCGATCCGGCCGGCCCACCGGGTCGGCCCACAGCTGCCCGGCACCACCGAACCCGCCGAACGCGCCGACGCCGCCCGCAACCGGCGACGACTGCTCGACGCCGCCCGCGAACTCGTGCGCGAACACGGCGTGGACGCGCTCACCATGGACGCCCTGGCCAAACGCGCCGGTGTCGGCAAAGGCACCGTATTCCGCCGCTTCGGCAGCCGCACCGGCCTCATGTACGCGCTCCTGGACCATTCCGAAACCCTGGCGCAGGAAGCGTTCATCTTCGGCCCGCCGCCGCTGGGCCCCGGAGCCCCACCGATGGACCGGCTCATCGCCTTCGGGCGGACCCGGCTGCTCGATATCGAAGTGGAGGGCGAACTGCATCGGGCAGCAGAACTGGGATCCCCGGAACGGCACTATTCGAGCCAGCCCTACCGGGTGCTGAAAACCCACGTGGCGATGCTGCTCCGCGAAGCGGACACACCCGGCGACAGCGGCCTGCTGGCCGATGCGCTCCTGGGCGTCCTGGCCGCCGGACTCGTGCTGCATCAGCTGCGCACCCTCGGCTACACGCGCGAACAGATCGCCGCCAACTGGGAAGCCATGGTTCGCCGGGTCGCCGGACCGGCGGCGCAGTAGAGTGATCCGGCATGGGAAACGTGCGTGATCAGATCATCGCCGAGCTGGGTGTACAGCCGAGTATCGAACCCAAGGACGAGGTGCGGCGCCGCGTCGATTTCCTGAAGGACTATCTGCGCGCCACGCCCGCAAAGGGTTTCGTATTGGGTATCAGCGGTGGTCAGGACAGCGCACTCGCCGGGCGCCTGTGCCAGCTGGCCGCCGAGGAACTGCGCGCCGACGGCGCCGAAGCGCGTTTCGTCGCGGTCCGCCTGCCCTACGGCGTGCAAGCCGACGAGTCCGACGCCCGGGTCGCCATGACCTTCGTCGCGCCCGACGAATCCGTGGTGGTCAACGTCCGTCCCGGCGCGAACGCGGTGGCGGCCGAGGTGGCTTCGGCACTGAAGATCGGTAAATTACGCGATTTCGTGCGCGGCAACATCAAGGCGCGAGAGCGGATGGTGATCCAATACGCCATCGCCGGCCAGGAGAACCTCCTGGTGATCGGCACCGATCACGCGGCCGAGGCGGTCACCGGGTTCTTCACGAAATACGGTGACGGTGGTGTGGACCTCACCCCGCTCACCGGCCTCACCAAACGCCAGGGCGCCGCCCTGCTTCAAGAACTCGGCGCACCGTCGCGACTGTGGTCGAAGGTGCCGACCGCCGACCTCGAGGACGACCGCCCGGCCCTGCCCGACGAGGAAGCGCTCGGCCTGCGCTACAGCGAAATCGACGACTACCTCGAGGGTAAGGACGTGACGACCGCGGTGGCGGAGCGGATCGAATCGATCTTCCACAACACCCGGCACAAGCGGACCGTGCCGGTCACCCCACTCGACGACTGGTGGCGCTGACCCGACGCCCGCTCAGCACACCCGGCCGCCGGGCTCGGCGGCGACGGCTCGCAGCAGGTCGCGGACCAGCTCTACGTCCGGGCCCGCCGAACCGCGGAAACGCAGGCAGCCCTTGCCCGTATCCTGACCGGCCAGTCGTGGCGCGAAGGCTTCCCGGACGTCCTCGCGCATGAGGTAGAACGACAGATAGTTGCGCTGCACGGCAAACGCGATCTCGCTCTTGCCGCTGTACTGGTAGTTGGGCATTCCATAGGCCATGACCTCGGAATAGCTCGTGAGTTCGGTCCGGCACAGGTCCCGCAGGACGGTCGCGTGTGCCCGCCTGTCGTCGGGGAGTCCGGCCAGGTAGGTGTCGACATCGGCTGCCGTGCTCTTCACCACGGGCATACCCTAACGCCGCGCAAGGACCGGTTGCGCGAGAAGGCCGAGGTAGCGCCGGGGCCGCCGCCGTTCGCGCGTCCGGAGGCTCGGCGCCCACCGAGCCCGGGACATCGAGCGTGTCCTCGACCCGCTCGGCGGGCAGAGCGGCGGAGTGCGATATCAGCGACCATCACACCGGACGGCACCTCCCCGCTCGACATTGCGGGCAGGAGATTCCTGCGCACCGAGTAGTAGCGCCCCACGCGCACCGGCATCTAAGCACCAGGCCCCTCGGCCCGGCACATGTGCTCGACCTCGGCCAGCCGACGGTGCAGATATCCGCGCGCGGCATCGTTTCCGGTGGCCACCAGGGCGATCCGGTAATTCTGTGCGGCCTCGGTGAAGCGTCCGGCTCGGCGGTACAGGTCGGCACGTGAGGCCGCTATCGGCTGTCCATCCGCCACCCGGCTACCGTCCGCGACCTCCTCCAGCGCCCGCAGACCCGCCTCCGGGCCGTCACGGAAGCCCACCGCGACGGCTCGGTTCACCCGGGCCGCGGGTGACGGCGTGTAGCCGAGTAGTTCGTCGTAGGCCGCGACAATCGCAGTCCAGTCGGTGGCCGCCCAGGTCGGTGCGACGGCGTGCGCCGCCGCGATCCGGGCCTGCGCCAGGTACGGCCCGCCGCCCTCGGCCGCTACCAGCAGACAGTTCAGCCCGGCCCGGATCGCCTGGCGATCCCACCGGCCGCGGTCCTGCTCCTCCAGCGGGATCAATTCGCCGTCGTCACCCCGACGTTGCGAGCGGCGGCTGTCGGTCAGCAGCATGAGGGCGAGCAGCCCGTGCGCCTCGGCCCGCACGGCCCGCTCCTCGACCGGTAACAGCCCGCACAGCAGCCGCCCGACCCGCAGCGCCTCGTCACACAGTTCGTCACGCACCGCCGCGGGGCCGGCGGTCGCGAAGTAGCCCTCGGTGAACAGCAGATACACCACCGCGAGCACCGTCGGCGCCCGTTCCGGCAGCAGATGTGCGGGCGGGACCCGCAACGGTATCCCGGCGTGCCGGATCTTGGCCTTCGCGCGGCTGATCCGCTGCGCCACCGTCGCCTCGGATTGCAGGAAGGCCCGGGCGATCTCGGCGGTCCGCAGACCGCACACCAGCCGCAGCGTCAACGCCACCCGCGATTCGGGCGCGAGTGCGGGATGACAGCAGGTGAAAATCATCCGCAGCTGGTCGTCGGGCAATTCGCTCACCTCGATATCCGCGGGGCCCGGTGCCGTCAGTACGGCCTCGTGTTCCTTACCGTGGCGCGCGGACTCCCGGCGCAGCCGGTCCAGGGCGCGCCGGCGGGCGGTCGTGGTGATCCAGGCGCCCGGATTCGCCGGGGCACCATCGCGGTCCCAGGTACGCAACGCGATGGCGAACGCCTCCTGGACCGCGTCCTCGGCCAGATCGATATCACCGGTGAACCGGGCGAGGGTGGCCACCGCGCGGCCGAACTCGGCCCGGTACACGCCATCGAGATCGACCGCCGGCCGCGCCGCGCTCATGCTCCGAGATTCACCACCTGCCGGACCTCCGTGCCGCCGCCCGGCCCGATCGGAATCTTCGCGGCGATCTCGGTAGCGGCGCGGCGATCCGGCGCGGTGAACAGGTACAGGCCGGCCACCACCTCCGCTGTTTCGGTGAAAGGTCCATCGGTGAGCAGCGGTGGACCGTCGGTGCCGCGCACGGTGGTCGCGGTGGACGGCGGTTGCAGGGCGCCGCCGCCGCGCAGCACCGCCCCGACCCCCTCACCGAACCGCTCGTGCTCGGCGACCGCGGCATCCCACTCCGGCGTCCCCGGCGTGAGCGCCGAATCCGCCTGCTCCCACAGCAGCGCCATCCACCAGTCCGCTCCCGGCTCGTCATGCGGCAACCACTGGACCAGCGGACGGAGTTCGACCGACCCCGTCGCCACCGCCGGTAGCTGCCGGACGAGATCTGTCGCCGCATCCAGGTCGGGCACATCGAACACATAGAACCCACCGACCACCTCGGCGTGCTCGGCGAACGGCCCATCGGTGACCAACGTGTCCGTGCCACCCTGCCGTATCGTCACGGCGTCCGCCGACGGATACAGCGCGGCCCCGCCCGCGATCACTTCGGCGACCCGGGCGTCGAACGCCGCGTACTGCGCGACCTCCGCGTCGAACTCCGCCGTGCCCGGTTGCGCCACGGCCTCGCCCTCGTCCCCGGTCAGCAATGCCAGGTAATACATATCGCCATCCTTCCGCTTCGGTGAGGAGCCCGATACCCCTCTCACCAAAACGACGAGCGGGGATGCCGATCTTCGACAGAGCCGGAGAATCTCCCGGCAAATCACGACAGGAGATGTCGTGCTTTGCCGAGACCATGATCAGACGACCGGCGGACAGCCCGAGCGGTCGCGGCGACAGGAGAGGATTCCCCATGGGATCTCAGATCAACCCGTGCATCACATTCGACGGCAACGCGCGACAGGCCATGGAGTTCTACCAGCAGGTCTTCGGCGGCGAACTCGAACTGGGAACCGTCGCGGACTTCGGTTCGCCGGACGCACCCGACGCCGACAAGATCATGCACTCCCGCCTCGACACTCCCGCCGGCTACACGCTGATGGCGTGGGACTTCCCTGACAACAGGCCAGGCCACCCGCCATATCGCCCGGGCAACAACGTCGCACTCTTCCTGAGCGGCGAGGACGACAGCGAACTGCGCACCTCTTTTCAGCGGCTCTCGGAAGGCGGCACCGTCACGCTGCCGCTGGAAAGGCAGGTCTGGGGTGACGTGGCGGGCTCGGTCGTCGACCGGTTCGGGATCACCTGGATGGTCAACATCAGCGTCGGCGCCACTGATCGGCAGCCGCTCTGAACGTCCGGACCACTAACCGCCGGCGAAAGGTGGGAGGACGTCGACGCGAGGAGTGAGGGCGACCGTGGTGTCGCGGGTCAGTTCGTCGCCCACCAGGTAGGCGCAGACGGCGAGCATCTTGTCGAGGTCCGGGCCGTAGGTGGCGGCGAGGCGGGTGCGCAGGTCGGCGACGGTGGCGCCGGGCGGAAGGTCCAGGGTTTCGGCATCCTTGCCGACCGCGTCGGCGATGGCGGCGAAATAGCGGACCTCAACCACCTATTGCTCCCATCGTGCGTTCCGGTGGGACGAAGTCCGCGGCATCGATACCGTGACCCGCCCATTTCTGCCACATGGCGCCACGCCACAGCTGCGCCAGCTCCTCGTCGCTCGCGCCCGCGCGGAGCACGCCGCGCAGATCGAACTCCTGATCACTGAACAGGCAGGATCGGAGCATACCGTCGGCGGTGAGGCGGGTGCGGTCGCAGGTATCGCAGAATTTGCGGGTGACCGAGGCGATGATGCCGACGGTGGCGGGCCCGCCGTCGACCAGCCAGGTTTCGGCGGGGGCGGACGGGTCTTCGCGGCCGGCGGCGGTGAGCCGGTAACGGGTGCCGAGCACATCGAGCAGTTCGGCGGCGGTGACCATATTGGCCCGCGCCCATTCGTGGTCGGCGTCCAGCGGCATCTCCTCGATGAACCGCAGTTCACAGCCCTCGTCGAGACACCAGCGCAGCAGGTCGGGGGCGCCGTCGAGGGTTTCCCGCATGAGCACCGCGTTCACCTTCACCGGCGCCAATCCGGCCGCGCCCGCGGCCCGGATCCCGGACAGTGCCGATTCCAGCCGGTCGCGGCGGGTGAGCCGGGCGAAACCGGCGCGGTCGACGGTGTCCAGGGAGATATTGACCCGGCTCAGGCCGGCTTCGGCCAGCCCGGCCGCGCGATGGCGCAATCCGATCCCGTTCGAGGTCATCGCCAGCGGGATCTCCGGGGCGGCGGTATGGCAGCCGGCCACGATCTCCTCCAGATCGCGCCGCATCAGCGGTTCCCCGCCGGTGAAGCGGACCTCGCGAATCCCCAGCTCACGCACCGCAAGAGTGACCAGCCGGACGATTTCGCGCGCGGTGAGCAGCTCTTCCTGCGGTATCGCGGGCAGCCCCTCTTCGGGCATGCAGTAGGTACAGCGCAGCGAACATTTCTCGGTAATGGAAACCCGCAGGTCGCGTGCGGTGCGGCCGAAGCGGTCCACCAGCAGCGGTGTTTCCGGACGCCCATCCAGCGAGGGGCGCCCGGACCGCACTGTGGGTATCCCCATATCGACCAGCGTCACCCCACCATTATGGACGCCGGGCCGCCACACGCACCCCTCCTGCGCCGGATCGCTCCATATTGCCCGGCCCATGCGCCGCGTGGGCGTGGCGGACGGCGGGCGATACGGCGACGCGGGCCCGGCCGCCGCCATTAGTCTGAGCGCATGATCTCTCGGCCCGCCAGTCCCCCGGTCCGGTCGGCGGACGACTACCGCGACACCATCGAACAACTGTTGCGCCCACTCGCCGCCCGGCCGGTCGATACGGTGCCGGTGACCGAAGCGCTCGGCCGGCAACTGGCCGCGGATATGCATGCGCCGATCGATCTGCCGGTGTTCCGGAATTCGGCGATGGACGGTTATGCGGTCCGGGCACAGGATGTGGCCACGACACCCGTCGATCTGCCGCTCACCGGTGTCGTGGCCGCCGGCGACCCCGGCCTGCAGCCACTCACCCCCGGTACGGCACGCAAAGTGATGACCGGAGCACCGCTGCCGCCGGGCGCGGACTGCGTGGTTCCGGTGGAGGATACAACCGCCGGCGCCGATACCGTCCGGATCGAACGCGGGCGGTCGGCCGGCGACTTCGTCCGGGAACCCGGCAGCGATGTGCGCGCGGGCGCCGAACTGGTCACCGCCGGCACGACCCTCGCGCCCCGGCATATCGCGGCATGCGCCGCGGCCGGGCTGGCACAGCTGCCGGTTTTCGCGCCCGTGCGGGCGGTCGTCATCAGTACCGGCGACGAACTGGTCGCGCCGGGCAACCCGCTGCGACCCGGCCAGATCTACAACTCGAACGGTATCGCGCTGGCCGCGGCGCTCACCGCCAACGGTGTCGAGGTCGTCGCGATCCAGCACAGTGGTGACGATCCCGGCCACTTCCGGCAACTGCTCCGCACCGCCGCCTCGACGGCCGATCTGGTGATCACCACCGGCGGTGTCTCCAAGGGCGATTTCGAAGTAGTGCGGGAAGTGCTGATCCCGCTGGGCGGCGATTTCGGTGCGGTGGCCATGCAGCCGGGCGGACCACAGGGCCTGACCGTGGTGGACGGTGTCCCCGTGCTCAGTTTTCCGGGAAACCCGGTAAGCGCGGTGGTGTCGTTCGAGGTGCTCGCCCGCCCGATCCTGCGCCGGCTGGCGGGGCTGGAGCCGGCACCGGAATACGAACTTCCGCTGCTCGGCCCGGTCCGCCGCTCGCCGGAGGGGCGGCGGCAGTTCCTGCGCGGCAAACTGGTGTGGAAGGGTTCGCAGCCGCGTGCGGTGGACGTGGTTTCCGGGCCCGGATCGCATCTGGTGGCGAGTATGGCGGCGGCCGATGTGCTGATCGATATCCCGGCGGCGGTTACCGAACTTCCGGCCGGAGCGACTGTGCGAGTGTGGACGTTATGAGCGAATTGTCGCATGTGGATTCCGCGGGCCGGGCCCGCATGGTGGATGTGAGTGCCAAGGCCGACACCACCCGGATCGCCGTGGCCGGTGGGGAACTGCACACCACCCCTGAAGTGGTCGCGCTGGTACGTGCCGACGATATGCCGAAGGCCGATGTGCTGGCCACCGCCCGGCTGGCCGGTATCGCGGCAGCGAAGAAAACCTCCGAACTGATTCCGCTGTGCCACCAGCTCGCACTGTCCTCGGTGAAGGTCGAATTCGGCTTCACCGACTCCGCGATCACGATCGAGGCATCGGCCAAGACCACCGGCCCGACCGGAGTGGAGATGGAAGCCCTGACAGCGGTCGCGGTCGCCGGGCTCACCTTGCACGACATGGTGAAGGCCGTGGACCCGGCGGCCGTGCTGAACGGAGTCCGGCTGCTCACCAAAGAGGGCGGGAAACGGGGTCGCTGGACCCGCCCCGACACTCCCCCGGCCATGGGCGCGCAGCCTGATACATCCGCCGCGTCCGGCGGCGACGCCGTCCCGACCATGACCCCACCCGCATTCACTCCCGGCAGCGGCGCCGGTGCGCACGCCGAAGGCGGTAGCTCCGATGTACTCGCACCGGAGGACGTCCGGGAACGCGACTCGGGCACCTCGGCCCCCGGCGACGACGCGCACGAAGGCACCGCGGGTAGCGAGTCCCGCGTACAGCCGTCGGGCAGCTCTCATACTCCGAGCGCGGGCCGCGATCCGCACACACGCGAACGAAACTTCGGCACCGCCTCTTCCGATGCGAACGGCGGAACGCTTGCCCCCGGGGGCGCCCTCGCACGCCCGTCCGGCGGCGAAACGACCGGCACAGCCGTAGTGGTGGTCGCGTCCACCGGGGCGGCGGCGGGGACGCGGACCGATACCACCGGACCGCATCTGGTGTCGTGGTTGCGGGGGCTCGGGTATTCCACGCGCGACCCGCTGGTCTACGCGGACGCCGATATCGCCGAGGGGCTGGCCGAGGCGCTGCGCCCCGCACCGGACCTGGTGGTGACTACCGGGGGAACCGGTGCGGCGCCGTCGGACCGGACACCGGAAGCGACGGCGGCCGTGCTGGACCGGGAACTGCCCGGGGTGGCCGAGGCCATCCGGCAGCGGGGTACCGCGAAATTCCCGCTCGCGGCGTTGAGCCGGGGTGTCGCGGGGCTGGCCGGACGGTCGGTGGTGGTGAATCTGCCCGGCTCACCGGGTGGTGTGAAAGACGGTATCGCGGTGCTCGAACCGCTGCTGGGGCATCTGCTCGCGCAGGTGGCGGGCGGCGGGGCACACGAGGGCGGCCAGGGGGCACCGCGGGCCGAGAGGGGAAACGAGAGCGCTCATGCCTGAAGAATCTGCACAGCTTCCTGGCGGGACCGGCGAGGTCCGGCTTGCCGAAATCAGCGACGGGCCGTTGGATCCCGCTGTCGTGGACGCCGCGGTCCGGGGGCCGAGTTTCGGTGCGGTCGTCGTATTCACCGGATTGGTCCGCGATCATGATGGCGGGCAGGCGGTTTCGGCGCTGGAGTATTCGGCGCATCCGCAGGCGACCCGTTTCCTGCGCGAATGCTGCGCCGCGATAGCGGAATCCACGGGCCTTCCGGTGGCGGCCGTGCACCGGGTCGGGGATCTGGCGGTGGGCGATCTGGCCATCGTCACGGCGGTGGCGGCGCCGCATCGCGCCGAGGCGTTCGCGGCGTGTTCGGCGCTGGTGGACCGGATCAAACACGAGGTGCCGATCTGGAAGCGGCAGATGTTCGCCGACGGTATGTCGGAATGGGTGAACGCCTGCGGTTGACCGCGGTTCAGACGGTGCTTTCCACGGGAATGTAGCGCCAGAGCCCGAGCATGGTCTGTTCGTCGAGCGGTTCCGCGTCGGTGTGCACGGTTTCGCGTAACCGTTCGTGTGCCGCGCCGGTATCCAGGTCGGTGCCGATCAGCACCAGTTCGGTGTTCCGGGCGCGAGAGCGGCGGGCCGGTTCCAGGGTGATGGCCCGGCCCACCAGGTGCACGACGTACGGCCCGGACTCCGCTACCGCGAACGATACGAAACCTTTGGCGCGGAACAACCCCGGTGGCGGATTCTCCAGGAATTCGATGAGCCGGCGGGGATGCAGTCCGGTGGTAGTGGTGAACACCGTGCTGGTGTAGTCGTCGTGCAGATGACGGTGCGCGTCGCCGTCGGGGTCCGCGTCGTGGTCGTGCAGGAGTTCGTCCAGGCTCAGTTGTTCGCCTATCCGCGGAGTGTCACGGTTGCGGGGGTCGAACAACAAGCCTGGGTCGATGCGGCCGCGGGTGGTGGCGTACACCGGGACTCCTTCGGTGATCGCCGTGATCTCCGACCGCATTCGCGTTGCCTCGTCTGCGCCGAGCCGATCGACCTTGTTGAGGATCACCAGATCCGCCAGCCGTAGGTGGCTCACCAGTTCCGGATGCCGGTCGCGGGTGGTCGCGAATTCGGCGGCGTCGACCACTTCGAGCAGACCGCCGTAACGGATGCGGGGGTTCGCACTGCCCACCACCATCCGCACCAGATTGCGCGGTTCGGCCAGCCCGCTGGCCTCCACCACGATCACATCGATCCCGGCCCGAGGATCGGTCAACCGGGTGAAGAGTTCGTCGAGTTCGGCGACGTCCACGGCGCAGCATACGCAGCCGCTGCCCACCGACACCATCGCGTCGACCTGCCCGGCCACCAGCATCGCGTCGATGTTGACGGCGCCGAAATCGTTGACCACCACACCGATCCGGGTGCCCCGGTTGTTGTGCAGCAGACCGTTGAGCAGGGTGGTCTTCCCGGCGCCCAGGAATCCGGCCACGATCACCACGGGTATGCGCTCAGCCACCCGACCACCTTACTGAGTCGGCTCCGGCCATCGGCAGCCCGCCATCGGTGAGGAGAATTGATTATGTTTCAAATTCCCTGTTGTCCGGAATTCCCGTTCACCGGACTTTCTTTCGTGGAATACGGGAAAAATTCCGCATTCCCAGAAATCGGCATGGGAATTCTGGTAAACGTGCCGGGGAGATCGGGGAATCTCGGAATACAAATCGGAACAGAATTACCTAGGAGTACCGGATGCGTGCACCTACGTTGCCGGCCGCCGTGGCACTGCTGTCGGCGGCGATCTTGCTGGGCAGCGGTAGCGCGGCGGCCCAACCCGCCGATGTCATCCCGAACGACGGCGTCTACCGGGTCGGTGTGGATATCCGACCCGGCGTCTGGGAATCACCCGGACCCGTGGACCCCGCCCAGGGTTGCGATTGGCGGCGACTGTGGCGGATCGAGGGCGACAACACGAATATGCAGTACATCATCGAGAACAACTACACGAAGCTCGGCCCGATCCGGGTCACTGTGAAACCGTCCGACGCCGGTTTCCTCACCCGGAATTGCGGACCGTGGCGGATGGTGCCGCCCGCCCCTACGGGTTCCGCCGGTTTCTGAACCCTGAAACGACGAAGCCCGGTCCCCTGCCCTGGGAACCGGGCTCGCCGGGTGCTGCGGTCGATCAGGCGTGTGCGCGCAGCTGATACAGCCCCTCGGTTTCGGCGACGACGACGCCGTCGACATCGGTGAGCACCGCGCGCAGCGTGAAATCGGCCTTACCGTTCGCCTCGGCCTCCGCGCTGACCCGCTCGATCTCGGCGTCGGTCAGCGTCGCCTCCGCCCGCACGGCCGTGGTGGCGGGCCGGCGGAAACCGATCCGCAGATCCTTCACCAGCGGGTAGAACTTCGCGGTATCGAAACTGGCCACGGCAATGGCACCACCCAGGATCTCGCCCACGGTGAACAGCACCCCCGCGTACATGACACCGAAATGGTTACCGTTGCCCTCCGCGGGCACGGTGGCCGCGGCAAAGCCGGGCCGGACCTCCTCGGCGTGCACACCCATCCGGTGGGCGACCGGGATGGTGTGCTCCAGCGCCGAGTTCACGATCTCGGCGACGGGCGGGTTGCGGGTATCGCTCATGGCAGGACGAGCCCTTCCGGGGTCACGCGACGGATTGTTTCTCCGTGGCCGAATGGTGCGGATCGGCGTCCGGTACCTCGGTTCCGCGCAGCGACGTACCCGCAGTCTCCCGGAGGAACGCCCAGGCGACCAGGCCGACCAGCGCGGCACCCGTCATGTAGAGAGCAGGGAACAGGCTCCAGCCGGTGCCTTCGATCACCGCCTCGTTCACCAGCGGTGCGGTACCACCGAAAGCGGCCGTGGACACGTTGTAGCCGAGCGCGAAACCGGCATAGCGGACATGGGTCGGGAAAATCGCCGGGAAGGTCGCGCTGATGGTCGACAGCTGCGGTACGTACAGCAGGCCCAGCACCACGAAGCCGAGGATCGCGAAGCCGGTGCCCTGACCCATCAGCCAGTACATCGGCACGGACAGCACCGCGAGACCCACCAGCGAGAACAACCACATGGGCCGGCGGCCGACCCGGTCGGAGAGACGACCGAAGAACGGCACGCACAGCATCATGATGACCTGGCCGATCAGCATCATCGCCGTGGTGGTGGATTCCCCGAGACCGATGGTGTTCTGCAGATAGGTCGGCTGGTAGGTGAGCAGCGTGTAGTTCGCCACGTTCAGCGCCACCACGAGACCGAACAGGATCAGCACCTCACGCCAGTACGTGGTGAGCAGGATCCGCAGCCCGCTTTCGGGATGCTCCTTCTCGTTCACCTCGGTGAAGACCGGGGATTCGTCGAGCCGGGTCCGCAGATACCAGCCGATGGCGCCCAGCGGGATCGCGATCAGGAACGGAATCCGCCAGCCCCAGTCGTGCATCGCATCGGAACCGAGGATCAACTGGCACAACAGCACGACCGCCGAGCCCCCGACGAACCCGCCGAGCGTGCCGAATTCCAGGAAACTGCCGAAGAAACCGCGCTTCTTGTCACTGGCGCATTCGGCCAGGTAGGTCGCGGCACCGCCGTATTCACCGCCGGTCGAGAACCCCTGCACCACCCGCAGCAGGATCAGCAGGATCGGCGCGAGCACCCCCACCTGGCCGTGTGTGGGCAGAACACCGATCAGACCGGTGGCGGCGGCCATCAGCAGGATGGTGGTGGCCAGGACCACCTTGCGACCCACCCGATCGCCGAGCGGCCCCCACACCATGCCGCCGAGCGGACGCAGGACGAACGACACCGCGAACCCGAGCATGGTGCCCAGGGTTCCGAGATCACCGGGGAAGAACGCGTCGGTGAGGTAAGTGGCGGTTGCGGCGTAGACGCCGTAGTCGAACCATTCGGTGGCGTTACCCATGGCCGAGGCCGCCACCGACCTCTTGAGATGGGGCGACTCCTGCGGTTTCTCGAGGTGTGCCCCGTCCGAACTCTTCTCCAGTTGTGGTGTGTCCGGCTGCTGCTCCGTCACGGTCAGTCCTCTCCGGCGTGCGCGGCCAAGTCGGCCCGGCCGACCCATAACGTCGCGCCCGCCGGCGACCGGGTTCCGGCGAGTATCGACCTCAAACCGTTACCCGGGATTTGCCCTGGGTAAACGCGGACCAGCTCCGAACCCACCGGACCAATGGCTTTGATCAGCTATTTCCCAGCTTATGTGAAGGCGGTCACGCCTGCCCTCTCCAGGCCGCCGACGCACCGGGAAAGAAAGGCGCGCAGAGCCGGCCGCGAGGTGCGCGGCCGGCTCTCACGGACTGGACGGCGAGGGTGTGCACCGGCACCCGGGACGGACCGACAACGACGTGCACCAGCACCCCGGACCGAACAACAACGACATCCACCAGCACCCCGGACCGAACAACGACATCCACCAGCACCCGGGACCGGGCAGCGAGGGGTATGCGCGGGCTCACTGGACGGAACGGCGACAGGGCACGCCGGCTCCCGGGACCGAGCGGCGACCATGTACGCCGGCTCCCGGGACTGGGCAGCGGGGGTGTGCGCCGGCTCCCGCGTAAGCGAGCAGCGAGGGCGTGCGCGCGCCCTGTGTCGATCAGTGGGCCTGTTCCCCCGCGGCGACCTCCGGGCGCTCGCGGTGCTTCACCTCCACCAACGGCAGGCGCAGCGCAGCCGGCGCCGAGGCGGGAACCACGGGGGCGACCGGCTCCACCGGCGCGATCCGCCGATACGGCGACCCCAGCGGCGGCCGCGGATCGGCCTCCCCCTTGTTCGGCCACAGTGCGACAGCCCGCTCGGACTGCGCGGTGATGGTGAGTGAGGGATTCACACCGAGGTTCGCCGAAATGGTCGAACCGTCGATCACGTGCAGGCCGGGGTATCCGTAGAGCCGCTGGTAGGGGTCGACCACCCCGGATTCGGGGGTGTCGCCGATCACGCAGCCGCCGATGAAATGGCCGGTCATCGGAATATTGAAAACGCTGCTGACCGGCCCGCCGGGGGTTCCGTCGATTTTGCCGGCGACCCGGCGCCCCACCTCGTGCCCGGCGGGAATCCAGGTCGGGTTGGGGGCACCTTCGCCCTGTCGTGTGGTCATCTTGCGCTTGAACAGGCCGCGTTTGGTGTATGTGGTGATCGAATTGTCCACCGACTGCATCACCAGCAGGCCGATCGACTGCTCCGACCAGTGCCGCGGATTCTGCAGATGCGGCATATCGCGACGATGCCGCCACATCTCCCGCAACCAGAGCCGCCGCTTGGACACCCCCGGCTCCTCGCTCACCATGATGCTGCCCAGCAGCGCGATCACATTACTGCCCTTGCCGTAGCGCACGGGCTCGACATGGGTATCGGCGTCCGGGTGGATCGACGAGGTGATCGCCACCCCCTTGGTGAAATCGTTGTCCGCCACCCGGCTGCGGATGGCGAGCAGTTCCTCGGAATTGGTGCGCGAGAGGAACCCGAGCCGGCCGGAGATATCGGGCAGCGACCCGGCATCACGCAATGTGTGCAGTAGCCGCTGGGTGCCCAGCGATGCCGCCGAGAAGATCACCTGTTCGGCGGTGTAGGTGGTGCGCTTCTTGCGCATCCACCGGCCCGTGGCCACGGTCTGGACCGCGTACCCGCCGTCCGGCAGCGGTTTCACGTCGGTGACGGTACGCAACGGATGCACCACCGCACCCGCCTGCTCGGCCAGGTAGAGGTAATTCTTCACCAGCGTGTTCTTGGCGTTGTGCCGGCAGCCGGTCATACATTCGCCGCAGTGGGTGCAGGAGCGCCGCGCCGGGCCGGCCCCGCCGAAGAACGGATCCTCGACCTCCTCGCCGGGCCGGGCGCCCGGGCCGCCGAAGAACACACCGACCGGGGTCCGCTGATACGTATCGGCGACCCCCATCTCCTCGGCGACCTCACGCAACACCCGGTCGCTCGGGGTGGTGGCCGGGTTGGTGGTCACGCCCAGCATGCGTTTGGCCTGGTCGTAGTAGGGCCCGAGCTCGTCCTTCCAGTCGGTGATATGCGCCCACGGCCCGTCGCGGAAGAATTTCTCCGGCGGCTCGTAGAGCGTGTTCGCGTAGACGAGGGAACCACCGCCGACCCCCGACCCGGCCATGATCAGGGTGTCCTTCAACAGCGCCAGCCGCTGGATACCGAAACACCCGAGGTAGGGAGCCCACAGGTACTGCCTGGCACGCCAGGACGTTTTCGCGAATTCGTCGTCGGCGAAACGGCGCCCGGCCTCGAGAACACCGACCCGGTACCCCTTCTCGGTCAACCGCAGGGCGCTCACACTGCCGCCGAATCCGGAGCCGATGACGAGTACGTCGTAGTCGAAGGTCTGGCCGGGCCCGGCGTCGGTGCCGGGATTCGTTGCGGAACTGGACATTCTTCCGAGACTATGGCCTGGGTCACCCCGCAGGGAACACACCCGCGGTCAGGAAATCGGCTTTTTCGGCCAACTCGGTGGCCACGGCCGGCTATGTGGTGCAGGATCTGCGACAGCGCCACGGCCTGGCGCCGGCCGGACCGATGGCCGCGGGAGACTCGGCTCCGCAAGCGCCTACCGGGCATACCGCCCGAGCTTCACCTACCCGCGTCGATTTCCGCTTCCCGGCCGGAAGCATCGACTTCGGGCGGGGCGGGCGCAGGGCCGGGGTCACCGGCGGCTTCGGCACCGGGCCGACCGTGTTCGACCACGAAACTCGCTCGGGTGACGACGGGTGCGCCGGGCTCCCGGACGAACGGCACCACCCGGAAATCACTGCGCCACAGCTCGTGATCGACCTCCACCCGGACGTAGCCGCGCTGGCCGTTGAAGAACTTCATATCGGGGTTGGCGGCGAGCAGGGTTCGACCGCGCGGGGTCAGATCCGCGCCGTCACGACCGGTGGTGATCGAGGTCCCGGTGAATTCCGTGGCCACCACCGGCGACCCCGGATCCCGGTAATCGCCGCGGATATCGACCACATAGTTCTCGTGCCGATCGCCGGTGAGCACCACCAGATCCCCCCGCCCGCGGGCAGCGGCCGCGGCGAGCACCGCGTTGCGGTCGGCGACATAGCCGTCCCAGGCGTCGGTGCCCACCGCCACCGCCGGGCCGGGGTCGTAGTCGGATTGCGCCATGGCGACCTGATTGCCCAGGATCTGCCAGCGCGCCGGCGAGTGCGTGAGACCGTCGATCAGCCATTCACGCTGTTCGGCGCCCAGGATCGTACGGTCGGGGGCGAAGCGGTCAGCGCAGTCGGTGACGAGATTCGCACCGTCGCCGCAGACCAGCGGTGAACGGTACTGGCGGGTGTCGAGCATGGTGAGATCGGCCAGATCGCCGAAGGTATAGCGGCGGTGCATCCGGGCGTACGGCCCCCGCGGTAGCTGTTCGAGGCGTAGCGGCAGGTGTTCGTACATCGCCTGGAATGCGGCCGCGCGGCGCCGCCGGAACAGGGCGGGCAGCAGATGGATATCGATACCGGCGCCGGGTTCGAAACCCGCCCAGTTGTTGTCGATCTCGTGATCGTCGAAGGTACAGACCCAGGGGAAAGCGGCGTGCGCGGCGCGTAGTTCCGGTTCGGCCTTGTACTGCGCGTAGCGAAGGCGGTACCCGGTGAGGTCGGTGGCCTCGTCGCGCAACGTCTCCGGGATCGCGACCCCTGCCCGGCCGCGCGCCCATTCCATTTCGTAGATGTAATCGCCGAGATGCACGACCAGATCCAGGTCCTCGGCGCCCAGGTGCTCGTAGGCGGTGTAGTAGCCGGAACTCCAGTGCTGGCAGGACGCGAACGCGAACCGCAGCCGATCGATCCGTGCTCCGGCCGCGGGCGCGGTACGGGTGCGGCCGACCGGTGAGATCGCCGATCCCGCACGGAACCGGTAGAAATACCAGCGATCCTGCGCCAGCCCCCGCACCTCCGGGTGCACACTGTGGCCGAGTTCCCGGGTGGCGACCGCGCTGCCCCGGGCAGCGATCCGGCGGAACTGCTCGTCCTCGGCGACCTCGTATTCGACGGTGACCGGTGCGAGCCCGGTCCCGCCCAGCCCGTCGGGGGCGAAAGGGTCGGGCGCCAGACGCGTCCACAGCACCACACCGCCGGGCAGTGGTTCGCCGGAAGCAACTCCCAGCGTGAACGGGTCGCCGAGCAGCCGCGGCGCCCGAAACGGCGCACTACTCACCAGCCCTGCGCCGGCCAGCACTGCGACGGCACCGGTCGACCCCGCATGCAGCAACCTGCGACGGGATAGGGGCATGGATCAAATTATTGCCTGCCCCGGCCCGATCCGCCCCCGCGGCCTGCCACCCCGCGGGCCCGCCCGGCCCGCACCGCACAGACCGAAGAACTGACGCCCCCAGCACCGGACCTGCCGGGGCCCGGCCCACCATTGCCGGGAATCCCGGAAGCACCATGCACGACGGCATAGGCCCCCGATTCCAGCGTCCCGGGCCCGTATGTCGGCGCGTCGGCCGCGACCCGGTCGCCGGCGATCAGCCGCACACTTTCTTCCCGCTCGAATCGTGGACAACCGCAACAGCAGGGCATTCCGGCGGCGCTGCGGCCCCGGCCGATCAACTCACCGTCACCAGCACGGTCCGGCGACGTCCATCGTCGGCAACGCGGCCGCGGTCTTACTCCTCGCCGTCGACCGGTGGCCCGGTAAGGGGCGAGGGCGGGCTCATGCCCGCCCTCGGTCGCTGTCGGATGCCGCGATACTGCCTAGAGGTCGGCGAAGCAGACCACGAACCGCCGCTCGTCGTAGACGAAACCGCGATCCGCCGACGGGCAGGCGTTCACACTGTTGGTATCCGGCAGGATGCTGACCACCTGCACTCCTCCGGGGGCACAGTCGGCGCGCTGGGGATGATCGCCCGATACATCGGCACAGCTGCCCACCACCCAGTCGATATCGAGGCACAGGGTGGTGTCGGCGATCGTATGGGTGGTGTCGCCGTCGGCGGGGCAGGCTGTTCCGGCCGGACCCACCGCGGAGACCTTGTACCGGGATTCGGGGCTGCCGCAGGGGGCTTCGGTGACTTCCTTCTCGCCGAATCCGCTGAGGCATTCCCCGGCGGCCACCTCGACCTTCGGCGGCGCCTGTTTCGCCTCTTTGTTGACCTGTCCCGCCGTGCCGAGGGCGGGCGGGGTGGTGGTCGGCGGCGCGGAGGCCGAGGGCGGCACGACGGGCACCACGGGCGATGCGGGTGTCGTGGTCGTTCCCGCGATTGTGGTGGTGGCGGCTGCGGTGGGGGCGGCGAGATCCTCGGTCGCCTCCTCTGTGCCGCCGCCACCGGCCGTGGCCAGCAGGGCGGCGATCCCGATTCCCAGCACGATCGAGGTCACCACGGCCGCGATGGCGATGGCGGCCGCAGTGGCCCCTACCCGTGCGCGTTTGTCCTGCTTCGAGAGCGACGGCTGCCCGTCGATCTCGTTCGGTGCCGGATCGGTCACGGTTCGCCGCGCAGGACGGCCGCCACGGCGTCGCCGAACGACTGCCCACCCATGACGTAACCACCGGCCACACCGCCGACCAGCAGTCCGATCGGTCCGGTGATGATGCTGAGGAAGCCGAGCCCGACGAGCGCGCCGAGCAGACCGCCCAGTACCGCGCCGACCGCGACCCCGGCGACGTTCTTCTCCAGTTCGGAGGTCAGCCGGGCCATCGAGCTCACCGGCCGCATCTCGCCGATGTTCTCAGCGGTGACGGTCGGGGTGAGTTCGAGAGAGGTGCCGTCGCCGCTGATTTCGTGGGCGACGGCCATCTCGCTGCCGGAGATGTCATAGGTCAGCGGCACCTCGGCCACGACGGCGCCGCTGACGGCTTTCAGTACGGCCGTGGCGCCGTCGGGGGTGAGTTCGAACCGGCCGTTCTCGACCTCGGTGGTGATGGTCTGCGTTTTCTGGTCGACGCTGGTCTCGTAGGCGATTCCCTGGTCGACGCCCTCGCTTTCGAGCTTCGGGGCCGGAGCCGCCGGTTCGGCGTGCACGGTCGCGGCCGAAATACCGACGGCGGCGACGGACAGAAGTGCGGTTGCGGCGAAAGTGCCGAACTTCATTACGTTCAATTCCTTCTCACGTAGACCGTCCCGGAACCGGGCGGCTGCGATTTCAGTTCGCGCACAGGACCATACCGATATTCGGACTCCAGGTGCATACCCAGAATTCAAAGGAATTTTCATCCTTTAAATTGCTGCACAATAACGGGCATTCGGTGGCGGAATTCCGCAGAACTCGCCTGACCCAACGGTTATACCGCTCGGCAATGTTCGCAACGAGCGACCGAACGGGCCACCAGCATTCAGCCGGCAATCACGCGCCGTCGATAACGTTTACGCACCGTTATTCACTCGAAGGCCCCCGGCTGTTACACGTCCGCCGGATCCCTGCGAACCACTCGATGAGCATTACCCCATTCGTGACCCCCGCACACACTTCGTGATCATCCGGGGCTGTGCCCCGTGATCCGCAGGTGCTCCACTACTTACAGGATGTCCGATACCTGCCCATACCACCGGAGCCGGCCATGAACTCATCGGGAAATCTGCGCCTCGGGGTCACCGCCTGTGCGCTCGCCACCGCAGCCGTCCTCGGCCACCCCGCCACCGCCTCGGCCGATATCACCGATATCGGCGTATCAGGCGGGTTCGGGCTGGGTTTCATCCAATACGGTGTCGGCTGCACCTACACCGTGACCGCCACCGGCGCACCCGGTGACCAGGTGGTTTTCGCGGATTCGGTGAACGGGCGGCCGGGCGGCGGCACCTTCGGACCGGTCGCGGAGGAGGAACCGGGGGTGTTCACCGCGGACTGGAACCCCACGGCGATCGGGCGCCACACCGTCTCCGCGGGCGGCGCCGCCACAGAGGTCGATGTGCAGGTCGGCTACGACTTCGGCATCATCTGCTTCACGTTGCCCGAGTGGGTTCACCTGCCGTTCTGACCCTGTCGGCGAAGCCTGCGGCCCGCGCTCCTGCTTCCAGAGCGCTTGACAGGCTCGGCAATTTTGACAGACTCCGACGAAATCGCCGGGCGGGTACGCGCCGGGTCGTAGGGAAGGATTTCGGATGGGTGTCTATGCGGTCACCGGAGCTGCCTCGGGTATGGGCAGGGCCGTCGCCGAGAAGCTGGAAGCCGAGGGTCACCGGGTGATCGGCGTGGATATCCAGGAAACCGATATCGTCGCCGACCTTTCCACCGCGGCGGGCCGCCGCCGGGCGATCGACGAAGTGCTCGAGGCTGCGAACGGCCGGCTCGACGGCGCGGTCCTGGCGGCGGGGCTGGGGCCGGTACGGGATCGGTCGCGACTCCCGGTGATCGCGGCGGTCAACTACCTCGGCGTCGTCGATCTGCTCGAGGGCTGGCGGCCGGCCCTCGCCGCGACCGGCGCCGCGCGCGTGGTGGCCTTCGGCAGCAATTCGTCCACCACGGTCCCCCTGGTACAGAACCGGACGGTCCGCGCATTCCTGGCCGGCGATACCGAGCGCGCGGTCCGTAGCGTGCGGCTCTTCGGTGCCCAGGCCGCACCGTTCGTCTATGCCGCGTCCAAGATCGCGGTGAGCCGCTGGGTCCGCCGGCATGCCGTCCGGCCGGAATGGGCCGGTGCCGGTATCCGGCTCAATGTCATCGCACCGGGTGCCATCCTGACTCCGCTACTGGAGCGCCAGCTCGCCACCCCCGGCGAGGCCAAGGCGGTCGAAGCATTCCCGGTCCCCACCGGAAGTTTCGGCAAACCCGAGCACATCGCCGACTGGGTGTCCATGATGCTGTCCCCGTCGGCCGAGTTCCTGTGCGGCAGCATCCTGTTCGTGGACGGCGGTACCGACGCCTACTTCCGTCCGAACGACTGGCCGCGGGCTGTCCCGCTGCGGGGCGTGGTGGGTTACCTCCGGAAATTCCTGGGATTCACCGCGACCCGCCGCACGTGAGGTCACCGGGCGCAGGGCGGTAGTAATACTCATGCCCGCCCCGGCCCGCCCACGGCAGACTCGGCAAGAGGAACCGAATCAGCCGAATGAGCCGAGGGGAACACCGATGACATGGACGTGGGTATGGCGGGTGACGACCGGGGTGGCGCTGCTGTCCATCCCCCTGCTCATGGTCGCCGTCCGACTGAATATCTCGGCGGGCTGGATCTTCGCGTTCGTGTTCATCTACGGCGCACCTCTGTGGCTGGGCAGTGTCGCCGTCGTCATCTGGATCGCGCTGGGCTTGTTCACTCCGGGCAGTGCCGTCGAGACGGCGGGGCCCCGCACCCGCGGCCTGCTGTACGGGTTGCTGTGGCTCCACCTGGCGGCCCTGAGCTTCTTCTGCCTGTTCATGTCCGACGGTGGTGATGCCGACGACTGGCAGTCCCCCGCCGGTCATTTCCTGGGCGTGGACGGCTACAACAGCAGTACGCCCGAATACCTGTGGCGGGCGGAGGCCGCGGCGTTTCCGAGTCTCGTGGTGAGCTGGGTGGCGCTGTTCGCGGCCGCGATCATCTACGGGCTGGTCGTTGTCCGGCGCCGGCGGGCCCGATCCGTATCCGCGCCCGTACTGTAGGCCGCGGTCACGGCGGTTCGGGTAGCTGCAATGCGCTGAACCAGATCCAGTTGAGGGTGTCGAGCAAGGTTTCGGCGTCGATCTTCTCGCCCTCGACGAACACCAGCGAGGCCATCCGGCTCACCATGCTCGACAACGCCAGCGCCGTCACCCGCGCGTCCAGCCGCGGCGTCACCAGACCGCGCTGCTGCAGATCGCGGATCAGCGCCGCATTGCGATCGATGAACGCCGACGCCCGTTCGGCGCGCAGGGCCGCGAACTGCGGATCGACCCGCGATACCTGTTCCAGCGCCGCCATCAGGCGGGCATTACGCTGGTAGGCGCGCAGATACTCCCGGTTGGCGGCGGCAATCCAGTCCCGCGGATCGCTGCTTCCGCCCCGGGCGCGGACATGCGGATGCAGCATCTCGTCGCGGACCTGCGCGACCACTTCGGAGAAGATTTCTTCCTTGCTGTCGAAATGGGTGTAGAAGGATCCCGATGCCACCCCCGCGGTGCGAGTGATATCGCTGATGCGGGCATCGACGAACCCGTCGTTTTCGAAAACCTGCCGCGCCGCGGCCACCAGTGCGGCCCGGGTCCGGATGCCGCGCCGGCTCTTCGGCGCCGGGCGGCCACCGGCCGGGCCCGCAGGGGCAGCGGGGTCGGTCACGGTATCCGCCGTGCCGCCCTCCCGGGCTGTCACCGGCTGCTCGCCGGGAACAGGCGGCCCGTCGCCAGGGTGGTGATCCGGTCCTCGTTACCGGCGTCGCGCAGCGTCGCCCGCGCCACATCGGCCCGCACCATCGCCTCGGCGACCACCGGCCCCACGCGCGCGGCCTGCAGATAGCGCAGCCCCAGCGTGCTCAGGGTCGCGCCGGGAGCGAGCGAGAGCATCGCCTCCTCGGCGGCGAGCGCGATCAGGCCACCGTTCACCGTGCGGGAGGCGTTGAGACCGTCGTCGGTACGCGGCAGCACCGCGGTCCCGGGGGCCCGCCGCTCGCAACCCGCCCGCTCGGCCAGCGGTACCGCGAGCAATCGGCCGGTGACCGGCATATCGATACTCATCTGCTCCGGTAGCCGCAGTTCCTCGTTCGGCGACACCATGAACGACCCGCCGCCGAACGCGAAAGGCTCACCGTCGACGGTCCACTCCACTTCCGCGACGAAGACCGAACGCCCCGCCTTGATCGTGCGGCCGACCGCCCGCACCTCACCGGAGCTCGGCGCCGGGCGGTAGAGGTGAACATCGAGTTCGAGAGTCACCGGAACCCGCGGCCCGAGGGTGAGCGCCGCGAGCAGGCCGGTCACCGTATCGGTCCAGGTGGCGAGCACCGAGGTACGCAGCCGGTCGGTGCCCGGCACATGCATCTGCGGGGTGATCGTCGCCGACCCGTGCAGTTCCTCTCCCACCCTCGTGGTCGCGAACCCGAGTTCCAGCAGAATATGCCGCCGCCGCTGCGGTTCCGTACCGGTCTCCACAGTCATCCGTTGCCTCCTCGTGCTCGTCCCCGGCAGCACCCGTGATCGCGGGGCACCGGCCGGACCTACCCAACGTATCCCGAGCCGATCCGCCACACGGGCGCTACGTCGTCCGGCGGCCGACGGCGATCCGCCGCCGGTGAGGAGCCCGGCGAGCCCCGGCTGTTCTCTGGCCTCCCGAGCCCGGCGGAGTGCCGCACGTCCGGCCGGTTCAGCACTGAGTGTCCGGCGGCGCGGCGGCCGCCCGGACGCCGCCCCCCCCGGGATACGGCGGCCATCGCCCCCGGACCGCGCGCCCCCCCGCCCCGCCGCGCCCCCGGTGATCCGGAGGCCTTCGCACCGGAACCGAGCGCCACGCGGCACCGAGCCGGCCAGGTACTCGGCGTCCCCTTCCGGATCCCCGCTCCGGATGCGCGCCCCCTCAGCCGGCGGCTTCGGCGGCGGCGCGGGCCTTGCCGAGTTCGGCGCGGGCGATGGTCAGTTTGTGCACCTCGTCGGGTCCGTCGGCGATACGCAGGGTCCGCAGGTGGGCGTACATGCTTGCCAGCGGGAAATCCTCGGTGACCCCGGCCGCCCCGTACACCTGGATTGCGCGGTCCACGATGCGCAGCGCCATCACCGGCGCGGCGATCTTGATGGCCGCGATCTCCGTACGCGCCTCCTTGTTGCCGACCGTATCCATCATCCAGGCCGTTTTCAGGGTGAGCAGCCGTGCCTGTTCGATATCGATCCGGGCCTCGGCGATCCAGTCGCGGATATTCGCGCGTTCACTGACCTTGCGCCCGAACGTGATACGCGATTCGGCCCGCGCGCACATGAGTTCCAGCGCGCGCTCGGCCATCCCGATGGCACGCATCGCATGGTGGATCCGGCCCGGTCCGAGCCGCGCCTGGCTGATCGCGAAACCCTCACCCTCGCCTTTGAGTACATCGGTCAGCGGCACCCGCACATCGGTGAATTCGATTTCGGCGTGCCCCTCGCGGTCGACGTACCCGAACACCGGCAGGTTGCGCACCACCCGGACACCCGGCGCATCGATCGGCACCACCATCATCGACTGCTGCCGGTGCTTGGGCGCCTCCGGATCGGTTTTGCCCATGACGATCAGCACCTTGCAGTTGCGGTGCATGGCATTGGAGGCGAACCATTTGCGGCCGTTGAGGATGTAGTGGTCGCCATCGCGTTCCATCCGCATTTCGACATTCGTCGCATCGGAGCTGGCCACACCGGGCTCGGTCATCGCGAAGGCCGAGCGGATGGTGCCGTCGAGCAGCGGTTCGAGCCAGCGTTCCTTGTGTTCCTGGGTACCGAAGAGGGTGAACACCTCCATATTCCCGGTATCGGGCGCCGAACAGTTGCAGGCCTCCGGGGCCAGCGCCGGGCTGCGGCCCATGATCTCGGCCAGCGGCGCGTACTCCAGGTTGGTCAGCCCCGGGCCCCATTCCTCGTGCGGGTGGAAAAGGTTCCACAGGCCGCGCGTCTTGGCCTCGGCCTTCAGATCCTCGAGGATCTGCGGGTGATGATGCGGATCGCCGGCCGCGGCCATCTGCTCGGCGTAGACCGGTTCGGCCGGGTACACGCATTCGTCCATGAAGCCGAGCAGTTTCTGCCGGTACTCGCGGGCGCGGTCGGTCGAGGTGAACAGTTCCACGGGAGAACTCCGATCTTCGGGGCGCGGCTCGATAGGCCGCAGAGGGACCTTCGCTGCTCTCCGCACGCTAAACCAACTTGAATCCGGATTCAAGTAGTGACTCGCCTCGGCCGGCCGCGACGTGGGCCGGTGCGTGGCCGGGTATCTCGAGAGCCTCATCGATCTCGGGATACCGCGGCCGGGGCGTCCCCTTCTCAGGCCCCCTCAGGAACCTCGCGGGCCGCAGAGGTGCCTGCGCGGCCTCGCCTCAGGTGTAGGTCGCGGGACGGGCCGCGGCCTGCTCGACACCCAGCAAGGGCGAGCTCGGCGGGAAAGTGACCGGGAGTTCCACCAGCGACCGATGGAACGGACCCGGGCGCCAGGCCGGTTCGTCGCCGGGAAAGTCGGCACGCATCTCCGGGATGGCGTCCAGCAGCTGATCGATCGCCCCTTCGGCGATGATGTAGGCCAGCGACTGCGCGGGGCAGGCATGCGGACCGAGACCCCACGCGAGATGGGCACGATTACCGGTGAGCTCCGAGGCCCGGATCTTGGGATCGTTGTTACAGGCGGCCATACTGATCACCACCGGCTGATGCGCCGGCAACCAGACATCGTCGAGCAGGATCGGCATCCGCGGATAGGTCACCAGCAGATTCGCCAGCGGCGGATCGTTGAACAGCACCTCGTCCAGGGCATCGCGCGAGGTGAGGTTGCCGCCGAGCACACTGCCACCGAACCGGTCGTCGGTGAGGATCAGCAGCAGGGTGTTGACGATCAGATTGAGTTCGAATTCGATCCCGGTGCCGTACACCTGCGAAACATGGTGCGACACCTCTTCATCGGATAGCTCGGCCGGATGCCGCAACAGTACCGAGGTGATATCGGCCCCGGGGTCCTCCCGCTTCGTCGCCACCAGCTTCGCCAGGGCCTCACCCAGCATCCGGCTACCGGCCTCGGCATCGATCCCCTCGAGCATGGCGGCGATACCGGCGGCGACCTGCTGCCCGACCTCCGGCGGGCTGCCGAGCAGATAGTTGATCACCTGGAACGACAAGGGGAAAACATACTGCTGGATGAGTTCGGCCCGGCCGTCCGCGCAGAACGAATTGATCAGCGGACCCGCGATGTTCTCCACCACGGCGTGGATGGCATACATATCCACTTCGTCGATACCGGCCGTGATCGCCTGCCGGTAGCGCAGGAATTCCTGACCGGCGCAGCGGCTGGCCATCGGCCGCCACTCCATCATCGGCAGCACCGGGCACCCCGCCGGAACCCCCTTCTGCCAGGTCCGTGGATCGGCGGGGAAACGATCCGGATCGTTGAGTACACGCAGCGCGGTCGAGTAGCCGATCACCAATGTGGCGGGCACCCCCGGGGCCAGCTCCACGGGTGCGAGCGAACCGTAGCGGCGGCGCATGTCCTGGTAGGCGCGATGTGGGTCGGCGGCGAACTCCGGGAGATACAGCGCGTACCGGGGGTCGTCGTACGAACCGGGACCGGACGGGGCCGGGGCGAGCCTTCGATATTCCGAGCTGGTCAAGAAGAAACTCCATACGTCTGGTAGCGGGACCGATGGTTTTCCACCGGCCGGGCACCGGTTCGAGCCTCCTCCTGCCTACTGACTCGAGCCGGAACGACGCGATGTTACGACACCACCGGACTCTCTGTTCGTTTTCGAAAATGGTTGCCTACCCAGTCTTTTCGAGAAACTCATTGGACTGGTCCGCATATCTGCCGACCCGGCTCGGCAGGCGAAAATACGGCTGACCGGGGCCGAGCCCGCCGGCCCGGCCACGATCCACCGCTCACACACCCAATGCGTCCAGCGAACGATTGTCGTGCACCGCAGTGGTAATCCGGCGCATAAGCGACAAACAGGTCTCCTGCGATTGCATTTCGGGTTGATAGGCGGCCCGGCCGATCGTGAACGCCCACGCGGCGTACGCGAACATCGATTGCTGCCGGTAGATCAGCCAGGCCTCGTCGAAGGACGGCGCGCGGCCACCGGCAGCCGCGAGTTCGTCCAGATAGGCCCGCAGCAGATCCTCGGCCCAGGCCCGGCGGTCGGCCGGCTCGCATCCCGAGTTCACCGTGTACGCGAAATCGTGACCCCAGCCGCCACGCATCACGACCTGCCAGTCGACGTATCCCATCCGGCCGTCGGCGGTGCGGTAGGTCTGACCGATATGCGGGTCCCCATGTAGCAGGGTGTGCGGGAGTTCCCGCGTCGCCAGGTCCACCGCCCGTTCCACACCGGCCCACAGCCGATCCGCCTGACCGTGCAACTCCTCGGGTACGACCTCCGCCGCCCGCTCCAGCCCCACCGTGCAGCGGGTCCGCATATCGATCGCGGCCAGGTACGCGGCCAGCGCCTCGTTCGTCGTCTTCAGCGGTTCGATCGCCGGGCTCTCCCAGAACGTGCCGTGCAACCGGGCCAGGTTGCGCACCAGATCTTCCATCTCCGCGCGGCCGATCGGCTCGGTGGGCTCGCTGAACACGGCACCCCGCGTCACGGCGATATCCTCCATCAGCGCGATCGAACGCCAGGACGCCGGATCGGAGGCGCCCCAATAACCGAGCGGCGCCTGGATATCGAGTTCCGGACGGAAGTCCCGGAAGAACCGGGTCTCCCCATCGATCATCTTGCCGCCGCCCAGCAGGATGCGCTGGCTGAGCGAGGTGGTGGTTTTCGCGAACAATGCCCGCGGCAATTCGGCGGCCCGCCCGGCCTCGTTGTATTCCACCCGGATCGCGGTCCGGGTGGAGGTGCCGCTGCTGCCACCGTCGATCTCGAACGAGAGGACCTCCGCACCGGGGGTGTCGCGGCACAGCACCGCGGTGAGCCATTCGGTGGTCAGCGCCGCCCCGGACGCGGGTACATCGTCGATGGTGCGGGCACGGTGCCCGGTGATCTTCTCCCCGAGAATATGCCCGCCCACCGTGGCGAGCCGCCCGAGCAGCCAGAGTTTGTGATTCATTTCCGCCTCACTTTCCGGATGCGCGCGTGGACAGCCGCGCACCGCACCGGACCATCCGGCCCAGAATTCGTATTGCATCGACAAGCGTCGATCTTGCGCCATATTGCCAGTGCCGGAATGGCTTTCGCGCAATTACCCCGATCGGTGCCCGATCCCCGGCGCACGCGGCGATATCAGAACGAGACGCCGGGTAACCCGGTTTCGGACGGGCGGGAAATATAATCGGGGCACCGACGACTGTCGACGAAAGACGGCTCCATGGTGACGCTATCTGTTCGGCATGTACCGGACGCGGTGTACCGCGCCCTGCGGATACGCGCGGTCGACCACGGCCGCAGCCCGGAGGACGAAATCCTGGCGATCCTCGAGGAAGCGGTCCTGCCGCCCAGAGCCCGATTGGGCGCCATCCTCGCCGGAAACTGCCCCGATATCGCCCCCGGGGACGACGAGGAAGACCACTCGGCCGGTCCGGACGATTCTCGCTGAACGGGTGCGCGAGGGCGCGGGCTCGATCAGTCCCCGAGCCCGCGCAGCACGATATCGAGACCGCGCCGGAACTCTTCGGCGGGCGGGAGCGTGCGGGCGTCGGCCGCAGCACCGGAGAGGTGCGGGTACCGCTCGGGAGGTAGCTCGGACATGGTGACGGTGCCCGCCCCCGACAGTGCCGCGTAGTGCTCGTTCTGCAGGAATCCGAGCAGATAACCGATCAGCGTGCGCTGCGCGACGACCCGGTCGGTTCCGGTATGGCCGCCTTCGGTGAGCAGAGCCAGCATGGTTTCGATCAGTAGCAGTGAGCCGGGTGCGGCCTGGCGGTGACGGAGCACCAGTGGCACCGCGGCCGGATGCGCGGCCACCGCGTCCCGTAGGCGGTCCATCAGAATCCGTATCCGGTCCGCCCAGTTCACCGCGGGCAGCGTGAGGTCGACCGTGCCGAAGATGTGGTCGACGACGAGGACTTCCAATGCCTGCCGATCGGCGACATACCGGTACAGCCCCATGGTGGCGATCGGCAGCTCGCGGGCGACCGCGCGCATGGTCAAGCCGGGCAGACCGTCCCGGTCGATCACCGCCAGCGCGGCGGCGACCAGTTGCTCATCGGTGAGGGAACGCGGCCTGGGCACGGGTTGACAGCGTACTGGATACGCGCATACTCGTTTATAAGCGTACGTCGTACTCTTAAGGAGATCAGATGCCGCCACCCGACGGCGTATCCACCCGCACCCTGACGGGCATCAGCGGTGCCGCGATACCCCTCCCCGACCCCGATCACCTCACCCACCTGCAATTTCGCCGTTTCGCCGGCTGCCCGGTCTGCAACCTGCACCTCCGGTCGGTGGTCACCCGGCTGCCCGAGATCCGGGCCGCCGGGATCCGCGAGGTGGCGGTCTTCCACTCGAGCGCCGCCGAACTCCGCACATACACCGCCGACCTGCCGCTCGACGTTATCGCCGACCCGGACCGCGCGCTGTATCGCGAATTCGGCGTCGAGACCGGCGCCCGCGCACTCCTGGACCCGCGCGGCTGGAGAACCATCGCCCGCGCGATCGGCACCGAACTACCCGGTCGGCGCGGTGAACGCCCGGCGCCGCCCGCACGGCCCGAAGGCGGCCGCCTGGGGCTCCCCGCCGACTTCCTGATCCACCCCGATGGCACCGTCCTCGCCGCGAAGTACGGCGCCTACGCCGACGACCAATGGTCCGTCGGCGAACTGCTCGCCCTGGCCGCCCGCCACACCACCCCGATTCCCCTCACGACACCGGAGGAATGACCATCATGATGACCCTCGAAATATCGGTCACCGGACGCGAACTCGACGCCCGTGCCGAACAGGACCTCGCCGACCGGGTGATGTCGGCGCTCAGCGGCTACGACGAAGCCCCGGACGCAACCATGGCCAAGGCGCGGGAATTCACCCATGTACTGATCCAGCAGCCGCGAACCTGGGTCACCGGCGGACCGGATACCGACTCCGCACCCCGCTACCTGGTTCGATTGACGGTGCCGGGGTCCTGGAGCGGGGACCCGGATTTCGGCAAGAACATCGTCCCGATGATCACCGCGGCAATCGCCGGCACCGAGCCCGACGCGGAGCGCCTGAATCGCGAACCGCACTGTGTCGTGCAGATAGTGGGTCTGCGCGAACACTGCGTCGGCACGCTCGGCCGGTCCACGACCAGCACCGAGCTGACCCGGCTGATGACCCAGGACTTCCGCGATTCCGGGCAGCTGCCCGCGGCCCCGGACGGGTTCACCATCGACCCGACCTGTGGGATGCAGGTCGAATGGGCGACCGCCCAGATCACCTACACCCATGAGGGAGTCGACTACGCGTTCTGCGCCCCCTCCTGCCGCAAGGTCTTCGTCGAGGATCACGTCCGGAGCTGAACAACGGCGGGCGAGCAGAACCTCGTGCCGCCGAAAATACGTGGCGGCCCCCTGCCCGAAATGTCACGATCACGGCCATCATGGATACCCCAGCTATTGTTATCGGCGCAGGCCAAGCCGGGATAGCCGGCGCACTGGCCCTCTCGGAGTACGGGTTCCGCCCGGTGGTGCTCGAAGCCGGATCGGATACCGCCGGATCCTGGCCGAGCTACTACGACAGTCTGCGACTGTTCACCCCCGCGCATATGAACGCGCTCCCCGGCAAACCTTTTCCGGGTGATCCGCACCGGTACCCGACGCGCGATGAGGTGGCCGCATATCTGCGGCAGTGCGCGGCCGCGATACCGGGCGGGATACATACCGGGCACAGGGTCACCGCTGTGGACAGGGCCGGCGCAACGTTCCGGGTGCGCACCACCACCGGTGCCGAGTTCACCGCGCCGGTGGTGGTCTCGGCCACCGGCGGTTACGCCAATCCCTACCGTCCGGAGATCCCCGCATTGGCCGGCTACACCGGCGAGGTGTTACACGCCGCCGAGTACCGTCGCCCGCAACCGTTCACCGGGCAGCGGGTGGTGGTGGTCGGATCCGGTAACTCCGCCGTCCAGATAGCCATCGAACTCGCCGCCGAAACGCGGGTGATCCTGGCGCACCGCACGCCCCTGCGCTATGCGACGAACGAACCGATCCCGGCCGACTCACGATTCTGGCGGGCGATATCCCTGGCGTCCCGGCTGCCGATCGGGCGGTTCTTCCACAGCGGCACGATCCCCATCGTGGACACCGAGGGCTACCGGGACACGCTCGAACAGGGCAACCCCGAGTCCCGGCCGATGTTCGCCCGGGCCGATGAACGGGTGCTGCACTGGCCCGACGGCCACAGCGAGGAGGTGGATACCGTCGTCCTGGCCACCGGATACCGACCGGCACTGGCACATCTGAGCGCACTGTGCCCCGCCGATGCCGCGGGTTTCCCGTCACATCGGAACGGAATCTCGACTGCTCACCGGGGTCTGGCCTTCCTGGGCTTGGAATATCAGCGCAATATCCTCTCCGGCACCCTGCACGGCGTAGGACGCGACAGCCGCTACCTGGCCCGGCGTCTCGCCCGATACAGCTGAACCGGGTCGCCTGCGGCGCGGCCGTTCACACCGGAACCCCACGGCCGGACCCGGTCCCGGCCGGGCTACGCCACACGGGAGAAACGGAAACGGGCACAGCGGCGACACCCAGGTAGATATTCTCTTCAACGCGGAACACCGACAGTCCTCTACTGGATCAGGGAGCCCAGATGCCTCGCGCACGTCAGCTCGTCACCGCAGCACTCGCCCCGGCAACCGCCGTCGCCGCGGCCGCCGCCCTCCTCACGGCCGGCGCCGGCACCGCGGCGGCCCAGCCACCGTCGTCGACCGTTATGACCTGCGGCAGCGCGAATCCGCTGGCGTGGGCACCACCGTTCACCTGGCATATCCGGGCGAGTTCGGGGGCCAGCCGCCCACCGGGCGGGGAACTGGAACCGGCGCTGCTGCTCAGCGGCGACAACGATCTGCCGAACCCGCCCGCGAGCCTGTTCCCGATTCCGACCACCACGCCGTACGGCACCCAGGTGCAGGTCGACTGGCACAACGAGACCACCGGCGCGTCCGGTACCAGCGTCAGCGATGAGGAAATGCTGAAGGGTAAACCGGGGATTCCGGTGAACCGCACCTGGACCGGCGTCGGCACTGTCGCCTTCACGGTGACCGCCCGCACCGGCGGCGGCTGGTGGTGGCTCAACACCCAGAACGCGGTCTGCCGCGGCACCATCTCGGTTCTCCCCGACTGATCCCCGTACGGGTACCGGTCGCGGACACCGTCCCGGCCGGTACCGCGCGGGCTATCGCCCCTGCCGGGACAATGCGCGGGCGATGACACGCACGCCCTCGGGGAACGCACCCGGATTCGGGCCGGAGTAGTTGAGCCGCAGATAGGCACCCGTCGGTTCGGCGGGAAACCACTCGTCCCCGGGCGCGATGACCACCCCGTCGTCCTCACAATCGCGAACGAGCCGCGCCACATCGGTGGGATCGGATAAACGCACCCACAGGTGCAGCCCGCCGCGTGGCACCACATCCAGGCGGGCTTCCGGCAGGTGCTCGCGCAGCGCGGCGATCAACAGATCACGCCGGGTGGCCAGCCGGCGCCCCAGCCCGCGGGTATGGGTACGCCAGCCCGGCTGGGTCACCACATCGAGGGCCACGGCCTGAAGCAGACCACTCACATACATCGACTCCGCCTGGGCGTCCGCCAGGATCCGTTCCCGGGCCGGGCCCCGGGCGACGACAGCGGCGATCCGGACCGACGGCGAGACACTCTTGGTCAGCGACCGCAGATACACCACATGGCCGGCGTCGTCGCGGGTGGCCAGCGGGATGGGGACGGTATCGATACCGAAATCGTGCGCCCAGTCGTCCTCGATCAGGAACGCTCCGTGTGCGCGCACCACATCGAGCACCCCGGCCGCCCGTTCCGGTTTCCATTGCGCGCCGGTCGGATTGGCAAAATGCGGCTGGGCGTAGAAGGCGCGAGCACCGGTCCGCTCGAATGCCCGGGCCAGATCCTCGGGGCGTGGACCGTCGGCACTGCTCGGGACGGGGACCACCTGCACCCCGGCCCGGTTGGCCGCCAGAATCGCACCCCAATAGGTGGGTGATTCCACCAGCAGCGGCCGGCCGGGTCCGACCAGCGCCTGGAAGGCCGTGCCGAGCCCGCTCTGACTCCCCGGGAAGATGACGACATCACTCGGGGCCGGCGCCATCACACCGGCGGGGGTCACCGCCGCCAGTTCGGTCGCGAACCACGCCTGCAGGTCCGGGAGGCCGCTACTGGGCGGGCGGTTGACCGTGGCGTCGCCGCGGGCGGCGCGGGCGAAGGCGCCGCGGACCAGCCGTTCGGGCAGCAGTTCCCGGTCCGGATAGCCGGAGTGCAGGGCTATCCGGTCATTGGCGACCGTCTGCAGCGCGGTGAACCAGCGGGCGGAGCGATTACGCGGTGTGCCCAGTGCCGCGGTCTGCCACCCGTAGTCGTGCGGGCGGGTGTCGCGCACCGTACGTACGAAAGTCCCCACGCCGGGGCGGCTTTCGACCAATCCCTGCGTGGTGAGGATGCGCAGCGCCTTCTGCACCGTGACCGGACTTGCGGAATACCGGGTCACCAACGCGCGGGTGGACGGCAACTGCGCACCGGGCGGGGCCTCGGCTATCCACTCGCGAAGCTCCGCCGCAATACGCGAGCTGCTATCGTCAGACATGAGAGAACATAGTAGCGCTACTACCCGGACGGCAGAACCGCTACCGTCCCGATATACGGGCCCGGCGTGGGGCCTGCTGGGCATCCTGGCCTTCTCGTTCACCGTGCCACTCACCAAGATCGCCGTTGCCGACGACGGTTTCACCGCACTTTTCGTGGCCGCCGGACGCGCGGTCGTGGCGGGATTGCTCGCGGGAGGCGCGCTGGCGTTCACCGGACAACGGTGCCCACAGGGCAGGCAGTGGATCCGGCTGGGTGTCGTCGCCGGTGGTGTCGTCGCCGGATTCCCGCTACTGACATCCTTCGCGCTCACCGAAGCGTCGGCAGGCCACAGCGCCGTCGTGATCGCACTACTGCCCGCGGCGACCGCGGTACTGGCTGTACTCCGCGGCCATGAGCGGCCACCACGGGCCTTCTGGCTCACCGCGGCCGCCGGTGCAGTGGCGGCGCTGATATTCGCCGGGTTCCGCGGCGGCGGTTTCGGCGGTCCACACTGGTCGGATCTGCTTCTGCTGGGCGCGGTCGTCGCGGCGGCCTGCGGTTATGCCGAAGGCGGGCTATTGGCCCGGGAACTGGGCGCCTGGCAGACCATTTCGTGGGCGCTGGTGCTGTCGGCTCCGGTGATGGTCGTACTCACGGGGATCTCCGTGGCCCAGCAGCCTCCGGCGGGTTCAGCGGCGCAGTGGGGCGCCTTCGCCTACCTCGGCGTGGTGAGCATGTACCTGGGCTTCCTGCCCTGGTACCGCGGCCTGGCGATCGGGCCGATGACCCAGGTCAGTCAGGTTCAACTCGCGCAGCCCGTATTCACGCTCTGCTGGGCGGCATTGATCCTGAACGAGGAGCTGACCTGGGCCACCGCGCTCGGTGCGGCGGCGGTGATCGGTTGCGCCGCAAGCGCGGTACGAACTCGCCTGCGCCGGCCGCTGGTCCCCGATGCGCCACGCGGCGAGCGCCGGGCAGGCATCCCACGCGCGGAATCCACCGAGCAACCACAGACGGCCCGCACGCCGATTCGGTGATCGGCGCGGGACAGGACCGACGGCGCCGCACCGGCAGGCCGTTTCGACGAGCCCGAGGGACGTCTACAGCGGGATCTGCCGGTTATGCAGCTCCCTGCGCACGGGTTCCGCTCAGGGATAGACGAGTTCGCGATAGGTGTCGAGGATCTTCTGGACCGAGGAGGTGACCGACAGATCGCCACTGTTGAGGGGTGCCCAGACATAGCTCGCGTGCGCGCTCAGCACCACGGGGCCCGGCGATTCGACCTCGACCGCGAAATGCAAGCGCCGCACCGGTTTACCGGCGGGCGAAAGGTAGTCGAAGTCGCCGACGTGGTGGCGGATATCGGTGACCGCGAGCCCGGTCTCCTCCTGTACACCGCGGATCAGGGCGCCGGTCACCGATTCACCGGGCTCCACAGTGGCCCCGGGCAGTTTGCGGGTGGGACGAATCGGCCCGGTGCTGGGCAGTTCCAGCAACAGCACCTCACCACCGCGATCGATGATTGCGCCGACCCGCAGCCCGACCCCGTCTCGTTCACCGCGTGGCAGGGTTTCGTCGAACATCGATACCGACATGGGTGGTCTCACCAACCTTCGATCCGGCGGGGCTCGCCTGATACACGCCTCGGCGAGCAATTCGATATTACCGTGTTGTGACCTCCGGATAACACAGGTTGACAGGACCTCGACGCGTCCGGGTTCTCCCCGAAGGGCGTAACCAGGACGTTTAACACAGAATTCACCCGCCTCCGGCCCCGGCCGTTCTCCGAATCGAAGATGGTTGCCGGACAAGCACTTCGAGACGCGGCGCCCCGCCCCCAACGGTTGCACCCGATGCCCTCGCCCCAAGCCGGCGGCCGCACGCGATTCGGCGATCCACTCGGCACAAAATGTGACACACGCCGCTTTTGAACCACGATTCCCGGCCGCTGTGATGGATGCCACCGAACTCGCACCCGGCCGCGGCTGCGCCGACATCCAAGGGCGGCGAGACACTCGAACGGAAACCTTATTCTCATATTCCAGAGTATTCGTTCCGCATATTGCAAATAGACCCTAAGCTGAGCAGATGCCCAAGGATCGTCGGTATCGGGTCGTCCAGTGGACGACCGGCAATGTCGGGAAGAGTTCGGTTCGCGCCGTCGTCGCGAACCCGACCCTGGAACTCGTCGGCTGTTATGCGTGGTCACCGGACAAGGTGGGCCGCGATATCGGCGAACTGTGCGGGATCGGTCCCGTCGGAATCACGGCCACCGACGATATCGCCGCCCTGCTGGCATCGAAACCGGATTGCGTGGTCTACAACCCGATGTGGATCGACGTCGACGAACTGGTCCGGATCCTGGAGGCCGGGGTGGACGTGGTGTCGTCCGCGTCGTTCATCACCGGACACCGCCAGGGGCAGGGCCGCGACCGTATCGCCGAGGCCTGCCGGCGCGGCGGCGCGACCATGTTCGGCTCCGGGATCAGCCCTGGTTTCGTCAACCTGCTGGCCATCGTCTCGGCCGGTATCTGCGACCGAGTCGACAAAGTGACCGTCACCGAGGCGGCGGACACCACTTTCTACGATTCCCCGGCGACCGAACGCCCGGTGGGATTCGGTCAGCCGATCGACCATCCCGATCTGCAGGCGATGACCGCCGAGGGCACCGGGGTGTTCGGTGAGGCGGTACGGCTCATCGCCGACGCCCTGGGGGTCGAACTCGACGACGTACGCTGCGACGCCGAATACGCCCGGACCACTACCGATCTCGATCTCGGCTCGTGGACCATCCCGGCCGGCTGCGTGGCCGGCGTGTTCGCGAGCTGGAAAGGTATCGTCGCCGGCCGGACCCTGGTGGAGCTCACCGTGCGGTGGCGCAAAGGACAGAGCCTGGAACCGGATTGGAAGATCGATCAGGACGGCTGGGTGCTGCAGGTGGACGGGCGCCCGACGGTGAAGAACGTGGTGAGTTTCCTGCCGCCACCGGATTTCCAGGCCGAGACGATCGCGGATTTCATGACACTCGGGCACATCATGACCGCGATGCCGGTGATCAACGCGATCCCGGCCGTCGTTGCGGCACCGCCGGGCATCGTCACCTACAACGATCTACCGCTGATCCAGCCCCGCGGAGTCGTACCCGGCGTTACGTAGCCCCACCCACGGCCCGGCAACCGCCGTCGATCTTCATGCCGGATCCCGATCCTCGTGCAGCACCCGGTCGAGGGCTTCGAGCGCGTCGGCGGCGGAGTACAGCGCGTCGACCTGATCGTCGTCGAGCCGCGTCATCGCCTGCTGGACAGTGCCCGACCACACGGTATGGATGGTCTGCCGGGCATCGAAGGCGTTCTCGGTCGGCGCCAGCCGGATCACCCGGCGGTCGTCCGGGTCCACCGACCGCGCGACCAGCCCGCGGCCGACCAGGCTACGCACCGCGGCGCTCACATTGCTCTGCCGCATACCGAGTTGTTTCGACAGTTCGGTGACGGTGATACCGGGTGCGGCCAGGATCTGTTTGAGCACCGCGAGTTCGGTGGTGGGCAGCGGCAGTACGCCCGCGACTTCCGGCACCAGCCGGTGCACCGTCCAGGCCAGATCACGCAGGACCGTGGGCAGGTCGCGGCCGTCCTGGGCGCGACGTTCGGAGTTCATGACACCCACGATATCGCATCTTTTGACATATATATTTTTTCATAACTATGGCGCCCGTTCCCTCGCGGCGGCGGTGCTCGCCTTGGTGTTCTTCACCCGCGCGAACACCGAACCAGGGCTATCACAGCGGATACACCGAAGGCCTCGGCTCCCGAACCAGTTTGTCCAGCAGAGTCTTTCCCTCTCGATCCGGCGCCGAGCCGGGCCGCCGGGCGCGTTCCCGCCTACGGGATCTGCGCCGTACCGGCTATTATGCGCACAGTGACTCGAGGCCGTAACAAGAACTCGGCCGAGTGGCACCGGTCCGTCGCACCATGGGCGGTCCGTAGCGCAGCGCAGGGGTTTCCCGGACGCGGCCGAGGACGATACGGCCGGGGCGGGTTTCGAGCGCAGAGGGGACGAGATGGACAGGCCGGCCTGGGCACCCGAGGGTGTGGACATGATGCAGCCGAGCCCGGCGCGGATGTACGACGCGCTGCTGGGTGGTTCGCACAACTTCGAAGTCGATCGGCTCGCCGCGCAACGCGGTAGCCGGCTGGTACCGGATCTGCCCCGGCTGGCGCTGAGCAACCGCGCGTTCCTGCGGCGGGCCGTGCGCTTTCTGATCGATGCGGGTATCACCCAGTTCCTCGATATCGGTTCGGGTATCCCGACCGCCGGTAATGTGCACGAGATCGTCCGGGAGTGCGATCCCGGGGCACGGGTGCTCTACGTGGATATCGATCCGGTGGCCGTGGCCCATTCGCGGGCGATCCTGGTGGGCGAGCCGAATTACGGCGCCATCGAAGCCGATCTGCGGGAACCCGCCGAACTGCTGGCGCGGGTCCGCGACACCGGAGTGATCGATCCGGAACAACCGGTCGGGATCCTGCTCATCGCGGTACTGCATCTACTCGCCGACGACGATCTGCCCGCGGCGAAGGTGGCCGCGCTCCGGCAGGCGGTGCCCGCCGGAAGTCATGTCGCCATCTCACATCTGACCTCCGCGCTGCGGCCCGACGATGCGGCCGCCCTGCACAAATCCTCACAGCACGGTAACCAGGTGGGGATCCAATTCCGTTCGCGCGCCGCCATCACCGAAATGTTCGACGGCTGGGAACTCGTGGAACCCGGTGTGGTCGAACTGCCGATGTGGCGGCCGGAATCGGAGCGCGATCGGCACGAGGCCCCGGGCCGGTCGCTGGGCTTGGCCGGTGTGGGGTGCAAGTCCTGACCCGGGCGGTACTGCGCAGGAGAAACGGGTGACCGCGCGGGAACTCGCGGTCTGCTGGGCCGACGTGCTCGACGGCGCGGTGGCGCCGACCCTGACGCGGGATCGTATCGAGGAACTGCTGACCGAACAGGTCGAACAGTTGCTCGCTGCCCTGCGCGGCACCATCGGGCCGGAGGCCGGGAAGTACGCGGCCGAGGCATTGGTCACGGCGAACTACCGCGACCCCGCGGTGACCGGCCGGACGATCCCGCTGATCTGCGCGGATATGGCCCGGTACGTCCAGGCCACGGATCCGGTTGCCGGGGACGCGGTCCACGACCGCGCGCTGCTCGTGGCCGCCGAGTTCGCGACCGGGTTCACGGCGGCACTGCGTTCGGTGGCATTGTCGGAGCAGGAGGCCACGCTCGCCGCGGCGCTGGCGGCCGCCCAGGACGCCGAGCGGCGACGCGAACTGTCCGAAGCGCGTTTCGAGGCGGTGTTCGCGGGCGCCTCGGTGGGAATCGGGACGGTCGACACCCACGGGCGGGTTCTCGAAGCGAATGCGGCATTCGCCGACATGCTCGGTATCGCTGTGGAAGAGATGCCGGGCAGTCCGGTGGCCGATGTGGTGGGTCACGCCAATATCGGTGACGCCTACCAGCGGATGACCCAGCTGCTGGCGGGCAGTATCGACCGATTCCGGCTGGAACTAGACCATCCGCGCCCGGACGGGACGTCCACGGGTATCGATCTGTCGATGTCGGCCGTGCGCGATCACAGTGGTCAGGTCCGTTTCCTGATCGGTGTGGCGGTCGATGTCACCGAACGCCGGGAACTCGCCGCCCGCCTCTGGTACGACGCCAATCACGACGAACTCACGGGCCTGCCCAACCGGGGCCATTTCTTCGACCGGCTGGCCGTGGCGACGCCACCGATCGGGATGGTCTATCTGGATCTGAACGGGTTCAAGGAGGTCAACGACCGCTGGGGGCATACCGTCGGCGACGAGGTGCTGCGGATAGTCGGCGCCCGCCTGCGGCAAACCGTGACGGCGGCCGGTGGGCTGGCGGCACGTCTGGGCGGTGACGAATTCATCGCCGTACTCGAGCGGTGCACCGGTACGGCCGAATTGGCCATGCTCAGCGCGGATGTGCAGACCGCTCTCACCGTGCCGATGGAGATCCGTGAGCGGACGATCAGTATCGGCGCGAGTATCGGCACGGTGTATCTCGAGGACGCTCCGACCGCGATCGACGAGGCGATGCAGGCCGCGGATACCGCCATGTACCGCAACAAGGTCCCGCGTACCCGTTCCTGACCGGCATCGTCGCCGCGGGATGCAAGCGTTGACTTTTTATGAAGACCGGTCTACTTTTCAGGCATGGGTGCCAAAGGAGCCGAAACCAGGCAGCGGATGATCGAGGCGACCCGGTCGTCGATCGAACGCCGCGGCTATTTCGGCACCGGCCTCAACCAGATACTGGCGGACAGCGATACGCCGCGCGGTTCCCTGTACTTCCATTTCCCGGGCGGTAAGGACGAACTCGTCGCCGTCGCCGTCACCCAGACCTCCGGCGTCATCGATACCGCGCTCGCGGAGGCCGATCTCACCGACCCGGCCGGCGCGGTCACCGCGCTGATCACCCTGCTCGGCGATCGGCTCGAGGCATCCGGCTGGGAATGCGGCTGTCCCGTCGCCACCGTCGCCCTGGAGGTCTCCGGCGCGAACGACACCGTCCAGCGCGCCTGCGCCGAGGTCTACGGGCGGTGGACGGAGGCCTTGCGAATCAGCCTCCGAACGGCCGGTTACGACAATGCCGACGATCTGGCCGTTTCCCTGCTGGCGCTGATCGAGGGCGCGCTACTGCTCGCACAGACACATCGCGACCGCGAGCCACTGGAACGGGCCGCGCGCGTCGCCCGCACCCTGCTCTAGATCCCCCGACAACTCACACCGCGCGCTTACCTACCCACAAAATATGTAGACCAGTCTAGTTAGGATTCGTTATGAGCACTCCCGATTCCGTCGTCTTCGGCGCGGCCGGTTTCATCGGACGCGCCCTCGTCGCCCGGCTGCTGCATCGCGGGCATACGGTCGCGGCCGCATTACGACCCGGCAGCGCCGGCCGGCTCACCGCCTGGCTCGACGAGCACGGAGTCGAGCGCGAGCGGCTGACCGTACTCGACTGCGATATCACCGACCCCGGCCTGGGCGAGGTCGCCGGGCTGGACACCGCCGGGATACGCGATGTGTACAACTGCGCGGCCCGGTTCACCTTCGGGATCGACGCGGGTCTCGCGCGAGCGGTGAATATCGATGGCGCCCTGCACATCCTGGACTGGTGCACGGGCCTGCCCGAACTGCGCCGGCTGGTCCACATCACCGGATACCGGGTCACCGTGCCGGATTCGGCCGAACACGATTACGCGGTCGGCGCCTACGGCGCCTCGAAATTCGAGGCCGACGCGATAGTGCGCGAACGCGCCGCGACCGCGGGAATCGCACTGACCGTCGCGAACCCGAGCACGGTCGTCGGCCCGGGGCAGTACATCGGCCTCGCCGAACTCGTCCGCGACCTCTGGTACGGCAGGCTTCCCGCGCTGCCCGGCAACGCCCGCACCCTGCTGCCGATCCTCGATCTCGACTATTTCGTCGATTTCCTCCTCGCTCTCCCCCGCGACCCGGACACCGCCGGCCGCTCCTACACCGTCCTCGACCCCGCGAGCCCACCGCTACCCGAGTTGATGCGCATCCTCGCCGAGTACCTGCACGTCCGCGCACCCCGTTTCACGATTCCGACCGGCCTGGTGGCCCGCCTGCCACAGCGGCTCACCGGGGTCGACCGGGAGCGGCTCGCATTCGTCGCCGAGGACCGCTACGACACCTCCGCCGCCGATACGGTGGCTGCCGCCGCCGGGCTCACCATGCCGCCCGCCGGCGACGTCCTGCGGAAATGGGCAGACCACCTGGTGAGCAGTCGATTCGGCGATACCGAGCCGGATCCGTCCGCCGGGTTCGCCGACGGCCTCTGGGTGAGCGGCGAGGGCCGGACACCGGATCTCGTACTGCTGCACGGGCTCCCCACCGACAGCGAGGCCTGGCGCGCGGTGACCGCGGCGACCACCGCATCCACCTACACCGCCGACCTCCCCGGCCTCGGCCGTTCGGCCCCCGGCGGCTCTCCCGCCCACTTCCGGCCGGACCGGCTCATGGCCTCGGTAACCACACGTCCCGTCCTGGTCGGCCATTCCCTCGGCTGCCTCCCGGTCCTGCGCTACGCGGCCGCCCACCCCGACCGAATCTCCGGAATCGTTCTGGTGGCCCCCGCTTTCCTGCAGAGCCGGGCGTCGTGGTTCACGCGGCTGCCGCTCACCGCCCTCGTGCTGCGCCGCCTCCCCCCGGAGCGGCTCGCCGCCGCCCTGGGTCTGCCCTCCGGCCCGGCGATCGACAGCGCGAGCGCGAACCTGAGCCGCCCCGGTGCAGCCCGGCGCACCGTCGCGGCGCTACGCACGGCGAGCCGGCCCGATCAGCGGGCGGCCGCTCGCCGCCTGCTCGCGGCGGTCACGGTCCCGGTGCATGTCATCACCGGCTCCCGCGATCCGCTCGAGACCCCGGTACCCGTACCGGCCACGGTGATCGAGGGCGCGGGCCACTACCCCCATCTCACCCATCCGGACCAAGTGGCCGAGGTCCTGGATTCCGTCCGCAACGTCTTCCCACGGAACCCGGTCACAACCGGCCGCACGATCCCGGCGTCCAAGTGAATTCCCGGGCGCGCATCACACTGCGCCGGCCCCGCGGGATAAACAGCGATGCCGCTGCGTGGGGCTGATCGCACCGCAACGACCACGGACGTGGGCCGGCTGTGCGAACGCACGCACGGCCCGGCCGTATCGGGCTTACCCCGGTTGTGACACGTTCGGTGCCGTCGGCCGGGGAACGTGCGCCCCGCCGCAACCGGCGGGACGCGGCGCATCGGCGGATGTCCGTTTCATCCGGCGAACGTGGGCCGGCGGCTCTGTTCGTCCAGCAGTTCGCCGGCGATCTTGTCCAGCGCTCGGTCGAGTAGGGCCTTGTCGGCGGGATCGTCGAAGGTCCAGTCCTCCAGATGCCGGTCCAGCCAGCCGCGCCAGACGCGGCGGAAACGCTCGGCCTGCCGTGCCCCGCTGTCGGTCAGGCGTAGCGAGTCCGCCTCGGCCGTCACGTACCCGGCTCGTGCGGCGTCGCGGTAGACCGGTTCTAGTACACCGACCGGCACCATATGGTCGTCGGCGATACCGGTGAGGGTCGCACCGCCGCGTACCCGGGCACGCAGATGCACCGCGCCGATCGCCCAGGTGATGGACTCGGAGAGTTCCCCATCGGTGAGGTCGTGCAGCGAGGGCCCCGGAAGAACCTGCTTTCGCTCTCCCGGTGAGCCGGGCAGGCGGCGCTCGTCCCGGCGCAACACCTGCGCGACAGCGTGTTCCAGCTGGGCCGCCCGGTCGGCGGAATCCGGCATCGAGAAGCCCTCCCCCAGTTCCGCGGCGCGCGCCCGAGTGCTGTCGCGCAGCGGTACCTCGCGCAGGAACCACGCCACCACGAAGCCGACGAGCGCGACCGGCACAACCCAGCGGAACACGGTGTCGATGGCGGTCGTGTAGGCCTCGATGATCGGCGCCGCCAGCTCGTCGGGTAATTCCCGCAGGGCCGCCGGGCTCTGCGCGAGCTCCGGGGCCACCCCCGATTCGGCCAGCGCCGCGCCCAGCGCAGGATCGAGTTTCCCGGTGTAGAGCGTGCCGAACACCGCGGTACCGAACGCACTTCCCACCGTGCGGAAAAACGTCACACCGGAGGTAGCGGTACCCAGCCGCGCGTAGGGCACGGTGTTCTGCACGACGATGGTGAGCACCTGCATGGACAGGCCGATACCCAGCCCGAGGGTCAGCATGTACAGCGATTCCAGCCAGATACCGGTGTGCCGTCCCATCGTCGACATCAGGTAGAGGCCGAGCGCCATCACTGCCGTACCCGCGATCGGGAAAGGTTTGTACCGGCCGGTGGTCGAGACGATGTTCCCGGAGATGATCGAGGTGATCAGCAGACCGACCACCATCGGCAGTGTGCGCAACCCGGATTCCGTTGCCGAGACACCGTCCACGTACTGCAGGTAGGTGGGCAGGTACGTCATGGCACCGAGCATCGCGAAACCGACGATGAAACTGAGGATCGAGCACACCGTGAACACCCGGTTGCGGAAGAGATGCATCGGCAGCATCGGTTCGGGCACCCTGGTTTCCACCACCACGAACGCCGCCAGCAGCACCACCGCCCCGGCGAACAGGCCGATGATCATCGGCGACCCCCAGGGGTATTCGGAACCACCCCATTCGAGACCGAGGATCAGTCCGGCGACGCCGAGCGCGACCAGCGCGATTCCGAGGTAGTCGATCACGGGGCGTACGGCCGGGCGCACCGTCGGAATCGTCCGGGCGGCCAGCACGATCATCACCACCGCCACCGGAACATTGATGTAGAAGCACCACCGCCAGCTGGCGTGATCGGTGAACAGGCCGCCCAGTGTCGGCCCGAGTACGGTGGTCACCCCGAACACCGCGCCCATCGCGCCCTGATACTTACCGCGCTGACGCAACGGAATGACATCGGCGATCAGCGCCATCGCGGTCACCATCAGCCCGCCCGCACCGACACCCTGGATACCGCGCGCAATGATCAAGGTGAGCATGTCCTGGGCGATCCCGGCGAGTATCGAGCCCAGGATGAAAACCACGGCGCTGATCTGGAAGACGAGTTTGCGGCCGAAGAGGTCACCGAACTTCCCTGCCAGCACCGTCGATATGGCCTCGGCAAGCATGTACGCGGTGACCAGCCACGCCATATGCCCGGCGCTGCCGAGATCGGCGACGATCGTCGGCAGCGTGGTCGCGACGATCGTCTGGTCGAGCGCGGCCATCAGCATGCCGAGCACGATGGTCACGAACACGATGTTTCGGCGGCGCCGGTCGAGCGCCGGCGCCGTATCGGGAACCTCGCGGGTGCCGGTCATCCGCCGAGTATCGGTGACAGCCCGGCACAACTGCGGCGGGACACGCGAGCACCCGCTCTCCGTGGCGCGGCAGCTCGATACGCAGGCACCGGCCGGTAGATCGGCCCCGGCAATAATCGGCCGGCGGTAGGGTCGCGGGGGTGACGATGATCGAGATTTCGCTTCCCGGTGGCAGTGCTGAAGGATATGTGTCCGGCGAGTCCGGGCCCGGAGTCCTGCTCTTCCAGGATGCGATCGGGTTGCGTCCGGAGATCGAGCGGATCGCGGACCGGATCGCGTCGTGGGGTTATGTCGTACTGGCGCCGCATGTTTTCTGGCGGGACGGGCGCGCCGCGGATCTCGCGCCCACGGTCGACCTGCGCGATCCGGCGAGCCGCGACGCGTTCTTCGCCTCCGGGGTGGGCGAGCGGATGGCCCGGCTCACGCCGGAGGTTCTGCGGGCAGACGGCGAGGTGTGGCTGGAAACGCTGCACGGGCTGCCCGGTGTCACCGGGTCCGCGGTCGGCGCGACCGGATACTGCTTCGGCGGCCGGATCGCGCTGCGGCTGGCCGCGCACCGTCCGGATGAGGTCGCGGCGATCGGGATGTTCCACACCGGCGGAATCGTCACCGAGGACGCCGACAGCCCGCATACCGAGGTCCCCCGGGTCCGGGCCGCGGTGTTGGCCGGGCACGCCGACAACGACGGTTCCAACACTCCCGAACAGATAGCGACCTTCGATGCCGCACTGGAGGCCGCCGGTATCGACCACCGCACCGCCGTCTACCCGGACGCCCTGCACGGTTACACCATGTCCGATACCGCCGCCTACCAGGAGGAAGCGGCCGAACGGCACTTCCGGGAACTGCGGGAGCTGTTCGACCGCGCCCTGAAGAAGTAAGGGCGGTCGCCGGACCATCGATCACGGCAGATTTCACGAGCCCCGAAGCGCCCGTGTGCTGCCTCATGCACCTCAGGTCCGGTGTGCGAGGTGGCCGGCGATGCGCGGGCGGAGCCGGCCACGACGGACCCGTGATCGCCACCGCGCCGAGCACAGTCGGCGAGGTCTGCCCGGGTAGCCGGGAACCGTCGACGGTAGCAGCGGCAAAGAATGCGCGCGACGGGATGGTCTCACCCGCGGCGGGTGACGACGTGCTGGTCGCACGGCATCTACCGTGCGCCCATGGCCCGACCTCATGCAGGTGCCGAGCCCGCCGTGAATCCGCGGCCGGACTGCGCACAACGGATCGAGTGCGGAGCCCGGCAGCGCGAGCGGATCCCTTTCGACGCACTCGCCGAGGTGGGAACCGAGGACGATCGCGACCCGCTCGCCCTCCTCGAATCCCAGGCCGTCACCCGCATCCCCGATCTGGTACCCGTGCGCTACGGCCGGATGGCGACCTCGCCGTTCGCCTTCTTCCGCGGCGCCGCGCTGGTGATGGCCGACGATCTGGCCCGCCTCCCGAGCACGGGTTTGTGCACGCAACTGTGCGGGGACGCGCATCTGAGCAACTTCGGCCTGTTCGCGACACCGGAGCGCCGGCTCGCCTTCGATGTCAACGATTTCGACGAAACCTATCCGGGCCCTTTCGAATGGGATGTCCGGCGGCTGGTCGCGAGCCTGGCCATCGCCGGCCGCGGCAACGGTTTCACCACCAAACAGCGCCGCCGCATCACCCGGGCCTGCGCCGCCGAGTACCGCGACACCATGAACTATCAGGCGGAACGCGGCGAGCTCGCCGTGTGGTACTCGCACCTCGAGGCGGAGTCGGAGATGGCGGAAATACGTGAGGTGCTCGATGCCTCGACGCGGAAGCGGGTCGAGAAGACGATCGGCAAGGCGTGGGGTCGCGACAGTGCGCACGCTCTGTCGAAGCTCACCACCACCGGAGCCGACGGGCAGCCGCGCATCGTCAGTACACCGCCGCTGATCGTGCCGGTGGAGGAACTGTTCACCGGTGCCGACGCGCAGCAGGTGCATCGCACCATGATGCGGCGGCTGATCGACTACCGCGCCACCCTGCAGCCCGACCGTCACTACCTGCTGGACCGGTTCGACTATGTGCACGCGGCCCGCAAGGTCGTGGGTGTGGGCAGCGTGGGAACCCGCTGCTGGATCGTCCTGTTACGCGGCCCCGGCGGTGATCCGCTGTTCCTGCAGGCCAAGGAGGCACAGCCCTCGGTGCTCGCCGGCTACCTCGACGGCCCCGAGTACGAGAACCAGGCGGAGCGGGTGGTGACCGGGCAGCGGCTGATGCAGGCGACCAGCGATATCTTCCTCGGCTGGCATCGCGGACCGGACTCCGACGGAGTGCCGCGGGATTTCTATATCCGCCAGCTCCGTGACGGTAAAGGTTCGGCGGAGATCGAGACGATGTCCCCCGAACTCATGGCGCTGTACGGCAGGTTGTGCGCGCGGGTACTCGCCCAAGCGCATGCGCGCGGCGGGGACCGCTTCGCGATCGCCGGCTATCTGGGCTCCGGCAACGAATTCGACGAGGCGATGGCAGCTTTCGCCGAAGACTACGCCGATCGCAGCGACCGCGACCATAGGGGATTTCTTGCCGCGATAGCCGATCGCCGCATCATGGCTGCGCCGGTCACCCGGTGATTCGGGCGGGGGGTAGGAAACCTGGTCTTCGGCTGAGACGCCCGTGTACCGCGGTGTCGTCGGTTCCTCCGACCGGCGGCTCCGGCGAATATCCGGGGATCGCGGCCCTGGCCGACCCGCCCGGCCGACTGCCCACGGGCACACTCCCCGCACAGAAACGCTGCGGTTTCTGCCGTCCACCGCGGCTCGTGGCTAGTTCACGACGGCGAAGGCGAAACCGTCCCAGCCTTTCGCCCCGACCGTCTGCACGACAGTGGCGTCCAGCCGCGGTTCCGCCGCCAGGAGTTCGACCAGTTCGCGACTCGCGCGGGCGGCGGGGTCATCGGACGCCTCGTCGGCGAGACGCCCGCCACGCACCACGTTGTCGACGACGATGATCGCTCCGGGCCGGCTCAATCGCAGTGCCCACCGCACGTAGTTCGAGTTGTTCACCTTGTCGGCGTCGATGAATACGAGATCGAACGGGTCCGGTTGTTCTCCGGCCAGGACCGGTAGCGATTCCATCGCCGCGCCGATCCGGATATCGACCACATCGCCGACGCCCGCCCGGTCCAGGTTCTCCCGCGCGACCTGCGCATGACGTGGCTCGTATTCGAGAGTGACCACGCGCCCGTCCGTACCGACTGCGCGGGCCAGCCACAGGGTGCTGAATCCACCCAGTGTGCCGATTTCCAGTACCCGCCGGGCGCCGGTGGACCGGGCGAGCAGGTGGAGGAATTTGCCCTGGGCCTCGGAAACGTCGATCGAGGGCAGTCCCGCCTCCGCGTTCGCCCGCAGCGTCGCGCTTCCCGCGTCGTCGCGCACGAGATGGTCCACCACGTACTGGTCCACATCCGCCCACTCGGGTGTACTCATACCCGCAGTCTGCCATCGGTCACCCCATGGCGCCGAGCACTGCGAGGGAGAGTTACCGACGCTGGTCGAACGTGTGCTGCGCCCGGATTCGCGCGATACCGCTCGGCCTCGGGAGGCCGGTGCGTGTCCGCGGCGGCCGCGGGGTCCGGGCCGTCGGCTGCCGAATCGAGTGCGCTACGGGGCCCGGCCAGGTGACACATTGTCCGGCACGTGACAAGCAGCGCCGTAGAGATGTGGGTCAGCGCGGTCCCGCGATACCGAACAGCAGCGCATCGATCCCGGCCCGGAATACGGCATCGTTGTCGACGGCGGGCTCGCCGGGGGCGTCGGGGTCGGCGAAGAGCGCGGCGAGGTGCGGATAATCGCCCTGGCCGAGCATGGCGGCGATATGTCCGGCGCCCCCGCCCTGAGTGGGCAGCGGTTGTCCGGTGGCCTCCTGACCGGCGAAAACGGTGACCCAGCCGGAGAGCATCGCGATACCGGTCATGGTCTCGGCCGGCCGCAGCCGCGCGGGCGCCAGCACCGCCACCATATGGTCCAGGTAGCGCAGACCGTGCGGCCCGAGACTGCGCGGGTTCGTGTCGATCAGCCAGCGGTGCCGGCGGTGCATGGCGCGCGCTTGTTCGGCGATATCCAGCACATCGGCCCGCAGATCCCCGGTGGGGGGTGCTAATTCGTATTCGCCGGCGACGCGGTCGTACATCAGGTCGACGAGATCGTCCTTGCCCGACACATAGCGGTACAGGGAGGCGGCGCCAGTGCCCAGTTCCTCGGCGACCCGCCGCATCGAAAGCGATCGCATACCTTCCGCGTCGGCCAGCCGGACGCAGGCCGCCGCGATGTCGTCGAGGCTCAGGCCGGGCCGCGGTCCGGGTTTGGTGTCGCCGGCCCGTAGCCACAGCGCGTTGGTCGGTTCAGCGGAGGGCATTCGGTAAGCATGCCTCGAGCCAGTTGCGAACATCGTTCGCATTCAGTTACCGTCAACTGCGAACAATGTTCCCAATCAAGGAGTGGACGTGACGGCGATCGAGGCCTGCAGGCTGACGAAGAGATACGGCGAACAGACCGTGGTCGACGCCGTCGACCTGCGCGCGGAACCCGGCCGGGTGCATGCGCTACTGGGACCCAACGGGTCCGGGAAGACCACGACCGTGCGTATGCTGGCCACCCTGCTACGACCCGACGCGGGGTCCGCCCGGATCGCCGGGTACGACATCGCGCGCGAAACCACCGAGGTGAAGAAGCGAATCGGATCGGTCGGTCAGTTCCACGCGGTCGACCCCCGGCTCACCGGCCTGGAGAACCTCACCATGTTCGGCCGGATGAACGGAATCCCGGCCCGACGAGCCCGCGCACATGCCGGCGAACTGCTCGAACGGTTCGATCTCGGTACTGCCGCCGAACGTCTCGCCCGGGATTATTCGGGCGGGATGCGCCGCCGGCTGGATATCGTCGCGGCGATGGTGGTGCGCCCGGCCGTCCTCTTCCTGGACGAACCGACCACCGCCCTCGACCCGCGCAGCCGCAACCAGATCTACGGTTACGTCGAGGAGTTCGTGAACGAGGGCACCACCGTCCTGCTCACCACCCAATACCTGGACGAGGCCGATCGGCTCGCGGATAACGTCACCATCCTCGACAGCGGGCGGGTGATCGCCACGGGGACCCCGCACGAGCTCACGGCAAGTATCGGCGGTGGACTGGATCTGATCGCCGACCCACGCCGCCGTAGCGAAATCGATACCGTGCTATCCGATTTCGGGGGTATCGCCACTCCACCCGGCGATGCGCGGGACGAATCGGAAACACCGGCGTCCCTGTCGTATTCGTTCCCCGGAGCCGAGATACCGCTGCTGCCGATTCTGCGCGCCCTCGAGGAAACCGGGATCGAAGTGCACGATATCGGCCGCCGGCGCGCCACCCTCGACGACGCGTTTCTGGCCCTCACCGGCTCCACCGAAAGGACGCAGCGATGATCACCCACACCCCGCACCCGCCTACCACGCTCGCTGCCACCGCAACCACATTCGGCCGAGTGCTCACCGCCTACCGGCATTCGCCCGGGCTGCTCGCGATCACCCTGGCCGCACCGGCGGGCATGATGCTGCTGTTCGGTTTCGTCTTCGGCGGCGCACTCGCCGGCACCGCCGATGCCGCGGCCTACCGTTCCTATCTCACCCCGGGCGTTCTCGTGCTGGTCGCGGCCATGGGGCTCACCGCCACCGCGTCAACCGCCAATGCCGATCTGAACAGCGGTCTCACCGACCGCTTCCGGGCACTGCCGCTACCCGCGCTTTCGGTTCCGGCCGGGCTCGCGCTCGCGGAAACCCTGACCGGAGGCGTCGCGCTGGTCGTGATGTCCGGTATCGGTTGGGCCGCGGGCTGGCGGATCGATGCCACCCCCGCCGAAATACTCACCGCCGTAGCGCTGCTACTGCTGTTCCGGTTCGCCCTGAGCTGGGCCGGTATCTGCCTGGGCGCGGTGATCCGGGACGAACAGATGCTCCAGCAGACCGCACCACTGATCTTCGGCGCCGTTATGTTCTCCAACGTCTTCGTACCGACCGAGACCATGCCCGGACCGCTGCGCGCGTTCGCGGAGTGGAATCCCGTCAGCGCCGTCGTCGCCGCGCTGCGCGAACTGTTCGGCGCACCCGGCGCGGTCGCGGCGGACGCGGCATGGCCGCTGCGCGAACCGGTGGCAGCGTCCGCGATCTGGCTGTCGGTGGCGCTGGTCGTTACGGTCCCGGTTGTGCTGCGGCAGTACGGGTCCGCCCGGACTACGACGTCGGCAGCCGCTCGCCGTCGCCGAGTGCCGTCGACAGTGCGGTGAACCGCGCCTCCAGGTAGGCCCGCCCGACACCGGTCCGGGCCTCGACCAGGTCGAAACCGTGATACGCACCGTCGACCTCGTACAACTCGCAGGGCACCCCCGCGGCGCGCAACCGCTCGGCGTAGGCCACGTCTTCGGTGTGGAAGAGATCGTTGGTTCCGACGCCGATCCAGGCCGGCGGCAGGCCCGCGAGGTCATCGCAACGTCCCGGCGCGGCCAGCGGCGGCACGGTACCACCCGCCGCCGGACCCAGGTAGGAAGACCATCCGAACCGGTTGCTGCCCGGGCTCCACATCCGCATCCGGCTCGCGTCGAGCGGGGAGCCCGCGCAGGTCCGGTCGTCCAGCATGGGATAGGACAGCAACTGGAGTACCGGCCGCACCTCCCCGCGGTCCCGGGCCAGCAGTGCCAGCGCAGCAGCGAGCCCACCGCCCGCGCTTTCGCCGACGATCGCGATACGGTCCGCGTCGACGTCGGGTTGGGCGGCCAGCCAGCGCAGAGCGGCGTAACAGTCGTCGAGCGGCGCCGGGAAGGGATGCTCCGATGCCAGCCGGTATTCCACCGACGCCGCCACGATCCCGAGGCGGCGGGCCGCCGCCCGGCAGAACCGGTCACCCATCGCGGCATTACCGATCACATAGCCACCACCGTGGATGAACAACAGGGCCGGGCCGGGCCGCGGGGCAGTGTCGGGCCGGAACACCCGGACCGTCACCGTCTCGTCGACCCTTTCGATCGTCCCGCCCGCGGGCCGGGCCCGGCCCGCCCCCGCGGGGGGGCGCCGGAGGATCCCGATCGAGCGCGGCGGCGCGACCGGCCGCGGCCCCGCCGCGCGGGGGGTGAAGGCCACGTAGAAACCGCCCGGCGCGGCGGCCGAGGGGGGGAGGTAGGCCGGGTTTTCGGTAAACACGTCGGCGGAGAATTAGGCGTAGGGGGCCCCCCCGGCGGGGGAG
>NZ_JARWNW010000089.1 GCF_029868325.1 Nocardia carnea
GTCCGTCCGAGATCTGGCCCCGGCGGAAACTGATCCGGACCAGGGTGCGGCCCCCCCGGGGGGGCGGGGGAACCCCCCGGGGGGGGGCCACGCGCCGCCCCCCCCCCGGGGGCGCCCCCGTGCCCCGGGCGGGGGGGCCCCGCGCCCCCCCCGGGGCGCCCGCACCCTGGTCCGGATCAGTTTCCGCCGGGGCCAGATCTCGGACGGACACCGCGCGCCGGGTCGTACTGCACCGCAACGTATCCGGCCGGCCCCCTCCTGCCCCGGGACCGCACCGGCCGGGCGCCGCGGAACGCTTCGGCCGCCCCGGGTATTAGGCTGACCTGCCTATGGCTATCGGCGCGACTCTGCACACCTTCGCAGTCCAACTCTCCGACGTCGATCGCGGCGTCTACCAGGAGTTGGAGTTGCGCCTGGCCCGGCATCCGTCGGAAACCGCGGAATTCCTGGTCACCCGGCTGCTGGCGTACTGCCTCGAATACGAGGACGGGATCGCGTTCAGCGACGGCGGAGTGTCCTCGACCGATGAACCCGCCGTGCTGGTCCGCGATCTCACCGGGCAGATCACCGCGTGGATCGAGGTCGGCGCCCCCGATGCCGACCGGGTCCATCGCGGCAGCAAACTCGCCGGCCGGGTCGCCGTCTACACCCACCGCGACCCCGCGAAAGTCCTCGCGGCGCTGCCCGGGAAACGGATCCACCGGGCCGAGTCCATCCCGCTCTACAGCCTGGACCGCAGCTTCGTCGACGCCGCGGCCGCCGCCCTGGAACGCCGCAATACGGCCACACTGTCGGTGATGGAACGGCAGCTCTATCTCGAGCTGAACGGCACCGATCTCGCCACCCCGATCGACGAGCATCGACTCCTCTGACCCCTGCTGTTGACATCAAGTCCACTTCAGGTTTCAGAGTTGTCGTATGCATCCGGACGACGAACAGACCATCAGGGCGACGCTCGCGGCCCATACCGCGCTGTGGACGAGCCACGAAATGGACGAATGGGGCACCTACTTCACCGATGACTCGGATTTCATCACCCACCGCGGAATCTGGTGGCGCACCCGCCAGGAGAATATCGACGGCCACAAGGACGTCCCCGCATCGGTGTTACGGCAGAAGAAGAACTACACCCAGCAGGTGCTGGATATCGCCGCGCTCACGCCCGAGGTCGTCCTGGTCCACACTCGCTGGAGCTGGCCGGAACATCGGTTACCGGGTGCGGAGGCGACCGAGGACCGCACCGGTCTGATCACCTTGGTCATGGTGAAGCGTCAGGGCCGATGGCTCATCAGGGCCGCGCACAATACGCGGACCAACGGCCTCGACGATTTCACTCCGGGCCGCGGAACCGGCGCGTAGCGAGCGCGGATACCGGCGTCCGTGCCGCCCAGGGCTTCGCCGGTCCGCCGCCGAATCTCCCGTATGGGAAGACGCCCGGCGCGGTCCGGCGATCAGGGTTCGATGAGACCCGCGCGAATGGCGTAGCGGGTGAGGGCGAGGCGGTCGCGCAGGCCCAATTTCTGCAGGATATTGGCGCGGTGGCGGTCCACGGTTTTCACACTGATCACCAGGTCCGCGGCGATCTCGCGCGACGAATACCCCTCGGCGACGAGTTTGACGATCTCCTCCTCGCGCGGTGTGAGCAGTGTCTGCGGAACCGGTTCATCGCGTTCCGCGCGTTGCAGCCATTCGCGGATCAGGGAATTCACGGCGCCGGGATACAGGTAGGGTTCGCCGCGCAGGGTGGCGCGGCAGGCCTCGAGCAGATCGCGGTCGGCGACGGATTTCAGCACGTAGCCGGAGGCGCCGACCCGCAGGGATTCGAAGAAATACTGTTCGTTGTCGTACATCGACAGCATCAGGATCCGCACCCCCGGTGTGTTGCGGTTGATCTCGCGGGCGGCCTGGATACCGGTGAGCCGGGGCATGGCGATATCGAGGATCGCCAGGTCGATGGGTACGGCTCCGGCCTGCTGGACGGCCTCGTGTCCGTTGGCGGCTTCGGCGACCACAGTGAGATCCGGTTCGGCGTCGAGGATCATCCGCAGCCCCGACCGGACCAGTGCGTGATCGTCGGCGAGCAGGATGCGGGCCGGTGCCGGTGCTGTCATGGCGCACTCCCTTCCCCGCGGTGCGGAATGGTCAGGCAGACCACCGTGCCGTGTCCGGGTGGTGAATCGATGGTGAGGGTGGCGTTCACGAGCAGCGCGCGTTCGCGCATCCCGCGGATTCCGGCCCCGTCCTCGGCGACCCCGCCGCGGCCGTCGTCGGTGACCCGCAGTATCAGCGCCTCACCGCCCACGCGCAGGCTCAGCCCCACCCGGCCGGCGTCGGCATGGCGGGCGATATTCGTCAGGCTCTCCTGCGCCACCCGATAACAGACCAGTTCGATATCCGGCGCCAGCCGCGGCAGGTTCCGGTCCACCTCGCGATACACCCCGATCCCCGCGGTGGAGGAGAACTCGCTGCACAGCGCACTGAGCGCACTGGACAGTCCGAGATCGTCGAGGACATCGGGGCGCAGCCGCCGGGCGATCCCGCGGACCTCGTCCAGGCAGCCGCGCACCGTTTCCTGGGCGCCGTGCAGCACATCGACCACATCGGTGGGTGCGCGGTCGGCGGCCCGTTTCATCGACAGCAACGCCACCGTGAGACTCTGTCCGATCTCGTCGTGCAGTTCGCGGGCGATACGCTGCCGTTCGCCTTCCTGAGCAGCCAGGGCGGAGGCGCTGGCCGCGGCCCGTTCGGTTTCGAGCCGGTCGACCATGGCGTTGAACGAATCGATCAGATGGGCCAGATCGCCGTTGCCCCGGCCGTCGACGCGACCGCTGCGGCGCAACGGGTCGACCCGCCGCATGGAGGCGATGAGTTCGTCCAGCGGTGCCAGGCTCGTCCGCAGCAGGAAGGCGTTGGCCGCGAGAATGACCGCGAGGCCCACCGCCAGTACCGGTATCTCGGTCAACCGCACGCGCGACGACACCGTCGCCGGTGACAGTGCGAGCACCAGCGTGCCCAGCGTGAACACCAGTCCGTTGATGAGAAAGATCCGCCGGAACAGCGCATCCGCCGGGGTCCGGGTGTGCCGCCGGAACAGGCCGATACCACTTCCCGGACGGTCCATGACCTCAGTCTGGCCGTTGACCGCCGGGGTGTCCATGAGGCCGGGCACCCATTTTCCGGGCGGGGATATACACAGCGCCGGCCACCACAGATGGGTGCCGGCACCGATGGTCGGCGGCACCCTCGCTCGCGAAAACTGAGAGCGCAGACAATCGGTGGCGGGAGGAGCGTTCGGGTGCATATCGACCGCAGCACCGTACCGGGCCAGGGCACCGTGCACCATCTGCGGACCCGCAGCGGTGACCGGTTCGCGCTGGTCACCGGCGCCGACGGCGGAAAACATATACTGGTCTATCACGGCGCCGGCGACGAACCCGTTCAGTCGGTCGCCTTGGGGACCGACGAAGCCGACCAGTTCGCCGATCTCCTGCACAGCGCACCGCTACCCGACCGGGTGGCGCGGCTGGAGCGGCTGGTGGACCGGCTCACGGGCGACAGGTTCCGGCCATGACCACGCTTTCCCCGCACGCGCGACGGGATCCTCCGATGCAAGCTCACGATATCGCCGTCCACCTGCCGACCGTCCGGCCCGGTGACCCCGTCGCGAAAGCCATGCGCCTGATGGTCGTGAACCGGCTGCCCGGCATGATCGTGGTGGACGAGGTGGATCGGCCGGTGGCCGTCCTACCGGGCACGCAGGTGCTGCGGCTGGCAATTCCCAGTTCCTATCAGAACGATCCGGCGCTCGTGCGCACCATCGACGAGCTGAACGCCGAACTGTTCTGGCGGGAACCGGGGCATCTCACCGTCGGTGATTGCCTCCCCCAGCACGCGCCGCGACCGGCGGTGGTCCGGCGGGACGCGACCCTCCTCGAGATCGCGGCGCTGATGGCGCAACGGCACAGCCCCCTGGTTGCTGTGGTGGACCGCGCGCATGCCCTCATCGGCGGAATCACCCTCGAACGATTGCTGATCAGCCTGGCCGTCGCCGGGCCCGAGGACTGAATCCCGCCGGACCGAGGCGAGGTAGCCGATGAATCAGATCCTGGCGGTAGCCATTTTCGTCGGGGCGTTCTGGTTCATCGCGACCGAACGCGCCGACAAGGTCAAGGTCGTGCTGATCGCGGCGGCGGCCATGACCGTGCTCGGGCTGGTGCCGGGTGAGGACGTCTTCTACAACGCGCACGCCGGGATCGACTGGAATGTCATCTTCCTGCTGCTGGGCATGATGGTGATCGTCGGCGTCGTCAAACACACCGGCCTGTTCGACTTCCTGGCGATCTGGGCCGCGAAACGCTCCCGCGGCAGCCCGTTCCGGCTGATGGTGATGTTGATGATCATCACCGCGGTCGCCTCCCCGCTCCTCGACAATGTCACCATCATCATGCTGGTCGCGCCGGTGACCATCGTGGTGTGCGGGCGGCTGGGTTTCGCCGCGCAACCGTTCCTCATCGCCGAGGTCCTCGCCGCCAATATCGGCGGCGCCGCCACCCTGGTCGGCGATCCGCCCAACATCATCATCGGCAGCCGGGCGGGCCTGAGTTTCAACGATTTCCTGATCCATATGGCACCAGCGGTGACGGTGATCTTCGTACTCTTCGTGCTGTTCACCCGCTGGCTGTTCCGTGCACATCTGCGGGAACCCTCGAAACACATCACCACGGTGATGACGTTGCAGGAGCGCCGCGCCATCACCGACCCGCGGCTGCTCACCCGCTCGATGCTCGTACTCGCCGGGGTGGTGATCGGTTTCGGCCTGCACTCGTGGCTGCATGTGGCGCCGTCGATCATCGCGCTGCTCGGCGCCGGCGCCATGGTGCTGATCTCCGGGCTCGATATCCGCGATATCCTGCGCGAGGTCGAATGGGGGACGCTGGTTTTCTTCATGGGCCTGTTCGTGATGGTGGCCGGTCTCGTACACACCGGTGTCATCGGCCTGCTCGGCGATGCCGCCGTCGCTGCCTTCGGCGACAACCCGCTCCTGGCCTCGGGCGTCCTGGTTTTCGGGTCCGCGGTGGTGGCCTCGTTCATCGACAACATCCCGTACACGACCACCATGGCGCCGGTGGTCGAAGGACTGGTCGAACAGACACCCGACCCGAAGCAGGGGCAGGCGCTGTGGTGGTCGTTCGCGTTCGGCGCGGATTTCAGCGGAAACGGCACCGCGGTGGCCGCGAGCGCGAATGTGGTCGCGCTCGGGATCGCCCAGCGAGCGGGGCATGCGATCACGTTCTGGCAGTTCACCCGCTACGGCATCGTCGTCACCGCCCTCAGCAGCGTGCTCGCCTGGGCGTATATCGTGCTCCGCTATTTCTGACCACCGGCAACGGCCGCGTGCACGTCGCGAGCCGCTCCCGGGCACCGGTCAGCGCTAGCCACCTGCCGTATCGAAAACCGCCTTCAGATAGCGGTCGCATCGATCGGAACCGATCAGCCCGGTCGCCATCCGATTCATCGTGTAGGCGAAGGTGATCCGCCGGTCCAGGTCGTTGACGACCATCGAACCGCCGTAGCCGGACCACCAGCACACCCGCCCGTCCGGCACGTACGGCGCGGTCTGCGGATGCGGCAGGCCGTAGCCGATACCGAAACGCAGCGGGGTCAGCAGGGCCATATCCACACCGTCGGCCTGCTCCCGGAAGATCAGGTCGAGGGTGTCCGGTGACAGGTAGCGCCGCCCGTCCAGCACTCCCCCGCACGAGATCAGGGATTGCACCCGGGCCACCGACCGCGCGTTGCCGTGACCGTTGACCCCGCCGATTTCCGCTGCCCGCCACGCCGGGGTCGCGGTTTCGGCGATATCGAGCAGTGGGCTGGTGAGGGTTTTGACGAGCACGCTGTCGCGGCCGAGTGCCGCCATATCGAATTGAGTCGCCGCCGGCGGTATCAGGGTCGCGATGCGGTCGGCCTTCTCGGGGCCCGTGCCGATGGAGAAGTCGGCGTTCAACGGCCCGGCCAGTTCCGCCGCGAAGAACTGCCCGAGCGTTTTCCCGGTGATACGACGCACCAGTTCCCCGATCAGGTGGCCGTAGTTCAACGCGTGATAGCCAGATGCTGTGCCCGGTTCCCACCAGGGTGCCTGCGCCGCCAACCGGGCGGCCGCGGCCTCGGCGTCGTAGATATCTGCCAGCTCGATCGGCGGTTCCCAGCCCGATACCCCCGAGGTGTGCGACAGCAGATGCCGGACCTCGATCTCGGATTTCTCGTTGGCGGCGAACTCGGGCCAATAGTGTGCCACGCGTTCATGAACATCCAGTTCCCCGCGATCGACCAGCAGCAGCGCGCACAACGCGGTCATGGTCTTGGTGACCGAGAAAACATTCACCAAGGTGTCGGCTTCCCACGGTCTGGTACGCGCCGGATCGACGTAGCCGCCCCACAGGTCGAGCACCGGCTCCCCGTCGACGGTCACGCACAAGGCCGCACCGAGCTCGGCCTGCGATTCGAGCTGTTCGTCGAGCACCGCACGCACCTGCGCGAATTCGTCACGGCAGAACCCAGCGGAGCCGCTCATCACCGCGCGCCCTGCATCGCAGCGGCAGCCACGGGTAGCGAGTTGCCCGCGGTGGCAGCCCGGGCAGCACCGGCCTCGAGCTCCTTCGTCAATCGCTGGACATAGGGCAGGAACTCGACCTGGATGGTGTGCCGCGGCGAATCGTAATACCTACCGCGGCGCCTCGTTTCCTGCTCACGTAATTGCTGATCGATCTCCGCACGCGGCGGTAGATGGTAGCGACCGGTCAGGTAGGCGGCGACGAATTTGCTCTGCTGTTCGGCGAAGTTGACCAGGGTCGGTAGCGGCTGCGCCAGGCCGAGGAAGAAGAGATTATCGATCTCCGGTTTCATAATCATCGCGAACAACGGAAACCGGTTCTCCGTATCCGGGAGCAACGCGGGATCGGTGAAGAACGGGAAACTGATGTGATAGCCAGTGGCGCACAGCACCACATCGATCTGTTCGCTACTGCCGTCGGCGAAATGGACACGGTCACCAGCCAATTCGGTGATGGCCGGTTTGAACTCGATATCGCCGCAGCCGGCGCGGTGCAGAAACTCCTCACTCGCCGAAGGATGGGCTTCCAATGGTTCGTGGTCCGGGGCGGGCAGCCCGTAGTTCTGCATCTCGCCGCGGTTTTTGCGCACGGCTCGCTGCCGCAGTTTCAGGCCGAGCTTCGGTGGGATCCATGAAGGCAGCGAACGCCGGTCGCTCGCCATACCTTTCACATATTTCGGCAGTACCCACACACCGCGGCGCGCGGAAACGAACAGTTTCTCGGCAAGGAACCGCTGTGACAGCTCGGAGGCGATATCCAGACCGGAGTTGCCCATACCCACTACGACGATCCGCTTCCCGCGCATATCGATCGGGTCGAACGGGTCGTTGTAGGCATGGCTGTGCATGAGTACGCCGTCGAATTCGCCCGGATAGTCAGGGAATCGGGGGTCCCAGTGGTGGCCGTTGCAGACGATCAGCGCATCGTAGACCTCGGTATCGCCGGTGCTCGTCGTCACCGTCCACAGACCGTCGGCGGCGCGTTCGGCACCGGTGATCAGCGTGTTGAAACGAATCCGGTCGCGGAGACCGAAGTGGTCGACGTAATCCTTGAAGTACTGCAGCAGCTGCGAATGGTGCGGGAAATCCGGCCAATCCGCGGGTGCCGGGAAATCCTCGAATTGCAGTCGGTACTTCGACGTATCGATATGCAGGCTCTGGTAGCAGGCCGACATCCCGTTGGGGTTCTTGAAATACCAGTTACCGCCGACCTCGTCGGATGCTTCGTAGCAATCGAACGGGATCCCGTATTCGGCGAGACGTTTGGCGGTGGTGATCCCCGAGGGACCGGCGCCGATAACGCACACCTTGGGCAGTTCCGGTGAACTCATGCACAACTCCTGTCCGGCCGCGATCAACGGCGCCCCACCGCCGTGACCTGAAACACAACGTAACACTCGCTGGACATGCCGTCCAGTGAGTGATTGCACCGTCTAGGATGGCGCTCATGCCGACCGAACCGCCCGCAGTCCGCCGTGGCACGCTGCGCGAGGAACAGAAGCGCTCGACCACGGCACGCATCGTCGACGCCGCCCGCGACCTCTTCGAAACCCGGGGCTATTCCGCGGTTCGCGTCGACGACATCGCCGCCGCAGCCGGATGCAGCAGAGCCACCTTCTACCTGCATTTCACCGGCAAACCGGAGGTGCTGCGCGCGATCGCCAACGGGGGCACCCCGGCGGGAGTCCGCTACGTCTACGCCGACCTCGACCGGGTTCTCACCACCGGGTCGCGGGAAGAATTCGCGACCTGGATGAGCAGGGCCATCGATTGGTTCTTCGAGAACAAGGACATGCTGCCCGCCTGGGACGAGGCCACCGCCCTCGAACCGGAATTCCGCACGGCCGTCCGCGAGGGCATCATGACCCTCGCCGACAGCATGCCGGATTTCCTCGCCCGCTGGCCCGCCGCACGCCGGGACGAGGCGCGATTGCGTATCGAACTGCTGGTAGCGCAGCTGGAACGGTTCTTCACACGCTGGGCCATGCAGGGCACCATCGAGGTCTCCGCGGAGCAGGCCGCCGAGGTGCTCACCGGTATCTGGTTCCCGGCTCTGCAAGCACCGGAGTGCGATCGGCCCACCGAGCCGCCCGGGCTTGCCGGGATACCATGACCGGACGACGCCTCCTCGGTCGATCGGAGCCGCCATGCACCCACCGCCGCTCTACTATCTGGCCGGTCCGGCGGGCCACCCGAACTACGGGGACGAGCTCATCACCGCCGGTTGGCTGAACTACCTCGCCGACGCCGCACCCGAGGCGCAGGTGTGGGTCGATACGCATTCTCCCGGCCCCGCACAGGTACTGCTCGGCGATCTGCATCCGCGGGTGCGTTTCACCGATACGCTGTGGCGGCTGTGCTGGGAGGCGCCGTCGGACGACCCGTGGCAGGTGGCCTCCTGGGTGCGCAGGGCGGTAGACGACCCCGGTCTGGCGCCACGGTGGGATCGCGGTATCGCGCTGCTGCGGCGCGCCGACGTCATCCATCTGCTCGGCGGCGGCTATATCAACCGGATCTGGCCACGGCATATCGGTCTGCTCGCCGGAGCCGCCGCGGCCGCCCGCGCCTCCGGTACCCGCTGCGCGGCGACCGGCCTCGGCTTGTTCCCGGAGCCGGAAGGCGCCGCGGAGCTGGTGCGGGCCACCGCCGCCGAATTCGCGATCGCCGACGTCCGCGACCGGCCCTCCGCGGATCTACTCCGGACCACCCCCGGCATCGACGATGCATTCCTGGCGCAGCCGAAGCTCCGGACGAGCGAGGACGATCCGCCCGACGTGATGCTCTGCCTGCAGGGCGATCAGGTCGATATCGGTCTCGACGCGCTGGCCTCGGCCGTATTGCGGATTCTGCGCGCCTGGGAGGTTCGGCCCGAACGGATCGGCGTGGTCGAAGCGATCCCGGGCGAGGACCGGAAGGTATTCGATCTCATCGAACACCAGCTGCCCGGCGCCCGCTTCTACCCCTTCGTCGACATCTGGGAGCACGGGTTACCGATCACGGCCGGACAGTGCTGGCTGACCACCCGGTTCCATATGCATCTGGTCGCGGCGACGGCGGGCGCCACCGGGGTGGCGATCCCGGTCAGTAGCGATTTCTATGCCACCAAACACCGGTCGCTGATCGAGCTCGGGTCGGGCTGGACGATGCTCGACGACCTCCATCAGATGCCGCAGCGCCCCGCGGGCACCGGCTTCGACGCCGCCGTGGTCGAGGCAGCGGGCCAGGCGAAGCTGGCACTGGCCCGAGCTGTCTACGCCCCCACAGCGCCGGCCGACGCTACTGTCGCTACGCCGCCCTGATCGCTTCGGCTGCGGTACCTCCGGCGCTAGGGTGGCGCTATGCGTGTTCTGGTCATCGGAGGAACGCTGTTTCTGGGCCGGCGTGTTGTCGAACGTCTGCACGCCCGTGGCGATCAGGTCCTGCTTGTTCATCGGAGTCGTAGTGAACCCGCGGACTGGCTACCGGTCGAGCATCTACTCAGCGATCGACACGATCTCGTACAGCATCGCGACCGAATCCGTGACTTCGCCCCCGATGCGGTGATCGACAGCTGCGCGCTGACGGGCGCGGGTGTCGATGCGGTACTGCCGATTCTGCCCGAGGTGCCGACCGTGGTGCTGTCCAGCCAGGACGTCTACCAAGCCCATGCGGCGCTGCTGGCCGGCCGGTGCGATTCACCGGTACCGCTGACCGAGGATTCGGAGCTGCGGCGTGACCGCTACCCGTACCGTGGCGCGGATCTGCCGGAGGTGCCCGGCGACTACAGCAAACGCGATGTCGAAGACCGCTGGCTCGCGCGCGGCGCGGTGGTGTTGCGGCTACCGCTGATCTACGGACCGCACGACCGGCAGCACCGGGAAGACCTGGTACTCCGCAGGTTACGAGCCGGTCGCACCCGGATCCCGATCGGCGCGGGCAATCTGCTCTGGACCCGCGGATATGTCGACGACCTGGCGACCGGTGTCCTCGCCGCCCTGGACCACCGGACGGCGGACGGACTGCCCGTCAACCTCGGCGAAACGCAGACCGTGCCGATCCGCACCTGGCTGGAGCAGATCCTCGACGCCGCCGGCTCGACCGCGGAACTGGTCACGGTCCCCGACTCGGTCCTGCCGCCGGACCTCGCTCTCACCGGCGCACCGGCCCAGCATTTGCTGATCTCCGTGGCCCGCGCACAGGACCTCCTCGGCTGGGCACCCGCCGATCCAGCCCAACGGGTAGGCGAGTCCGTGCGCTGGCATCTGGAGAACCCACCGTCCGATGCCGGCTGGACCGATGCGGACACCGCCGCGGACGACGCAGCGCTGGCCGCGGCCGGCTGATCGGCGAGCGATATGAACGCGGGCAGCACACCGGCCGTCCCGAAAACCGGCCTGTTCGCGGGCATTTCGACCGTGGATATCGCCTACCTCGTGGACAGCTATCCGGCGGAGGATACGAAAACCCAGGCGCTCGACCAGTTCATCGGTGCGGGCGGGCCCGCCACCAACGCCGCGGTGGCTTATGCCGCACTCGGTGGCGCTTCCACTCTCGTCACCGCGGTGGGACGCCACCGGCTCGGCGACCTGATCCGCAACGACCTGTCCGCGCACGGCGTGCGGGTCGTCGATGTCCGCGCCGGTAGTGACCACCAGCCCCCGGTGTCGTCCATCGTGGTTGCGGAATCGGCGGCCACCCGCACGATCGTCTCTCTCGACGGCGCCCGGATCGCCGTCGAGTACGACCACCGTCTCGCCGATCGGCTCACCGGTGTGAACGTCGTGCTGGTCGACGGGCACTATCCGGCATTGGCTGCGGGGCTCTGCGAACGAGCCCATTCACTCGGCATCCCGACCGTTCTGGACGCGGGCCGCTTCAAAGACTCACACGTCGCCCTGCTCCCTCATATCCGGTCGGCAATCTGCTCCGCAGCCTTCGCACCACCCGGTATCACTCCAGGCGATACCGACGCCGTGCTCGCGTATCTGCGCACCGCCGGTGTCGAGAACATCGCGATCACGAACGGCAGCGATCCGATCCTCGGCCTCACCGGTGGCCGCGAATTCCGAATCGATATCCCGGAGGTACGCGCCGTGGACACGCTGGGCGCGGGCGATATTCTGCACGGCGCGTTCTGCTACTTCACCAGCACCGGCCATGATTTCGTGCGCTCCCTGGCATCGGCATCGGAGGTGGCGAGCTTCTCCTGCCGATTCTTCGGCACGCGGGAATGGTGCACTCGCCTCAGCGGGCTACCCGGGCCAAGTATTCCTCGCCCCGAGGCGTGAGCACGAGATCGGCCCGTTCGCGCGTTCCGGCGACGAGCACCGCATTCGGCAGATCGTTGTTCGCGATCCGTGCGCGGGCGACCGCCGTTGTCTTCCCTCCTGCGCGGTGCCGCTCGTAGAGCCGCCCTTCGATCGACTCCGCCCCGGCATCCAGGTACCAGCACTCGTCGAGCAACGAACGCACATCCCGCCAGCCCGGTGCGTCCAGCAGCAGATAGTTGCCTTCGACCACGACGATCCGCTGCCCGCGGAAAACCACACCGTCCGGCACCGGGTCGTGTATCTCGCGGTCGTAGACGGGCCACCCGACCGGAGTATCCGGCACCGAACGCCGCAGGGCGCGCAGTCTCGTGGTGAACCCGGCCACGTCGAATGTCCGCGGCTGCCCTTTTCTTTCGAATTCTCCCGTGGCTGTGAGTTCGCTTGTGGTCCGGTGGAATCCGTCCATGGGCGCGACCCCGGCCAGGTCCGCGTCCGGCCGGTTCAGGGCCGCGCACAATCGCGCAGCGAAAGTGGACTTGCCGGCCGCGGGCGGTCCGGCGATTCCCAGCAGGTATCGGCGTCCGGCGCCGGCCCGGCCCGCCGCAGACACCACCTGCCGCGCGAGGTCGCCGACCGTCACGAGGGTTTCGTCGTTCATCACGTTACGGTTCCCGCCCGCGGGTTCACTGTCACGGTGAGGGCCCCGGGCACGGCAGCGAGAGCGGCGCGCGTATGGCTCGTGAGTGTGGCTGTACCGGTATCACCGGACCCCGCGCTCCAGGTGTCGAGGGCGCAGTGGAAGGCGGCCACGGAGATATCGAGGGCGAGGCGTGGACGGAGATCAGCACCGGGATCGAAAACGTAACGCTCCCGCAGGATCTCGATCGCGGCGCGTACTGTGCGGGCGCAGAATTCGAGATTGCTCGCGGCCATCGACGGCGTGGACTGCGCGAGCCGGTGGCTGCGGACGGCGCGGCCGGCCCAGCCGTCCCGGGGCATCCGGTCCAGCGCCGCCAGGAGGCTGTCCTGCAGTGTTCGCGATAGCGGTCCGGGTTCCGGTTCACGATCGGACAGGTCCGCGAGGAATGCCTCCCACAGGTCGCGCAGGGGCGCCATGGCCACATCTTCTTTGCTGGTGAAGGTGCGGAAGAAGGTCCGTTTGGACACCTCGACACGATCGCAGAGTTCGTCGAGTGTGACGCTGTCGAATCCGCGTTCGGTGAACAGTTCCAGCGCCACGTCGATCAGCGCCGCGCGTGTGCGCAGTTTCTTGCGCTCCCGCAGCGGCAGACGCTCACTCACCACATCAGCCATACCGACACGATAACCCTACCGCCCTCGACTGCCTATTGCCCCTTGACATCATTTGCCACTAAGTGGCACATTTTCAGGCGGTAGATCACCCCAGCATTCGAAAGGCACCGACACATGCACGCATTGGTCGTCGACCGGTCCACGGAGTCCGGATTACGCCTCGGCGAGGCCCCCGACCCCGAACCGGCACCGAACCAGGCGGTAGTACGCGTAACCGCCACCTCACTCAACAGCGGCGAGATCCGGCACGCACTCGCCGAGGCCACCGACGGTGCCGTTCTGGGCTGGGACGCGGCCGGAATCGTGCAACAAGCCGCCGCCGACGGCTCCGGCCCACCGGCCGGCACCCCGGTGGTCACCCTCGGCGCGTACGGCGCCTGGGCGGAACTACGCGCGGTCGATACCGACCTGATCGGCACCGTTCCCGCGAACGCCGACCACGGCGCGATCAGCACCATCCCCGTTGCCGGAGCCACCGCCCTACGCTCACTACACCGGCTCGGCCCCATTCTCGGCCGTCGGATCCTGATCACCGGCGCGACCGGCGGCACCGGCCGCTATGCGGTTCAACTCGCCCGCCAGGGTGGCGCACACGTGATCGCCTCGACCGCCGATCCGGCCACCCACACAAACAGCCTGCGCACCCTCGGCGCGACCGAAGTCGTCACCGGCCCCGCCGAGCTGGCCGAGCCGGTCGACGGAGTGATCGATCTCGTCGGCGGGCAGCAACTCGTCGATGCATTCGCGCGCCTGGCCGAGGGCGGCACAGTGGTGTCGGTCGGTCACGCGGCAGGCGCCGCGGAAACTTTTCCGTACGGGGCGTTTCTCGGCGATCAGGGGCGCCACGATCGATCGATCACCACCTTCTTCCTGCTGCAATGCACCGGTCTGAGCCGCGATTTCGGCTGGCTGGCCCGCCAGGTATCGACCGGCGCCCTGGATCCGAATATCACATGGCGCGGGCCGTGGTCCGAGGCCGATACAGCAATCCACGCCCTGCTGGGCCGCCGTCTCCACGGCAAAGCAGTGCTGGAGCTGCGCTGATATCCGGCGGACCCCGATCGCCGACCTGCTACTGCTCGTCACCGGCCGGAAATCGGTAGCACACCTGCGCAGGGTGTCCAACGGACGCGAGGGTTCCTAAACTGGTCGAAATGTCGAGCACCGAAGGTTCATTGCCGTATTTCTTCCCCAAATGGATCGATCGGCTCGGCTTCCGGTACATGAACCCGTGGATGCGACGACTCGCTCCTTCATTGCCGGGCTTCGCCGTGGTGGAACATATCGGCCGGAAAACCGGCAACCGGTACGAAGCTCCGGTCCGCGTTTTCCGGAAAGGCAATGTGATGGCGGTACTCCTGCTGCACGGCGACACCGACTGGGCCCGGAATGTGGTCACCGCAGGCGAAGCCACTCTGCGCTACCGACGAACCTCCGCGACACTGCGCGGCCCGCGTATCGTCCACCCTCGCCGGGCAACGACGGATGTTCCACGCCTCGCACGCCTGATCAACGTGGTCGCGGGAATCCTCGTATTCCATATCGACTGAACCACCGCCCCCTCCACGCCGCGCCGTCCGATTCCCGGGCCCTCGGGAGCACCGGACATCATCCCAGCTCACCGATTTTCGGGGCGGCCCGCATGCCGATGTAGCAGACGCCGGTACCGTCGGGGAGCGCCGAGAACACCACGGGCATCCAGTCCTCGGCGAACGGGCCGGTGCCTGCGCCGGCGAACACGCTGCCGGAGACCGGAATCAGTGTCATCTCCATTGCCGGTGAGAGTCCGGCCATACCGTCGACGAATTCGTAGACCAGATAGCCTGCTCCGTCGCGTTCGGTGACGGTGATGGCGACGCCCTCGCGCCGGTAGGTCCCGGTGAACGGCGCGATATCCACGACGGGCGGCACCGCGGCAGGAGCGAACGCGTCCGGCATCTGCACGTCGGCCAGTTCGCCGAGCAGTTCGCGCAGCAGATCTGTGTAGAGCATTCGCGAGCCGCCGCCGTTTGTCAGCAGCACGACGACTACTCCGGCCTCGGGTACGACGCGCAGAAAACCGTACTGTCCGATCGTGGCGCCGTCGTGACCGAAGCCGGGGATACCGTTCCAATCGTAGAGCGTCCAGCCCAGGCCCCAGCCGTCCGCGCTCACCGTCCATTTATCGGGTGAATCGACTACCCGGCGCTGCATCGCCGCGACGCTCTCGGTGGACAGCACCCGGGTGCCGTCCGGCGCCATCCCGCCGTCGAGATGCATCCGGGCAAGCCGCGCGAGATCGGCTGCGGTGGCACACAGCACCCCACCGTAGGGGCCGGCCGAACGGGGCAGCATGTTCCACGCGGGGGCGGGCTGCGGGTCCTGACCCGGCTCGCCCAAGTGCCCCATTGCGGCGGGGAAACGCAACACATCCTCGGGCAGAGTTACCGTGCCGGTGAGGCCCAGCGGCCCGCACAACCGCTGTTGCAGTGCTTCGTCCCAGGTCAGCCCGGTGAGCACTTCGACGATGCGGCCCAGCACGTTGTATCCGATGCTGCTGTAGGAGAGGGCTGCACCGGGTGGGCAGTCCAGCGCCACCCCCGCGGCAGCTTCCACATACTTGGCCAGACAGTCGTCACCGCGTCCGGTGTCGTGGGTGAAGTCGCACGTCAATCCGCCCGTGTGGCTGAGCAACTGCCGGGTCGTGATGCGCTCGGTGGCCGCCGGATCGGCAGTGGCGAATTCCGGCAGGATCTCCACCACCGGTGCATCCAGATCCAGCCGGCCGGATTCGGCGAGCTGCATCACCAGCGTGGCGGTGTGGATCTTCGTGATCGAGCCGACCTGGAACACCGCATCGGTGCTCACCGGCACCCCGGTTCCCCGATGCAGGACTCCGCTGGCCAGCTCGTGGATCTGTCCATCGACCAGAACAGCCAGGGAGGCACCCGGAACACGATGGGCCGCGCGCAGTTCGTCGAACCGGGCTTGCCATCGGGCGATTTCCGTCATGACGTCTCCTTCGGTGGGCGCCCGGCGAATGCCGACGAGCATGATGCGCACACTGTACGCAGACGCGCACACTGTGCGCAACGGGGAACGTTGTGCGCTACTCTTCGACGGAGGACGCTCAACTCGACGAAAGAGGCGCCATGGCTGCCGCGCAGAAGCCCATCACCTCGGTGTGGACCCGCCCGGCCCGGGAACGTAAACAGCCCGCACTGAGCCGGGAACAGATCGTCGCCGAAGCCGTACTACTGCTGGACGCCGACGGGATCGAAGCCTTGAGCATGCGCAAGCTCGGCACCCGGCTCGGCGCAGGCGCCACTTCGCTGTACCGGCACGTGGCAAACAAGGACGAGTTGATCGAACTGGTCGTGGACGAGGTCTACGGCGAACTGCAGTTGCCGGAGCCCGCCGACCCCGCCGGCTGGCGGACCTCGGTGGCCGCGGGCGCCCGCAGCTTGCGCGCAATGGCGCTGCGGCACCCTTGGGTCGGCCCGGTACTGGGCCAGGTCGGGCTCGTTCACCTGGGGCCGAATGTCATGCGCATGACCGAACGGATGCTGGCACAGTTCGAAACTGCGGGATTCCCCGCGGAGGAATCCGAACAGGCGCTGAGCGCCCTCATCTCCTACGTCATCGGTACAGCGATATCGGAGGCCGCCTACCTCGCGATGATCGCGCGCAGCGGTATGACCGAACGAGAATGGGTCGCCGGCCTGCTGCCCGCCGTCGACGACGCCACCCACGACCGGCCCCGGCTTCACCGGGGAGCCGCGGCGCACCGGGACAAAGACCCGGAACAAGTCCGCGAGAACACCTTCACCTACGGACTGGAGCGGGTGCTGGACGGCCTGCAGTCCCGGATCGACGTGAAAGGTTAGGTGCCGCACACCAGGTCGGTGGCCACGGCCTTCCGCATGCCGGGCTCAGCGGAACACCGCACCGACAGCAGGAGCATCAACGGTAGGATAGGTAGCGTGGCCGAGCGTACCGCGAAGTATTCGATAACAATGCCCCGTGATCTCGCCGAAGCAGCCCGAGAGCGCGGCGGCCCCTCTGGGCTGTCCGCCTACGTTGCCGCCGCCGTAGCCCGTCAGATCGAACGAGATAACCTCGACGAACTCATCATGGTGGCCGAAGCAGAGCACGGCCCGATCGGCGACGAAGAGATCCAGGCACTGCGCGACCAACTCCAGAACGCTCGCCGTGGACGAGGAAACGCTGCGTGAGCGGATATGCCGCTCCCGGTGGCACCCTGGTCCTCGACAGCGAGGGGCTCACCAAGGCCGTGCTACGGGACCGCACGGTCACCGGGTGGCTCACCCTGGCCCGGGCCGACGATATGCGCGTCATCACCTCGGCCGCCACGCTGGTAGAGGTGATTCATCCGCGGATCAAATACCCGGCCTTGGAATGGACACTGTCCCGGCTCGTGGTCGAACCGGTCACCGAACCCCTCGCGCGCCACGCCGCGGCCCTGCTCGCCGCCACGAAATTGCACGGCCACAAATACGCCATCGACGCCATGCTCGCCGCTACCGCGGTCGCCGCCAACAGCCCCGTCACCGTACTCACATCCGACCCCGACGACCTGACCGCACTCTGCGGCGACCACGCCACCATCATCAAAATCTGACCCCGCCGCGCGCCGCCCTCGACGCGGTGCGCGGATGAACCGTCCGCCCCCCGGCAGCGCCTCGGCCGGGACGCGCTGGAACCGGAAGCACTACCGGCCATGCATTCCGAGGTCGTGGAAAGGCTGCGCCGAGTCGCGCATTCGGAGACCGAGTCCAGAAATCTGGTGCACGCTGCCTTGAAGGAGTGGAACCGATGACCAACCTATCCACCGCAAACTTGTTCAAAAGCAGCCGCAGCTCCGGACAGCACAACTGCGTAGAGGTCGCGTTCCTCGGCGTGGGACGGTCGGCGTGCGCGATTCGAAGAACGCAGCCGGACCGGCGCTGACCTTCGGCCCGGCCGAATGGGACGGATTTGTTTCGGCCCTCGCCACCGGAATGCTCCGGCACTGACGGACGCCGCGGCCGGCCGCACGATCAACCGACCGGGCGGCCGGACCGCGAAAGCTTCCAATAGTTCATGAGCGGGTTTGCGACCCGGTTCATGCCCTACTCGGGTGGGAGCAGATACTGGCCGTTCGGGGTGAGTACGTCGTGGCGGAGTACTACTGGAGGTATTTTTCCGATGAAGAAGAGCTTGTCAAGACCGGTGTAGTGCACCGTCTGTACGGGGTTTCCGCCATCCATAAAGAGATACGCTCCCTCTGAGGTTCCCTCAGTCCACGCGACATCATTGGTGAGTCCCTCCCAACATACAGAGGCCGGGCCTGCCCAGGACACAAGCTTTTCGGTGGTGGCGTGTTCGGAAACCTCAATCATTCGGTCCCAGTTCCCACGCCAACCCGCGACTGCCGCGATAGCGTCCAACGTGGTCGGCTCCGTCCCGGTTGCCGCTCGTTGCGCCTCGATATTGAAAGGTTCATGCGGCCCCAGCACTTCCCGCGTATTCCACAGATCGAAGGCAGGGCCGTTACAAGGCGGTTCGGGTCTCGGATTCGTTCCTAGTGCTTCGCGGACCAACGAGCAGCCACTCGTAAGCATCGAAAGGCACAGGAGGAAAACGATAAATACGTGCTTTACGCTCATATCCATGCCTCAGCTCCCAGGGAGCGGTAGGTCAACTCCGGACGTCTGCTTGGATCGGATGGAGCCCCGGTTTCGGCCAACTCTGCGTTGATCCGGGCGATCTCCGCTGCCCCGGTCACTGGTGTTCACTTGCTCTCCCTCACCCCGGCGAACTGCGCCGCCATCGGGTGCCGTCCAGTTCGGTCGCGATCATCCTCGCATCCCCGGCGAACCGGTGCCGGCGCCGCCGTTACGTTGATTTCCGCTGGCAGTGAATGGCCGGAACGGCCGCACGACAGCGTTTCGCTCCGCTCGTCGGGTCCTCGAGTCATACTTCGGGCATGGGGTTCGAGACTGTGCGGGGGCACTCTCGCAGGGGGCGCCCGGGCGGAAGCTACGTGAGATCGTCCATCCGCTTCACCGACCGGCCACCGCCGCGCCGGCGCAGCGGCCATTCCCTGCGCTATCCCGGATCCCGCAGTGCATCGATCATGCCGACCCTATGGGCCCTTGGAGCACTCCTGGGTGGCGCGATTTTCCTGCTGACTGTCCTGACACTCACCCATATGGATACTCCGGCCGAGCACACTGACGGCCCGGCGATTCCGTCGTCGGCGGTTCCCTCGGCGGTTGCGCCCGCGAAACCGGCCACCCCGCCACCATCGTGCTTCCCGTTCCAGGAGAGCTGCTGACCATAAGGCTCACCCAGCACGCGGCTCGCTGGAGGACAGCATTCGCCGGGGCGTGCTGTTGATCAGGCTTGCCCACAGGGGGGGGCGGGTAATGCGGCCATGCTCGTCGGGAACAGCGCGGCGTAGACAGGGCAGATCCGCTGCGGCACGGTGCTGCGCCGGACCACATCGTTCCTGTGGATCACTGGATGGTGTCGCTTCGGCTGTTGCCGCGGTCACCGGCGGCGCCTCACCGGAGTCAGTACCCGTGACGACCGAGCGGGTCGTGGCCGGTGAAATCCTGTGTAGCGGACCATAGTTCGGTGGCTCCGCGGCGATCGGTCATATGCGGATGCGGCGTCTCCCGATGCGGTTTTCCACGTAGACCGAACACCCTTGGACCCCACAGTTCTCCGCCGGTAATCTGCGTATCCAGGACGGCACGCGTAATCGCTTCGGCGCCCGCATCTTTGCCGTGCAGAACCAAACCCGCCGGCAGGCCACGCAGGCGTTGGGCGGTGGTGCGGACGAACAGGGGTGGGCGTGACGGGGTCAGTGAGTCCAGGGCACCGCCGGGGTGGACGACCACACTGACGGTATCGGCGCCGCGGGCGCGCAGGCGACGATCGAGTTCGAATCCGAACGACATCTGGGCCAGCTTCGAACGCGCGTATGTGCGCTTGGAGCGATAGTCGCGCTCGGACTGCAGATCGGTGAGATCCAGTCGCTCCGTCCGCGCCGCGTAACTACCCACAGTGATCACGCGGCTGTTCGCGGTGGCCGCCAGTGCCGGCGCCAGATGGGCGACCAGCGCGAAATGGCCGAGGTAGTTCGTGGCGAACATCAGTTCGTACCCCTGCGGGCTCACCTGCCGTTCCGCACCGGACAGCAGAATCCCGGCATTGAGTACCACGGCATCCAACCGGTCGACTCCGAGTGCATCCACCGTCACGGACAGCGAGGACAGATCGGCAAGGTCCAGCTGCACCGATCGCAGCCGGGCATCCGGAACTCGCGACCGGATCGTTTGAATCGCGACGCCTGCCTTGGCGATGTCACGACACCCCAGCACAACGGTGGCGCCGCGCATCGCGAGCTGCTCGGCGGCGAAATACCCGATGCCCGCACTGGCGCCGGTGATCAGAAACGTCTTCCCCTCGGCCCTGCCAAGGCTCTGCGAACTCATGTCACCGATGGTCACACCGTGCGCTTGCACCGTCGTTGCACCGTCCTTGCGTCACACCGCTCGGAGACCGGCGGCAATAAATGAGTGGACCCGGCTCCGCGCTTGTGATTGAGTTCCGGGCGACTGATTGTCCGTTTCGGGCTGTATGCCCTTGGAAGAGGTGTTTTGTGACCCGGCCCGCGCCGAGCGCGCCCGCCTGCATCGCGTAGTCGTCTCCATCGCCGTGACCTCACGGCTGTCTACGAGACGACGCCCGCTGCCTGCGTACTCCCCGGCATCCCCTGACCGAGGCGGTATGCGGCCCTGACGTGGCCGAAACCGCCCACAGTCCTGGATCCCGAAGCCGCTCGGCCTGCTCGCACGGATCACATCATCTCCCGGATCCCGGACCGCTCCGGCCCTCCGCACCGTCGGCGTCTGCCCGTGCGCGGTGGCCGGCATATTCCGGGATCCCTGTTCAAGGGTTTCTACGTTGTCTTCTTCCCCATCCGGAACCAACGCGTCCAGCTCCGGCACCGACACGGTGATCGACGCTCTCTTCGCACTGCACGACGGTCTGCCCAGGCAAGGGCCGGGCTCGGACACTACGACACGGCGCCTGCTCGCGGCCGCCGGGCCACTTCCCGCACGCCCGCGAATCCTGGACGCCGGCTGCGGTCCAGGAGCCGCCGCCCTGCTGCTGGCCGCCGAGGCCGGCGCGATCGTGACCGCGGTCGATCTCCACCAGCCCTATCTCGATGAACTGACCGCCGAAGCGGCACGCCGAGGACTCGGCGGGCAGATCTCGGTGGTGAACCACTCGATGGACCGGCTGCCCTTCCCCGATCACAGCTTCGACGTGATCTGGGCCGAAGGCTCGGTCTACACCGTCGGCTTCGACACGGCGCTCCGGGCCTGGCGGCGGCTGCTGGCACCCGGAGGTGTCCTGGCGATCACCGAAATCGAATGGACCGGTACCGACCCTGGCGCCGAGGTCCGGGCCTATTGGGACGCGGCATACCGGTTACGAACACATGCCGGCAACACCGAAGCGGCACAATCGGCCGGCTACCGGGTAGACGCACACTGGCCGCTACCGGAGAGCGACTGGTGGCAGGAGTACTACACCCCGCTCACCGAACGAATGCGTCTGATGGATGCGGACCGCCCGGGGAAGCGCGAAGCACTCACCGCACTACAAGCAGAAATCGCCATGCGCAACCGGCACGGCCGCGACTACCGCTACGCCGCCTACATCCTGCGCCCTGACGACCACACCACCGAGAACGGAACAACCATGACCACCTGGACCACTCGTCCCGAAACCGCCGGAGATATCCCGGCCATCCGCGCAGTCGAACTCGCCGCCTTCCCCACCGCCGAGGAAGCCGATATCGTCGACGCCCTGCGCACCGATCCCGAGGCGTGGATCGACGGGCTGTCCGTGATCACCACCACCGGCAGCGGCGAGGTGGTCGGGCATGCGCTGCTCACGCGTTGCCTCGTCGGCGAGGAACCCGCCTTGGCGCTGGGGCCCTGCGCGGTTCGGCCCGAATACCAGCGAACGGGCGCGGGTTCCGCGGCGATCTGCGCAGCCCTCGACTCGGCCGCAGCGATGGGCGAGAACCTGGTCGTCGTCCTCGGACACCCCGAGTACTACCCACGTTTCGGTTTCACGCCGGCTTCCCGCTTCGGAATCCACGCACCTTTCGACGTCCCGGACGACGCCATGATGGCGCTGGCCCTGGACAGCACCCGCCCCATTCCCGGCGGGACCATCGCCTACCCGGCGGCGTTCGGCGTCTGACGAGTCATGACGGAAAGGAATCAGGTCATGGACCTTCCCCGCATCTTCACCATCCGCGAGAGCAACCACCGCATCCACAACCCGTTCACCGCGACCAAGCTCGCCGCCCTGGGCGAATCACTGCGCCTCGCTCCCGGGACACGGGCACTCGACCTGGCCAGCGGCTCGGGCGAAATGCTGTGCACCTGGGCACGGGACCACGGCATAACCGGCACCGGGGTGGACATCAGCACGGTCTTCACCGCGCAGGCCCAGGCCCGCGCCGCCGAACTCGGCGTCGCCGACCGAGTCGAGTTCTTCCACGGTGACGCCGCCGGCCATATCGCGGACCAACCGGTCGATCTGGCCGCCTGTGTCGGCGCCACCTGGATCGGCAACGGTGTCGCCGGAACCGCCGAACTGCTCGAGCGCAGCCTCCGTCCCGGCGGCCTGATGCTGATCGGCGAACCGTACTGGCGGCGAACCCCTCCGGACGAGGAGACCGCCAAGGCCTGCCGCGCCACCGCCATCGCCGACTACCTGGAACTCCCCGACTTGATCGGGCAATTCCAGGGTCTCGGCTACGACATCGTCGAGATGATGCTGGCCGACCAGGACAACTGGGACCGGTACACCGCGGCCCAGTGGCTCAACATGCGCCGCTGGCTCGACCGGAATCCGGGTGACGAACTGGCCCCCGAGGTGCGGGAGGCTCTCGACACCGAACCGGCGAGCTACACACGCTATCTGCGTGAGTATCTCGGCTGGGGAGTCTTCGCCCTGATGAAGCGCTGACCCGAACCCGCGTGGGGCCGGACCGTGTCGGCCGGCCTCACGCGGGGACAACGCTCAGCGCCAGTCGTCGATCACGTACGCGCCGGGACGGTTGTAGCCGGATTCGTTGGGACGATGCATGGCCACGCCCTGCAACCCGGTGCGGTATCCGCGGTCGATCATGTGCCCGTAGGCGTCGGCGCGGGCCAGGTTCATCCCGGCGTCGACGCGCTCGAATCCACGGGTGGCAGCGAGTTGCTCGCAGGCGTCGAGAAGGCGGTCGAAGCGGTTCGCGGCGTCGCGGCCCGGGCGCACGGCCCCGAACTTGATGTAGCAGGCGCCGTCGCCCGCCTCGGAACCCGGGCCGAGGTGGCAGACGGCAAGGCCGTCGAGCCCGGCGGCCCCCTCGAGCAGAACGGTGTCGCCGATACCCTGCGTGTGCACGGACCGAATCTCGACTTCGAGGTCCAGTCCCTCGTACACGCTGCCGGTCAGCGACCGGCACGACGCCAGGTACTCGGGGCGTTGCGCGGCGTCAGCCGTTGCGTACGTCTGCGGCGGTGTGCCGCGCGGATCGGCCACGGGTTTGCCCATCACGGCCGTGAGGAATCGGGGCCAGAAACCGTACCGGCGATACAACTCCAGATGCTTCGGACTGTCAGGAAACGTGAACAGGCCTGCATGGCGGACATTCCACGTCTCGAAGCACTCCATGATCGGATCCATCAGGCGCCGGCCGATGCCCTGGTCCCACAGATCCGGGCGCACGGTCAGCGGTCCGAAATACCCGACGCTGCCCCAGTGGGCGGCGAAGTTCGATCCCGCGAGCCGGCCGCCCATATCGGCGGCGAAAGCGGCGTCCGGGTTTGCCGCCCAGCGAGTACGGACCAGTTCGGCAGAACCGAAGGTCGTGCTCGGGTCGGGGACACCGAGGGCGGTACCGAAGGCGATCCGGCAGATATCGTCGACGCCGTCGAGGTCCGCTCGAACCATCGGACGTACCGAGACCACATCCTTTGACGAGCCCATGATTTTCTCCCGTCGCCGATGAACTGCCATCTCACCACGCCGCAAGAGTTCTGAGCACAATCGACGCGGCGTTCCCTCTCGGAGCGTTCACCCATGCACCGACCGATCCGACCGCTTCGGCCGAGGCATCCTTCATGGAATCCGTTGAAGCATGCGGCCGGGAGATCTTTGCGAGGTGGGACTACCGACGTTCCGGGCAGTAGCAGCGGAGTACTGAACGGGCCGTGTCGAGCAGTGGGCGTCATGGTGTTACTGACGATTATCGGCAGAATATATTGCTGACGAAGCGCTGTCCTAGATTGAAACTACTCGACGGCTTCTCATATTCGCAGGTGAGAAGGCGTTTGTGGGGCGGGCGGGGCTCGAACCCGCGACCAATGGATTATGAGATCAAACACTCCAAGCAGTGTACTGACCAGCAATGACGCTTCTCAGAGATGAGCAAACACACAAAATACATTGCTGTCGGTGGGTCCGGTCGACTCGAACCGGCCACCCGAAATCCGTGATCGATGGACGAACAGGCTCTTTGACGTGACCAGGCCAGTCGATCACTTTCTTACTGTCAACGCACGCCGCTCCTAGCTCCCCACCCATGATCGAAGACTCGTTTTACAGGCTCCACACTCGGTCGAGTGCCTCAGCAGCCAGCAGGCTGGCGCGCCGGCCGATCTGCTCGTCTGCAGGAGCCTCCGGCCCGCTCTCCTTCCAGGACTCCAACTCGGGGTCGAAGTACGCCTTACCCCTCTGCAGCTCACAGTCGCCTTCTCAGCGTGGTGCCTCTTCGAGTGTTCGGTCAGTGCGAACTGCAGACCCTGCTCCTCGATGTACGGATCGACGAGTCGAGTGGCGGCTCCGCCTTCGTAGTTCGTGAGGTCGCCAAAAACCAGGGTCGCGCGGGTTTTTGCCACCGGGGACGGTCCGGTCGGCGACTCAGCGGCCGGCCCCGCGCTCCCCGCTCTCCCTACTTGTGGTCGATCCCTTCATCCACGACCAATCGGCGCTCCGAAACATCAGCACCCTGCCAAGCTGGCCCCTCTTTTTGTGGTCTCCCCCGCTTTGTGGTCCCCTCCCGCCCTTTTGGTCCCCGCCCCCACCTTGGACTCTTCTCTTCCTCTCTATTTTTCTGTGTTGTTCCTCCTCGCTCTGCTTCCCAACTCTCTATGAACAGCGAAGCCATAGAGAGTTGGGAAGCAGAGCGAGGAGGGGCGACACAGAAAACCCCAGCTCCGCTGGGGTTTTTAGTTCAAGGTGGCGGGGCATTGGGGGGGCGTTGGAAATAAACCCCCACAACCCCCCCCCAACCCC
>NZ_JARWNW010000090.1 GCF_029868325.1 Nocardia carnea
CCCCCAAGGGGGTGGTGATCGACCACACCGCCCTCGCGCAGCTGGTCGCCGGGCATCGGTCCGGTATCTACGCCGAAACCGTCGAGCGGGGCGGCGGCCGCCCGCGGGCCCACGCCCCCACCACCACCGTCGCCGGCGACCCCGCCCACCCCCCCCCGGGCCCCCCCCCCCCCCCCCTCCCCGCCGGCGGCGGGTGGCCCCCCCCCCCCCCCCCCCGGCCCGGTGCCGTCCGTACGCCGAAACGGTGGTTCCGGTCAGCCGAAGGCGGCGAACCCGTCCCCGATCTTCTTATCGGTCTCCAGCGCGCGCTGCAGCGCGTTCTCGACCGCGATGGCGAGCTGGTCCAGCTTGTGCAGGGTGTCCTCGAGTTCGGTGTTCACCGACGCGTGCGCGGCGGTGAAACCCTCCTGGGCGCCCTGGCTGGCCATGGCCTGCAGGAAGTTGTCCTTGGCGGTCCCCAGGGCCTCGATTTCGCCCTGGATCTTGCTGCCCTCGGTCTTCAGCGAGTCGAACAGCGCCTCCATAGTGGGGCGGTCGTACAAAATATCGCTCATGTTCCCAATTCCTTCTCAGTCGAGCAGATAGGTGAATGCCGCGAGGCAGGTCTACAGGCTGGTGTAGCCGCCGCCGGGGATGAAGGCATCCTCATCCATGCCCAGGATCGTCTGGGTGGCATCCTCGGTGGCCTGGGTCAGCTCGTCGAGCTTCTGATTCAGGCGGTCGGACTCGTCGCTCCACGCCTGCGAGGTGGTGACGAACGAGGCGTTCGCATCACCCTTCCAGCCCGCACGGGCCGCATCGCTGGCCGAATCGACGGCTTTCACCGACAGCCGCAGATTCTCGATCGCCTGATACATTTCGCCGGTCGCCTTCTTGACCAGCTCGAGGTCGAGATCAACACCCTGAGTTGACATTACGGTGTTCCTTTCCTGAGGTTGAATTTCCGCCGAGATCGCAGGATCTCGCGCCGGTGGGTTGTCACCTGGGGAATTACGGTGTCAGCCACCTCCCCCCGGGCAGGCCCTCGAGCAACGTGGCAATTGCCTGCGTCACCCGATGGTCGCTACCCGTTGTGACCGTCGACCAGATCTGTCGATCCGGCGAGACCGTGGGCGCGGCGGCGAGCCGGCCGCGATCGGTGTCGTAGACCGCGACCGCGCCCGGTGCGCGCGTGCTGAGTCCGTCCTCATGGCTGTAGGCCACGATTTCGGTGAAGCCCCGGCAGGAGGCGAACGCCGCGGCGAGCACCGTGGCATCGCGGTCCCCCACCCCC
>NZ_JARWNW010000091.1 GCF_029868325.1 Nocardia carnea
TTAATGGAACCGATTCGCCGGTGCGATTGCCGGTCCGCCCCCGCCCGCCGGAGACTCGGCCGGTGCCGCCCGATCACGCGGCTTTCGCAGCGGAACCTTCAAGAACAGGACGAACAGGAACACCAGCAAGCTGGCCCGGCCACGGGACTGGGGGCTGCTCTGCGTCCGAAATCCTATTTATTCCCCCGGCCGACGTTGCGCGCCGCCGCGCGGCGCGCATCGTGCGGTCAGCACGCCGCAGGAAGGAGAGCTGTGGATTTCGCACAGCGCATGACCGGCCGGGCCGGCCGCGTCGTTCCGCCCGATTGACGCGGCGTTCGGATCCGACTGTCCGCTCGTCCCGCTTCACGGTGGGCCGAGTCCATGACGAGAAAGTGAGAACGCTGTGGGCGAGCTACAACGCCTATCGGGGCCCGTCGTGGTCCTGCTCATCCTGCTGTTCTTCGGTGGCAGCCTGTACATATCCCTCCGGATCAGCCGGAAGAAGGAGAACGCCGACGGGTATATGACCGGTGGCGGCCGGATCGGTTTCGGGATTTCCGCCGCCTCGATGACGGCCACGTGGATCTGGGCGTCATCGATGTACGCATCGGCCACCTCGGGCTACACCTACGGCATCTCCGGTCCCATCCACTACGGGTTGTGGGGCGCGCTGATGATCCTGCTGATCTACCCGTTCGGGCGCCGGATCCGGCAGGTCGCGCCGCGGGCACACACCATCGCGGAGGTCATGTACGCCCGGCACGGCCGATCCAGTCAGCTCATGCTCGCCGGATCGAATGTGATCGGCAGCTTGATCAGCCTGACCTCGAACCTGATCGCGGGCGGTGCGCTCATCGGCATGCTCACCCCGTTCACCTTCAGCCAGGGCATCGTGGCGATCGCGGCCGGGATCCTGCTGTACACGCTCTGGTCGGGGTTCCGCGCTTCGGTGCTGACCGACTTCGTCCAGGTGCTCGCCATGCTCGGCGCGGTCGTGATCATCATTCCGGTGGTCTTCTTCGCCGCGGGCGGCCCCGCCCTGTTCGAGACCGGAGCAGCCAACCTGACCCCGCAGCAGGGCGATTTCTTCTCCTCCGATGCGTTCTTCAACCAGGGCGCCCCTTATATCGCGGCGGTGCTGGCCTACGCCATCGGTAACCAGACGATCGCGCAGCGGCTGTTCGCGGTGCGCGAGGATTTGATCAAGAAGACGTTCGTCACCGCGACCGTCGGGTACGGGGCCACGATCATCGGGATCGGCATGCTCGGTGTCATCGCCCTGTACGCGGGTATCGAACCGATGGACGGCGATGTCAACAACCTCATCCCGCAGATGGCGGCGACGTATCTGAGCCCGCTGCTGCTGTGCCTGTTCTTCGTGATGATCATCGGTTCGCTGTCCTCGACCGCCGATGCCGACCTCACCGCGCTCGCGTCCATCACGATGGCCGATATCTACGGCCACAATGTGGCGGGCAAGAAACATGCCGATCCGCGCACGATGATCCTCATCGGCCGGATCACCATGATCGTCGCGATCGCGGCGGCGCTCTACTTCGCCGGTTCACAGCTGAACATCCTCGATCTGCTCGTTTTCGTGGGGGCGATGTGGGGAGCACTGGTCTTCCCGGTGATCGCGAGTTTCTACTGGAATCGGGTCACCAATCTCGCGTTCAGCGCGGCGGTGGTTCTGGGCCTGGCCGCGTTCATCCCCGTCCGTTTTTCCTGGGTGGACCTGTCGGGTGGTCTCGGCATCGTCTCCGATGTGTGGTCGACGATCGGTATCGGCGTGGTGCTCGGGCTGATGGCGTTCGGGTTCTTCGGCACCCGGGTGGCCCTTGTCGCGGGCACGGTCACGACTCTCGCGGCCGCGCCGTTCACCATCGGGTTCCTGCACACCTACCCCGTGCTGTCCGGGTCGCTGGTGGCCTATTCCGTGAGCACGGTGACCTGCGTTGCGCTGACCTTGCTGGCAAAACGTGAGTTCGATTTCGCGCTCATCAAGCAGCGCACAGGCGATTTCGATGCTCCGCCGGTGGAAACAACGCAGCCGGAAACTCTGGACCCGGCCGGAAAGGAAACCGTATGACCGCCCTGCTCACCCTTTATGTGCTGATCTGGCCGCTGATCGTCGCGGGCGTGCTGTTCGTCATCGTGCGCGCCTTCGTCCGGGAGTGGCGTGACGCCAAAGCAGAAGGCCGCGACATCATCTAGTCCGGCCGGTGAACCGGCAGGTCGCGACGAGCGCCTGCCGGCACGGATCCGCGGAAACCGCGAGCTCCTGTCCCGGGTGAACTAAGCTCGGCTGATCGAATTCAACCGACGCCTGTTCATCGCGCACGCCGCACCGGGGCAGGGGCGCTGACGAGCGGAGGGCCGGGAACCGAGAGGGCCGCGGAAACTTCGTCGGTACCTCGGCTTCCGCGGACCGTCTGGACCGGCGGTGAGGGAGGACCAGTGGCCGGCGACCAGAACATCCGCACCGAGCGCGGGAACTTCGAGCATGCGGGTCACCGGCTCGCCCGCCGGTCCTGGCTACCGGAGGCACCGGTGCGCGGGGTGATCGTGCTCGTCCACGGGGTGGCCGAACATTCGGGGCGATACGACCATGTCGGCCGGACGCTGGCCGCGGCCGGGTTCGCGGTCCATGCCCTCGACCATGTGGGCCACGGCGAATCCGCACGGATCGGCGCGCCGGCCAATCTCGGTTCGATCGACGATGCCGCGGACAAGGTGGCGGCCCTGCTCGAGCTTGCCCGCGCCGAGAATCCCGGGGTGCCCGCGTTCGTGATCGGGCATTCGATGGGTGCGTTGATCACCCTGTACCTGGCCACCCGGGCGCCGCTGGACGTCGCGGGTGTGGTGGTCTCGGCGCCGCCGCTGCTCATCGACGCCGGGAACCCGGTGCAGCGTCTGCTGGCGCCGGTACTCACCCGCCTCGCCCCGAATCTGGGCGTGCTGGCACTGGATTCGTCGCAGATCAGCCGCGACCCGGAGGTGGTCACCGCCTACGACAACGATCCGCTCGTCTTTCGCGGCAAGCTGCCCGCCCGCACGGCCACCGAGATCCTGACCTCCGCCGGGCAGGTCCTCGAACGGTTGCCGCAGTTGCGCGTACCGACCCTCGCGATGCACGGAACCGCCGACGCCATCGCGGCACCGGCGAGTACCGACCGGATCGAACAGCATGCGGGCACTACGGATCTCACGGTCCGCCGCTACGACGGCCTGTACCACGAGATCTTCAACGAACCCGAACGCGATCAGGTCCTCGCCGATGTCGTCACCTGGTTGACCGACCGGCTGCCCGAGTCCGGCGAACCGGGCGACGGAGGAGTGTGAGCCGCACACCCGTCCGCCAGGTCGTACGCACGCCGGACGAGACGGTACCGGGTTCGTGCATGCCGCGGCGGCCGGACTGCACCGCTACGTGTTGTCCGCTCGGGCAGAGGTCAGGGCTCCTCCGTCATTGCCAGTAGCTCCGCGCGTGCCGCGGCAAGGTCCGCGCCGGTCAAGTAGGGGCTGGACCGTGCGACCGCGAGTCCGTCCGCGGCGTAACGGATGATCAGAACACGTGCCCGGGGCAGACCGTCGGCGTCGAAGGCGGCATCGAGCTTTTCGGCGTCCCGGGTGTACAGCGATTCGACCTCGGACAGGTTGCCGAGCGCAGCGCTCAATGCGATCGGGTCGAGAATGGCCCCGTAGAGGTCACCGCCGCCGGTCATCGCGCGGATATAGCCTCGGGTGAACTTGCCCGGCCTGTTCTCGAACAGGTCGATACCGGCGTGGATCTCGGCCCAGCAGCGCTCGATGGTGTGTTCGACCACCCCGGACAGCAGCTCCGCGCGGCTCGGAAAATGATGCCGGAGACCGCTTTGGGTCACGTTCGCCGCCTTCGCGATTGCGGCGAGACTGGCCTTGGACCCCTGCTCGGCGAACATCTGCTCGGCCGCGTCGAGGATCGCCCGGCGAGTGCGTTCTTTGTCTCGCGTGGCAGTCGGTTCGGTGCGGGGCATAAACATTCACCTCGATATCCGTGGCGAGGGGATCACCCGCCAGGCCACTACCGCCGAGACGACGAGAAGCCCCGCGGCAAGCAACGAGGTGGTCTGCACGGCGTCGGCGAACGCGGAGCGGGCGTGCTCGACGACCACCGTATCGGTGACGGTGTCGACGGTTACGGCGAGGGACTGCTCGGCCGCCGCCGCGTCGGCACCGGCGGTCCCGGCGGGCAGGTCGAGGTGCGAGCGGTACATCGCCAGATGGACCGAGCCGAGGACCGCGATACCCAGGGCCACTCCGAGTTCGTAGGCGGTTTCGGCGATGGCTGATGCGGCGCCGGCGCGTTCTTTCGGTACTGCCGAGACCACCGCGTCCGTCGACAGCGTCATCGCCACACCGACCCCCAGTCCGACGACGACCAGTGCGATACCGAGTCCCCAGTAGGTGCTCTGGGAGGTGGTCAGGCCGATCCCGGCCAGGCCGATCGCCGCGACCCCGAGACCCAGCCCGATCGCCCGTCCGGCACCCAGCCGCGCCGACAGCACGGCGACGAAAGCGATGACCGCCATCGACGCCAGAGTCGTCGGTAGTTCGGCCAGCCCCGCCTGTAACGGTCCGTACTGACGCACGAGTTGCAGATACTGGGAAAAGAAGAACAGCAGGCCCACGAACGCGAAGATCGCCAAACCGTTGGCGGCCACCGCACCCGAGAACGCGGGCAGCCGGAACAGGGAGATATCGAGCAGTGGATCGGTGAGCTGCTGTTGCCGGCGCAGGAAGACCCACCCGGCGGCCGCCCCGACCAGCGCACAGACCGGGATCGTCCAGTCCCATCCACTGCCGACCCAATGCTTCACGGAATACACCAGGGGCACGATCGCCACGATCGACAGCAGGGAGGACAGCAGATCGATCGCAGTGGTGGCACTTCCGCGGGATTCGGGGATCAGAATCGGTCCCGCGATCAGGACGAGCGCCATGATGGGCAGGTTGATCAGGAATACCGAGCCCCACCAGAAGTTTTCGAGCAGCACACCACCGACCAGGGGCCCCAGTGCCGCACCGGCCGTCGCGCCCATCGACCAGAACGCGATCGCGGTGGTGCGTTGTTTCGGATCGGCGAACATCGCCCGGACGATCGACAATGTCGACGGCATCAGCGTCGCGCCGGCCACACCCAGCAGCACCCGGGCAGCGATGAGGATTTCGGGATTCGGTGCGAACGCGGAGATCACCGAGGCGATACCGAATGCCGCGGAGCCGAGGAGCAACAGCCGTTTCCGGCCGATGCGGTCGGCCAGGTTGCCCATCGTGATCAGCAGGCCTGCCAGCACGAACGAATAGATATCGCCGATCCACAGCAGCTGTGTGGCCGTGGGTGAGATATCGGCGGTCAACGCCGGCACCGCCAGGTAGAGCACGGTGGCGTCGACTGCGAGCAGGGTGACGACCAGCACCAGCACACCCAGTGCCGCCCATTCCCGGCGGCCGGCGCGGAGCGAGGTGTCCAAGTATTCGGTAGTCACAGAAACCACTCTAACCGCTCGAATGAGTTGTTGAAGCACTCGAGTGAGCTTTTACACTCCAGGAACGCGTCGGCCACCCAATGGCCCGATCGATCATGTCTTCGCCGATGCCACCATCCGACCGACAGTCCGACTTCCGGAGCCCGCGAATATTCCTACTTTGAGTAGTAAAGTGGAGCCATGACGGCAGCACATGCGGAGTATTCGCCCGGCGACGGCCCGGCCTCGAAAATCAGCGTGTCACTACGCGCCGGGAATGTTCGAGCGATTCGAGAGCGGGTCGGCGCACGCGGCTTTTCTGCATACGTCGACGCCGCGGTCGAACGTCAGATCGAACGGGACCTCCTCGAGGAGGCGCTACTGGCCAACGAAGAACACGCAGGATCCGCGACAGCAGACTTCCGCGATGAGGCCGCCGCCTTTTTTCGTGAACTCAAGGCAGATCCCGACCTGCGCCAGGAGGGCACGTGACACGCCGGCCGAGCCGCCTGAGCGCCGGAACGCTGGTACTGGATTGCGAGGGACTGTCCAAATGGGTAAGCGCCGACCCACGAGTAACGGCCTACGTCCGTGAGGCGCAAGACAACGATCTGCGCGTCGTCGTCAGCGCCCTCACCCCCATCGAAGCGTTCGACGTGCGATCGAACAGTAGCCGACTGCGCTGGCATCTATCCCGCCTGCGGATCGAGCCGGTGACCGACGAGATCTCGTTCCACGCCATGGAACTGCTGCGTACGGCAGGCTTACACGGCCACAAATATGCCATCGACGCGGTAGTCGCCGCCACTGCCCTCCGCGCGGTGAAACCCGTTGCCATCCTCACCTCGGATGTCGACGATATGGTGCAGCTCTGCGGTAAGCGGGTACGCGCACTCGGGGTATGAGTCGAGCCGGACCGGCGCCAGGAGACCACACGCGGGTCAGACGCCGAAGACTCGTTCCACCACCCCGCGCGCCCGGCGGGTGACCCGAAGGTAGTTGTCCATGAATTCCCCGCCGTCGTCGCTGGGCCAGCCCGCCACCCGCGCTACCGCGGACAAGGTGCGTCCGGGGGCGGGCAGCTGGTCGCTGGGTTTCCCGCGCACCAGCACCAGGGCATTGCGGGCCGCGGTGGCGGTGAGCCAGGACTGCCGGAGCAGGTCGGTGTCCTCGGTGCCGAGCAGCTCGTGGCTGCCGATGACGTCCAGCGCTTCGAGGGTGGAGGTGTTGTGCAGTTCCGGGACCTCGTGCGCATACCGCAACTGCAGGAGTTGCACCGTCCATTCGATATCGGCGAGCCCGCCGCGACCCAGTTTGGTGTGGGTGGCGGGGTCGGCGCCGCGGGGTAGCCGTTCGGAATCCACCCGGGCCTTGATCCGCCGGATCTCGCGCACGGCGTCGGCCGAGACACCGCCGGCCGGGTAGCGCACCGGATCGATGGTGTGCAGGAATCGCAGCCCGAGGTCTTGATCCCCGGAAACCTGGTGGGCCCGCAGCAGCGCCTGCACTTCCCAGGGCTGCGCCCATTGGCGGTAGTAGGCCTCGTAGGCGGCGAGCGTGCGCACCAGCGGGCCGCTGCGCCCCTCGGGACGTAGGCCGGCGTCGACCTGCAGCGGCGGGTCGGTACTGGGTGCGCCGAGCAGTTTCTGCACCTGTTCGGCGATACCGTTGGCCCATTTCACCGCGACGTGCTCGTCCTCGCCCGGCCGGGGTTCGCAGACGAACAGCACATCGGCATCCGATCCGTAACCCAGTTCCATCCCGCCGAGCCGGCCCATTCCGATCACCGCGAAATCCGCGGGCGCGGGGGCACCACGTTCGGCAACACTGGCCCGGATCACCGCCCGCAGCGACGCCTCCAGCACAGCCACCCATACCGAGGACAGCGCGGCGCAGACCTGCGGCACATCGAGCAACCCGAGCAGATCCGCGGAGGCCACCCGGGCCAGTTCGTGCCGGCGCAGCGAACGGGCGGTCGCCACGGCACGTTTGGGGTCGTCGTAGCGGTCGGCGGCGGTGAGGATACTGCGCGCCACATCGGCCGGCTTGGTACGCAGCAGCAGTGGGCCCTCGGGCCCGTCGGCGAACATCCGAATGGTTTCGGGAGCATTGATGAGCAGATCGGGCAGGTACGCCGAGGAGCCCAGAATCATCATCAGCCGCTGCCCCACCGCGCCTTCGTCGCGCAGCACCCGCAGATACCAGTCCTGGTCGTTCAGGCCTTCCGATACGCGCCGGTAGGCGAGCAGGCCGGCATCGGGGTCGGGGGTATCGCCGAGCCAGGCCAGCAGGGTCGGCAGCAGCAGGGCCTGGATCCGGCCCTTCCGGGAGATACCGCTGGTGAGGGCACGCAGATGGCCCAGAGCATGTTCCGGGTCGGCATAGCCGAGCGCGGCGAGCTGGCGGACGGCGGCGTCGGGGCTGAGCCGCAGTGCGGCAGATTCGATACTGGCCACCGATTCCAGCAGCGGACGGTAGAAGAGTTTGGTGTGCAGGCGCCGGATCCGGCTGGTGTTGCGGCGTAACTCCACCTGCAGGACACCGGCGGCATCACGTTTACCGTCGGGCCGGATATGCGCGGCTCGGGCCAGCCAGCGCATACCTTCCTCGTCGTCGGCGGCGGGCAGGGTATGGGTGCGTTTGAGCCGCTGCAGTTGCAGCCGATGCTCCAGCAAGCGCAGGAACTCGTAGGAGGCGGTGAGGTTGGCGGCGTCCTCGCGACCCACATAGCCTCGCGCGGCCAGCGCGGCCAGCGCTTCCACGGTGCCCTGCACATGCAGTTTCGGGTCGACCCGGCCGTGTACGAGCTGCAGGAGCTGCACCGCGAATTCGACATCGCGCAGGCTGCCGCTGCCCAGTTTCAGTTCCCGCTCCCGCAGATCCTCGGGCACCAGATCCTCGACGCGGCGCCGCATGGCCTGCACATCGGGAACGAAATCCGGGCGTTCGGAGGCGGTCCACACCATTGCTTCGGTGGCCGCGCGGTACTGCTGCCCCAGCTCCAGATCGCCGGTCATCGGCCGCGCTTTGAGCAGTGCCTGGAACTCCCAGGTCCGCGCCCAGCGCTGGTAGTAGGCCAGATGTGATTCCAGCGTGCGCACCAGGGCGCCCGCCTTGCCCTCGGGCCGCAGCGCGGCGTCCACCTCGAAGAACGCGGAACTGCCGACGGTCATCATCTCCGCGGCCAGGCGGGTGGCGGTGGCGTCGGCGGGTTCGGCGACGAACACGATATCGACATCGCTGACGTAATTCAGTTCGCAGGCCCCGCTTTTGCCCATGGCGATAACGGCCAGCCGCACCGGGCACGGTTCGTCGCGGCAGACCCGCGCCACCGCCACCGCGAGCGCGGTGGTGAGCGCCGCGTCGGCGAGCGCGGTGAGCTGGCGCCCCACGACCTCGTACGGGATGACCGGTTCGTCCTCCACGGTCGCGGCCAGATCGATGGCGGCCAGCAGCATGAGCTGATCGCGGTAGCGTTTACGCAGCGCGGCCACCACTTCGGGCCCGGATTCGGTGGCGCGGAACAACATCGGTGCGGCATTGGGCCCGGTTTCCGGTTCGGCGCCGACCACCGCGAGCAGATCGGCGATCACTTCGTCCCGGTCGGGCAGTTCCTCGCGGCGCAGTATCGTCCAGGCCCGCGGATCGGCGACCAGGTGATCACCGAAGGCGGTGGAGGAACCGATGAGCGCGAACAGCCGGCCCCGCAGTGTCGGCTCGGCCCGGATCGCGGAATCCAAACCGTCCCACTCGCTTCCGAGGGATTCGCGGATCCGGATCAGGGTGGTGAGCGCGAGATCGGCGTCCGGTGCGCGCGACAGCGCCCACAGCACGGCGATACTCTCGACATTGTCCCAGCCGAGGGTTGTCAGCGATTCGGCGGCCGTCGGCTCGAGCAATCCGAGCCGGCCGGCGCGGGGGACGGCGGACCGGGCGGACGGGGGGCGGACCATAAGCCAAAGTTAACCCGTTCGCGGCGGGAAGTGTGCCGGACCCCCGCCCGCCGCCGCGTCGTTACAGCCCGAGGTACTCCTGCAGTTCGAACGGGGTCACCTGGGTCCGGTAGTCCGCCCATTCGCGGCGCTTGTTGCGCAGGAAGAAATCGAAGACGTGCTCGCCCAGCGTTTCGGCGACCAGTTCCGACCGTTCCATCGCCTTGAGCGCCTCGTCCAGCGTGCCGGGCAGTTCCTTGAAGCCCATGGCACGCCGTTCCGCCGCGGTGAGCGACCAGACGTCGTCCTCGGCTTCCGACGGCAGTTCGTAGCCCTTCTCGACCCCGCGCAGGCCGGCCGCCAGCAGGACGGCGAAAGTGAGGTAAGGGTTGCAGGCCGAATCGGGGCTGCGGATCTCGACCCGCCGTGACGAGGCCTTGTTCGGCGTGTACATCGGCACCCGGACCAGCGCGGACCGGTTGGACCGGCCCCACGAGGCCGCCGTCGGCGCTTCGCCGCCGTGGATGAGGCGCTTGTAGGAGTTCACCCACTGGTTGGTGACGGCGCTGATCTCGTGCGCGTGTTCGAGAATGCCCGCGATGAACGCCCGCGCGGTGCCCGAGAGGTTATCCGGATCGTCGGGGTCGGCGAACGCGTTCGCCTCGCCTTCGAACAGGCTCATATGCGTATGCATGGCCGACCCGGGGTGCTGGGAGAACGGTTTGGGCATGAACGTCGCGCGCACGCCCTCGTCGATGGCGACTTCCTTGATCAGATAGCGGAAGGTCATCACGTTATCGGCCATCGACAGTGCGTCGGCGTAGCGCAGATCGATCTCCTGCTGGCCGGGCGCACCTTCGTGGTGGCTGAACTCCACCGAGATACCCATGGATTCGAGGGCGTCGATGGCGTGGCGCCGGAAGTTCGGGGCGGAATCGTGCACGGCCTGATCGAAGAACCCGCCGGTATCGGCGGGGACGGGCGGGAGTCCGTCGGCCTGGTTCTTCAACAGGAAGAATTCGATCTCCGGATGCACGTAGCAGCTGAACCCGACATCGCCGGCCTTGTTCAGCTGACGCCGCAGGACGTGGCGCGGATCGGCCCACGACGGCGAACCGTCGGGCATGGTGATATCGCAGAACATCCGGGCGGAATGCTGATGCCCTTTACTGGACGCCCACGGCAGTACCTGGAAGGTGGACGGGTCGGGCCGGGCCACCATATCGGCCTCGGAGATCCGGGCGAACCCTTCGATGGCCGATCCGTCGAATCCGATGCCCTCTTCGAAGGCTCCTTCGAGCTCGGCGGGCGCGATGGCGACGGACTTCAGATAGCCCAGCACATCGGTGAACCAGAGACGTACGAATCGGATGTCCCGCTCTTCGAGCGTCCGCAGCACGAATTCCTTCTGGCGATCCATGTCCGCGAGCGTAAGCATCTGGCGTTAAATCCGTGTTACATGGCGTGCTGCGCTGTGTGTCGGCTCGTCGGCGCGGCTGGATCCCGCTCAGCAGCGCAGGCCCTCGGGCGGCGATTCCAGGTCCACCAGATAGTTGATCACCGCATCGTCGACGCAGGTCGCGCCGCCGTTGAAGACCACAGTGTGGCTATCACCCTCATGGGTGAGCAAGGCCGCGCCGAGTTGCCCGGCCAGATCCACGCCCGCCTGATAGGGCGTCGCCGGATCGCCTGTGGTGGACACCACGACTGTCTGCGGCAGGCCTTCCACGGAAATCTCGTGCGGTTGGCTGGTGTTCGGCACCGGCCAGCCCGCGCACAGTTCCAGCGGCGCCGCACCGGTACCTCGGCCGTCGTCCAGGAAGGGGGCCGCCTCGCGATATTCGGTGTCCTGGCGCCCGGCGACGGCCCGATCGGTGACCCGGGGGTCGTCGACGCAGCGGATGGCGTTGAAGGCATCGGTCAGGTTGCTGTAGCTGCCGTCGTCGCGGCGGCCGTTGTACATATCGGCAAGCTGCAGCAGGGTATCGCCGCGACCGTGACTCAGTTCGGTGAGTGCGACGGTGAGCACCGGCCAGAAATCGGCGCTGTAGAGGGTTTGCTGGACGCCGGTGATCGCATCGTCGTAGCTGAGGCCGCGGGGGTCGGTGGTGGCCGCGGGGGTATCCCACAGGGGGTCCACCAGCTCCCGGAACCGCGGGATCACCTGGGCGGGGTCGGTGCCCAGCGGGCAGTCCGCCGATTTCACGCAGTCCGCGGCATAGGCGTCGAAGGCCTGCTGGAATCCGGCCGCCTGCCGCAGCGATTCCGCGACCGGATCCTGCGTCGGGTCGATGGCGCCGTCGAGAACCATCGCCCGCACATTGCCCGGGAACTTCTCCGCATACGCCGTGCCGAGCCGCGTGCCGTAGGAGTAACCCAGATAGTTGAGCTTCGGATCGCCCAGTACCGCCCGGATGACGTCCATATCCTGCACGACCTCGCGGGTGCCGATATGAGCGAGCAGGTCCTCGCCGGTACGCGCCATACAGCGATCGGCGTATTCGCGGTTCTCGGCCTCGTCGGCGGCGATCCCCTCGGGCGTGTTCGGCTCGGGTGTTTCGGCGCGTTCGGCGTCGGCCTCCTGCGGGGTCAGGCAGGTCACCGCGGGGGTGGACGCGCCGACCCCGCGCGGATCGAAACCCACCCGGTCGAATCGTTCGGCCACCGGCGTGCCGCCGCCGATCGTGGCGGTGGACAGACCCGACATCCCCGGTCCGCCCGGGTTGAGCAGCAGCGATCCGATCTTCGAGCCGGTCGCGCGCAGCCGCGACAGCGCCAGTTGCGCGGTCGGTCCGTCGGGATCGGCGTAGTCGATCGGTACCTCGATGCGCGCGCACTGCGCGGCCGGCGGCAGGCTCTCCCCCGGCGCGACGTACCCGGCGCAGGATTCCCATTGCGGGACCTGTTCGTAGAAGCGGCTCAGCTCCGCGGGGACGGGCGCCGGTGGCGCCGTCGCCACCTCTTGTTCCTCCGCGCATCCCGCAACCAGGATCGCCACCGCCGCCAGCACACCCGCCGGCACTCCACACCACCCACTCCGCACCGGCGCCATGCTAGCGCCACCAGCGCCGACACCCGTGGATGTGACCAACCGCACCAGGTCGCGGGGTTAGTTCCGGCTCCGCCGCGGGTGCACACTGGTAGGCGTCACACCCACCCGGGGACCCGGTCAGGGCCTCGAGGAGACGAAAGGGACGATGATGTCCGAATCATCAGCCATGTCCGATTCCGCCGCGGAAACTCCCGCCTACGGTGCCGCGAAATCTCCCGGCGCCGCGGATTCCGCGAAACCGGCCCGCCGGCCGACCCGCGTCCAGCATCTCCAGCAGATGAAGGCGACGGGCGAACGCTGGGCCATGCTCACCGCCTACGACTACTCCACCGCCCGCCTCTTCGAAGAGGCCGGGATCCCGGTCCTGCTGATCGGCGATTCGGCCGCCAATGTGGTGTACGGGTACGACACCACCGTGCCCATCACCACCGATGAGCTGATCCCGCTGGTCCGCGGCGTGGGGGGGGGGGGGGGGGGGGGGGCGCGGCGCCCGGCCCGGCGTTCGCGGGCAGTCTGTTCCCGTTCCTGTTCATCACCATCGCCTGCGGTGCGCTGTCCGGATTCCACGCACTGGTGTCGTCGGGGACGACGCCGAAACTGCTGGAGAAGGAATCGCACGCCAA
>NZ_JARWNW010000092.1 GCF_029868325.1 Nocardia carnea
GGCTCCTGTCGTCTACTGCAGAACGCCTGGATATCCTCGTTCTGGCTGGCTTGTTCATGGCGGAAGACCCGCTTTTTGCACGGACCATCCGGCAACGGACCAAGGATGGAATGCAGGTGCGGATGCTGTTCGGCGATCCCCCCGGGCCGTCCGCCCTGTCGGGCGCCGTAACGCCGGGGCGCGCCCGCCCTGCGGCCCGCGGCGTGGTGAGGGAACCCGGTGGGAGTCCGGGACTGGCGCGCAACGGTGACACCGTGCAGGTGAAGTCCGATCGCTCACGCGCCGCACCGACGCCGGCCTCGCGCACAGGCCCAGACGCAAGGAGTCCAGCCCTGATGCGGTCGTTTCCGCTGATCATCGCCACCGTCCTGGCCGCCGCGGCGCTCGCCGGCTGCTCGGCCACCGAGGCCGGGACCGCCTCGGATGCTGCGCCCGGCTCGCCAGGTTATCCGCTGACGATCAGCAACTGCGGGGTCGAGGTGACGGTGGACGCTCCGCCGCAGCGTGCGGTCGCCCTGAATCAGGGGTCGGCGGAGATCATGCTGTCGCTCGGCCTGGCCGACCGGATGGTGGGCACCGCGACCTGGACGGATCCGGTACGCGAGAATCTGGCCGCCGAGAACTCGAAGGTCCCCCGGCTGGCCGACAACGCCCCCTCGTTCGAGGTGGTACTCGATACCGAACCCGATTTCGTCGCGGCCTCCTTCGGTGGCACGCTGGGCCCCGGCGGAGTGGCCGACCGGGATCAGTTCGCGCAGCTGGGCGTGCCGTCCTACCTGTCGCCGACCGATTGCGACGGGAAAACCGATGCCAGTGTCAACGCCGACGGCGCCCGCACCGAACCGCTGACCATGGATTCGGTGTACAAGGAGGTCCGCGAACTGGCGGCGATCTTCGATATCCGGGAACGCGGTGAGCAGCTGGTCACCGCATTGCAGAGTCGCCACGACGCCGCGGTCGGCCGGATCGCCGCCCGGGACGTATCCCTTGCGTACTGGTTCGCCGATACCTCCACGCCCTATATGGCGGGATGCTGCGGATCATCCGGCATCATCACCGATGCGGTCGGCGCGAAGAACATCTTCGACGACACCACCAACGAGTGGCCGCAGGTGAGCTGGGAGACCGTGCTCGACCGCAACCCGACCGCCCTGGTCCTGGCCGATCTGAGCCGGCGCAGCCTGGCCGGCGACGCCCTCGACAGCAAGATCTCGTTCCTGGAATCGAACCCGGTCACCGCGCGCCTGGACGCCGTCCGCAACAAGCGCTACATCGTGGTCAACGGCGCGGATCTGAATCCGTCGATCCGGACGGTCGACGGTATCGAGAAAGTCGCCGACGCCCTGGAGCGGTGGGGCTTCGGTTCGTGAGTCCGCAGACAGCGCCGGCCGCCCCGGTCACGCGCGCACCCGCGACGGCCGCGCTGGTGCTGCTCGGGCTGGCGGCGCTGGCCGTCTCGATGGCGTTCACGATCACCATCGGACCCGCGGAACTGTCCATGGGCGATGTCTACGCCGTACTGTTCGACAAGCTCGGCGTCGGCGCCGCAGACGTCTCGGCGATCCGGGAAGGCATCGTCTGGGAACTGCGGCTACCGCGGACACTGCTCGCCGCGATCTGCGGCGCCGGACTGGCAGTCTGCGGCGCGATCATGCAATCGCTGCTGCGCAACCCACTCGCGGACCCGTTCGTCCTCGGTATCTCTTCCGGCGCGTCCACCGGTGCGGTGATCGTGGCGGTGCTCGGGGTGGGCGGCGGCCTGGTATCGCTGTCCACCGGCGCGCTGGTCGGCGCCTTGGTCTCGTTCGGCCTGGTGCTGCTGTTGGCGGCGGGCGCCGGCGGCGGCGCGGCGAAGGTGGTGCTGGCAGGGGTCGCGGGCACCCAGTTGTTCTCCGCGCTCACCTCGTTCATCGTGCTGTCCTCGGCCGACGCCGAACGCACCCGCGGAATCCTGTTCTGGCTGCTGGGTTCGCTGGCGGGCGCGAGCTGGACCGATGTCACGGTTACCGCGCTGGTCTGCGCCGCCGGTTTCGTACTGTGCTGGTGGCGGCATTCCGCGCTGGATGCCTTCACCTTCGGGTCGTCGGCGGCGGCGACCCTGGGCATCGCGGTCGGGCGGACCCGGCTACTGCTGCTCGTCGTCACCGCCCTGATGACCGCGGTACTGGTCAGCGCGGCCGGGGCGATCGGTTTCGTCGGCCTGGTCCTCCCGCACGCCGCAAGGTTCCTGGTGGGCCCCCGGCACAGCCGGTTACTTCCTGTCTGTGCCGTTCTGGGCGCGGTACTGCTGGTCTGGGTCGACGCGCTGGCGAGGACCGTTTTCGCACCGCAGGAGGTGCCGGTCGGGGTGGTCACCGCATTGATCGGGGTGCCCGCGTTCGCACTGCTGTTGTTCCGCACCCGGAGCACCGAATGACGCCGCCGCAACACCCGGCCGGCCGGCGACGCGCAGGACGCAGGTGAGCAGATGACACTGAGCGGCACACATCTGTCGTGGACCCGTGGCGGGAACCTGGTCGTCGACGATATCGATATCCGGCCGCGTCCCGGGCAGACGGTCGGATTGCTCGGGCCGAACGGGTCCGGTAAATCCTCGCTGCTGCGGTTGCTCGCGGGAGTCTCGCGACCCGATCGCGGCACCGTCACCCTCGACGGCACCCCCCTGCACCGTCTCGGCCGGCGCCCGCTGGCCCGCCGGGTCGCGATGGTCGGCCAGCATGCACATACCGAGGTCGATATCACCGTGCGCGATGTCGTACGCCTGGGCCGGATCCCGCACCGCGACCTGTTCGGCACCGATCCCCGGGAGGCCGAGGCGATCGACACGGCGTTGCACGCCACCGGTCTCACGGCACACGCGCATCGCACCTGGCGCACCCTCTCCGGTGGCGAACGCCAGCGCACCCAGATCGCGCGCGCCCTGGCCCAGGAACCCAGCGAACTGCTCCTGGACGAGCCGACGAATCATCTCGATATCGCCCACCAGCTCGAGATCCTGGATCTGATCACCGAACTGCCCATCACCACCGTGGTCGCCCTGCACGACCTGAACCTCGCGGCGATGTTCTGCGATTACGTCCTGGTGCTCGACCGCGGCCGCGTCGCCGCCCACGGCCACCCCGCCGAAACCCTGACCGAAGAACTCGTCCACAACGTCTACGGTGTCCGTGCCACCATCATCGTCGACGACGGCATCCCGGTGATCCGCTATCGCCGGACCGCCGCCAGCCCGCTTCCGGCTGAGCGGTAACGGAATTCCCGCCGGGCCCCGCGGTGTCGCTGCAGTTCTACCCGTTCGCGGTGGCGGCGCTGCTGAGACGGGCGAGACATGATCCCGGCGATCGGGCATGCGGAACGCACGCCACACCTGGGCACTCCGAGAGCTCCGGAAAATCAATGGAACGCGACCGACTCTGTTGCGTACTGTTCCGGACACGGCACACAGCGGGTGGGCCGGAGTCGATCGGTTACCTTCGGATCGGTATGTCGCGGGTTCGAATCCCGCCACGTCCGCGCCCATGGACGTGTAGCTCAGCTGGTAGAGCAATCGACTTCCGGTCACACCACCACGCCCACCCGCCTGTCGTGCCGCGCAACGAGAACGGGCCGACGCCGGCCGGTTATCTGGTATTTGCGGGTTCAAATCCTGCATGCACCCGGGGAAACCGGGGTGCATGAACTCCGGCCGACACCCCATGCCCGTTCTCCGCGCGCACCGACACGGTGGGGAGCGGGCCGGCAGCCTGCCGGTTATCTTTCGGGTGGATCATCCCGGCGGACACCAGCACGCCCGGCTCCCCGCATGCCCGGACACCGGGCCGAGGGAAGGGGAAACCGATGGACGCACTGGCACGGTTCGATCTGCGCAGCACACCGCAGCGCGAACAGGCCGATACACGGCAGACACCGAACAACGCGGGCGGGTGGACATTCGAGGTCACCCCGCAGGTGCGGTTGCGCCGGTTCCTCACCCTCGGCACCGACGGTGGCACCTACTATGTCGGCACCCGGGAACTCACTCGCGAAAATGCCACCGTTGTCGTGGAATTCGCCCAGGAGCGGACCGTGGAACTGGTTGCCGAAATCGTCGGGATCTCGGTATCCGGCCGGGCACCGCGGCAGAATCCCGCGCTCTTCGCGCTCGCCGCCGCGGCTTCCCTGGGTGATACCGAAGGCCGGCGCACCGCGCTGGACGCGCTACCGCTGGTGGCGCGCACCGGAACCCACCTGTTCCTGTTCGCGCGCTATATCGAACAGTTCCGCGGCTGGGGTCGCGGCCTGCGGCGGGCCGTCGCGCACTGGTACACGAGCCGGCCGATCGACGAAATCACCTACCAGGCCGTGAAGTACCGGCAGCGCGAAGGCTGGACCCACCGCGACCTGCTGCGCCTGTCGCACCCGGAAACCACCGAGGACGAGCGTAAGCGGCTGTTCGATTGGATCTGCGGACGCGAACCCGCCCTCGACGGATTGCGGCTCGTGGAAGGTTTCCACCGCGCGCAGACCGCCGAAACCGCCGCAATCCCGGCACTAGTACGCGAGTACCGGTTGTCGTGGGAAATGCTGCCCGATACGGCGCTCGCCGAGCCCGCGGTATGGGAAGCACTGCTGGACAACGGTCTTCCACAGACTGCGCTCATGCGACAGCTGCCGCGTCTGACCGGACTCGGCCTGCTGGACCCGCTCGCCGCGCGGACGCGGGCGGTGGCCGCGCAGCTGGCGGATCCGGAGCGGTTGCGGCGCGGACGGGTGCACCCGGTGAACGTTCTGGTCGCGCTGCGCACCTATGCCGCGGGCCGTGGCGTGCGTGGACGCGGCACCTGGACCCCGGCGCAGCCGATCGTCGATGCCCTGGACGCGGCGTTCTACGCGGCGTTCCGGGCAGTGGAGCCCACCGGGAAGCGGCATCTGCTCGCGCTGGACGTCTCGGGTTCGATGACGGCCCCGGTCGCCGGTCTGCCGCTTTCGGCGCGGGAGGCCAGTGCGGCACTCGCGCTGGTGACCGCGGCGACCGAAACGCAGCACCACATCGTCGGCTTCACTGCAGGCGGCGAGGGTGCGAGTTACCGGGATGCCCGTCTCCGGCAGGTCGATATCAGCCCGCGGCAGCGGCTCGACGATGCGATCCGCGCGGTGTCGAACCTGCCGTTCGGCGGTACGGATTGTTCACTGCCCATGCGCTACGCACTGGAATGCGGTATCGGTGTGGACGTGTTCGTGGTCCTCACCGATAACGAGACCTGGGCCGGGAATGAACATCCGCACCAGTCGTTGCGGCGCTACCGCGAGCACATCAACCCGCAGGCCAAGCTGGTGGTGGTCGGAATGACCGCGAGCAACTTCTCCATCGCCGACCCGCAGGACGCCGGGATGCTCGATATCGCCGGTTTCGACGCCGCGGTGCCGTCTGTGCTGGCCGATTTCGCCCGCGAGGTTTGACCAGCCCGCTATCAAGGGGCCGCAAGAGAACACCGAACCCGGACAGCACAGCTCCGGTCGATCCGGGGCCGTCCGGCTCTGTCCCGGGTACTCCGAGCGGTCCGGCCGGGAGTGCATCGACTTCCGGCCGGACCGCGCGTTACCGACAACGTGTTCGGTGACGAGTCGCCGGTGGCCGGGCAGGCCACTTCGCCGGCTTCTCTTGCCGGTGGTGTTCGGCTTCCTTTACAACCCCGCGAAATCCGGGTGGCTCACCGGGGCGCTGAGCAGGCCCGCGCAGGCGTCGGTGAGGAAGTATCCGAGTGCTGTCCATTCGGCGGTTTGTGAGCCTTCGCTGATCCGGGTTTCGTATTCGGCGCAGATATCGATGATCATGCGCCCCACGATCCGCTCGCGGCCGATACGCACGGTGGGCGGAACGGCCGACAGGGATTGGTGGATCTGCGCGATCACGCGGTCGGACAGCTCGTCGGCGCGGGCGGATTCGGTGAGCATGGCCGCGGTGGACGGTGTGGTGGCCAGCTGACGTTGTAGCCGCGCCCGCCGGGTCGGGGTGGGCAGGGATCCGATATGGCTGGTCACCGGCAGGATCAGGCATTGCAGGTACTCGGTGAGTCCGGGGTGGGCCGGGAGCCGGGCGATCAGCTCCGCACGGATGCGGCGCACCGGTTCGCGGTACCGGTCCACCAGTTCGCGCAGGAGTTCGTCGCGACCGCCGAAGTGGTAGGTGACGGCAGAATGGTTGGACTGGCCCGCGTGCTCGGCGATACGCCGGCTGGATACCGAGTCGATCCCGTGGGTCGCGAACAGTTCCTCGGCGGAGTCCAGGAGCGCCTGCCTGGCCAGATCACCGCGCCGTCCCACCGTGTTTCCTCGCCTTCTGTCGTTGCCGTGCCGGCAGGTTCTCATCCTGCCCGCATACCGCTCGGCTGGGGTTGCGATCAGTCTCACAGGGCGCCGGTGTCCCCATTTTAAGTCATGTGGCGTAAATTAGTTCCATACCGGGTGTGCGGTCCGAGGGAATCGATGATGCTGCCCCGCCGCCGAGAACCCACCGATCTTCTGCCGAACCCGCGGGTTCGCATCTGCCCACAGCAAGGAGTACCGCGGTGACGATTGCGCCGACCGAAACCGAGAGCCCGCCCACCGAGGCGGAGCTCGACAAAGACGAGCCGGCTCGCGCGAAGAAGGAGAAGATCGGCCGCATAGTCGGCATGTTCATCTTCCCGTTCCTGATGGTCGGCATGATGATCACCGGCTACCTCGCGGCCATGCACGCACCCGCACCGAACAATATGCCGGTCGCGGTCGCCGGGCCGGGCGCGGCCGAATTCGCGGCGGCACTGGAAACCGATCAGGGCGACGCCGTGGATGTGCGGATCGCGGGCAGCGAGGCCGAAGCCCGCGAACTGGTCTTCGGCCGGGAGGTCACCGGCGCGGTCTCGTTACCGGCCGGACCCGACGGCACCGCCACGGTCTACACGGCGGGCGCCGCGGGCGCCTCCCAGTCATCGAGCATCGGCCAGGTGCTGTCGGCCCAGGTGATCGGCGACGATCTACAGCCGCACACCGAAGATCTCGCACCGCTGCCGGCGCACGATACCGCCGGGCTGGCGGTCATGTTCATGACCACCGCACTCATGCTCGCCGGATACATGCCGCTGAGCCTGATGCTCTCCTCGGCACCGGAACTGTTGCGGTTCCGGCGGTTCGTTCCGCTGCTCGCGGGCTGGGCGGCGCTCATGGCCGGGCTGGTGTGGACGGTCGCCGATCCGATCCTCGGCGCGGTCCAGGGCCATACAGCGGAGGTGCTGGGGATCAGCTGGCTGGCGGTGTTCGCGGTGGGTTCGGTGCAGTTGTTCCTCACCCGGATCCTCGGCCCGATGGCCGTGCTGGTGGGCATGCTGTTGCTGATGGTGCTGGGTGTCCCGGCCTCGAACCTCGGCATGTCGGTGTACACGCTGCCGTCGCTGTACCCGGTGCTGCACAGTTTCCTGCCCGCCCCGGCCACCGGTGAAGCGCTGCGTTCGGCCCTTTTCTTCGGCGGCAACGGGCTGGCCGGCCATCTGGCCGTACTCGCCGCCGGCGCCGGAATCGCACTGGTGGCCACGCTCGGGATCGATGCCGTCAAACGGCGCCGCAACCCGGACGCCGCGCCGCCCGCACGCACCGTCGAATCCCTGCTGCCCGGCCCCCGGCCCCGCACCCGCGTGCACTACGCCCTGCTGGCGTTCTTCCCGCTGGCCATGGTCGGCATGATGATGACGACGATGCTGGGCGCGATGTATCAACCGGCGCCCAAGGAGATGCCGGTGGCGGTGGTCGCGGCCACCCCGGAAATGGCCGATCAGGTCGTGCAGGGTCTCGACCAGAACATGGCCGGCCTGTTCGATCTGCGCGGTGTCACCGACAGCGACGAGGCCCGCGCACTCGTCCGCGACCGCACGGTCTCGGCCGCCTACATCCTGCCGTCGCCGCAGACCCCGCATGCCACGCTGATCACCAACGAAGCCGCCGGAATGAGTCAGCAGCAGGTGGTGCAGACGGTGTTCGGCCAGGTCGCCGCGGGTCAGCAGATGCCGTTGGAAACCGAGAACATCACGGCACTGGCCGATACCGACAGCATGGGTACGGTGAGCATGTATCTGGCCATGGGCTGGATCATGGCCGGCTTCATGATCGTCATCGTCGGCTCGACGGCGGCACCGATGGTGATGGGGCTACGCACCCTGTTGCCGCTCCTGGCCGGATGGTCCCTGGCGATGTCGGCGGTGGTCTGGCTGATCGCGGGCCCGCTCGTCGGCGCCGTGCACGGGCATTTCCTGCCGCTGTCCGGGGTGGGGGCGGTCGCGATATTCAGTACGGCCCTGTTCACCACGATCTTCGTGCGGCTCCTCGGCATGCTGGCCGTACTCCCGGTGATCGCGATACTGATGTTCCTCGGTGTACCGGCATCCAACGGCGCCATGTCGATCTATATGGAACCGGAGATGTTCCGAGTCCTGCACGAGGTGCTGCCGATGCCGGCGGCGGTGGAATCGGTGCGCTCGATCCTGTACTTCGACGCGGATATGGTCGGCACGCATCTGACGACATTCGCGCTGTGGGGCGTGATTTCACTGATGGTCGTGGTGCTGATCGACCGGCTGCGGCCGCGGCGGGCGGAGGCAGCGCTTCCCGCCGTCGCCGAAAACTGAATCGGTAGAACGTATCCGATACGTTCCGCTCGCGGTGCCGCCGGTGCCGCGAGCGGAACGGCCGAATGCGAAAGCGGGCCCCCGTGGCGCACTGACGCCACCCGCGGCGCGCGAACAAGAGTTGCCGGGCGATTGCCGATATCATCACAGGCACCCGAAGCAACCCTGGAGTACAGGTAGTACCGATGACAGCCCAGCCGAGCACGCTATCCGCCGAACCGCCTGAAGCCGAGGCGGGTCCGGGAGTGCAGCCCGGTCCGGCCCGGGTACAGCCGGGCGGCTTCTTCCCGCCGCCGCGGGAACTACGCGGCAACCTCAACGGCTGGACCTACCCGGCCGTGTTCCTGGTGGCGATTCTCGCCACCTTCCTCGCGGCCCAGGCGGCACTCTCCCTCGACTCCGGTGAACCGCTGCTCACCGCGCTGCATATCGCGGCCACCGTCTGGCTGGCCTCGTTCCTGCCGATGATCTCGGCAACCTCGCGGGGCCGGTCGCGAATCAGGGTCGACGGCGCACGGTTCGCCAGCGATCGCGGCGCACTGGTGGTACGCCGCTCGCTCGGCTACGAGATCGCGCTGGTGATCTGCTTCCTGAGCCCGGCGGCACTCTGCGCGATCTACGGGATCGGCGTACTGACCGGCAACCTCACCCTGCGATTGCCGATTCCCCCGTGGCTCGCGATCACGGTCGCGGTCGTACTGCTCGGATACCTCGCGATCTACGCGCGCCGCCCGGAAATCCGCCGCCTGGTGCTCACCCCGATGCATATCGTGGTGCCCACCAAAACCTCCATCGGAAACCGGGTGAGCTGGACCGCCGTGGAACGGGTCGCCGTGCAGTCGCGCAACAATTCCAAAGGCACCATCCGCATCGAATCCCCCGGGCGCCGGCCGGGTCGCACCAGCGTCAAACGGATTCACGCGGAAAAGCTCTCGATCGGGGCCGCGGGCACGTACTGGCTGATCCGCTACTACCACGAACATCCCGAGGCGCGTGCCGAACTCTCCGACGACCGCGCCGTCGAGCGGCTGCGTAACTACGGGGTCGTGGACCCGTTCTCGGCGTGATTCGCCGGCAGGTCACGCCCTCAGGGAGTATCTCGTCGCGTCGATCCCTCTGCCTGGCCATCTCTTGAAGCGGCGGCCCCGCCGTGGGTCACGCATCCGCGAATACCTTTGTCCGCGGTGTGCGGATTAGGCTCCGGGGATGGTTCGGGTGCGGCAGATGCACGAATGGGTGGTGACCGAGGACGAGGCCGTCGCAATCCAGCAGCGGCTCCGGGCGAAGGTCGTGGTCGGCGACGACCACGGACCGATCCGGCGGGTGGCCGGGCTGGATGTGGCCTATCGGGACCCGGATACCGCCGTCGGGGTGGTGACGGTACTCGACGCCGAATCGCTGACAGTACTCGACCGGGCCGTGGTCCGGGAGCGGATCGATTTCCCTTATATATCCGGCCTTTTCGCATTCCGAGAGGTCCCGGCACTGACCCGCGCCCTCGAGGAGCTGACCGTCGAACCCGATGCGCTCGTCTGCGACGGCCACGGACTGGCCCATCCCCGCCGGTTCGGCCTGGCCGCACACCTCGGTGTCCTCACCGGCCTGCCGAGTATCGGTGTCGCGAAGAACTCCTACGGCGAAGCCGAAGCACCCGGACCCGATCGCGGCGACTGGAGCTCTGTCACCACCGACGGTGAGATCGTGGGCCGCGTGCTGCGCACTCAGCCCGGGGTGAAACCGATCTACGTCTCGGTGGGCCACCGCTTCACCCTCGATTCGGCCTGCGAGCTGGTGCTGCGCCTGGCACCCCGCTACCGGCTACCGGAAACCACCCGCTCCGCCGATCACCTGGGGCGGATTTCCTGAGGCACCGGCCGCCCGCATACGGCCGGGACCGTCAGACCTTCACGAGATCGTCGGCGTGGATCACGGGGCGCTGCATACTGTCCGGCAGTTCCCGGGTGGACCGGCCCAGCATCGTGGAGAGTTCGGCCGCATCGTATTCCACCACGCCCCGCGCCACGATCGCGCGGTCCGGGCCGATCAGGTCCACCACATCGCCGCCGTGGAACCGGCCGCGTACCCCGACGATCCCCGCTGCCAGCAGCGATCGCCGGGCATGCGCCACCGCCGTGACGGCCCCGGCGTCGATGAGAATGGCACCGCGACTGTCGGCGGCGTGGCGGACCCAGAACCGGCGAGCCGACAAACGCACCGGACGAGCCGCGAACGCCGTACCCACGGTTCCGGTCCCGAGCGCACTCGCCGCCTCGGCCGCGGCCGCCAGCAGCACCGGCACACCCGCATCCGCGGCCAACCGGGCGGCGGACAGTTTCGAGGCCATGCCACCGGTCCCGAGCACACCGCCGCTCCCGGCTATCACACCGTCGAGATCGGCACTGCTGCGCACCTCGGCAATGAAATTCGCGTCGCCCTTGCGCGGATCGCCGTCGTAGAGCCCGGCCACATCGGAGAGCAGGAACAACGCGTCGGCACCCACCAGATGGGCGACCAGCGCGGCGAGGCGGTCGTTGTCGCCGAACCGGATCTCCTCCGTGGCGACCGTATCGTTCTCGTTCACCACCCCGACCGCACCGAGCGACCGCAACCGGTCCAGAGTGCGCTGGGCATTGCGGTGGTGCTCACGCCGGGCGAAATCATCGGCGCTGAGCAGTACCTGGCCCACCGTCCGGTCGTACCGGGCGAACGACGTACCCCACGCATGCGCGAGTGCGAGCTGACCGACACTGGCCGCGGCCTGTTTGGTCGCCAGATCGCGCGGCCGCCGGGTGAGCCCCAGCGGTGCCAGCCCGGCACCGATCGCGCCCGACGACACCACCACCACATCGGAGCCGGCCCGCATCCGCGCCTCGATGGCATCCGCGAGCCGATCCAGCCGATCGTTGTCCAGCCCCCCGTGCAGGCTGGTGAGCGCGGACGAACCGATCTTCACCACAACCCGCCGCGCCCCGGCTATCGCCTGCCGGGCATCACTGAGTTCTAGCGGTAGCTGGGTCACGGCTGTGCCCCTGCTCCGCGGTTGCCCAGGCTCACCTGCCTACTCCCTGTCTTCTTCGTCGACGAGTCCACGCCGCACCCGTGAGGCGTGCTTACGTTCGGCCGCCCCGACCCGGTCGGTCTGTTCGAGCCGGATATCGGTGCCGCGGCCGGTAGGAACGATATCGGCGCCCGCGGTGATCTGCGGTTCCCAGTCGAAGGTCACATCGCCGATCGTCACGGGCGCACCCGGTTCGGCGCCGAGCCGCACCAGTTCGTCCTCCACACCGAGCCGCGCCAGCCGGTCGGCCAGGTAGCCGACGGCTTCGTCGTTGTCGAACTGGGTCTGGCGGACCCAGCGTTCGGGGCGGGTGCCGCGGACCACGAAACCACCGGGTTCCTCCGGGTCGGGTTCCACCGTGAAGCCCGAATCGTCCACCGCGATCGGGCGGATCACCGGGCGCTTCGGTTCGGCCTTGGGATGCGCTTCGCGGTACTGCTGCACCAGTTCGGCGAGGGCGAAGGTCAGCGGCCGCAAACCGGCGTGGCTGACCGCGGAGATCCGGTAGACCGGCCAGCCGCGTTCGCGCAGCTCCGGTGTCACCAGGTCGGCGAGGTCTTCGGCATCGGGCACATCGGCCTTGTTCAGGATCACCACCCGCGGCCGGTCGGCCAGATCACCGAGGCTCGCGTCGCCGCGCAGCGCCGGTTTGTAGGCGGCCAGCTCGGCCTCGAGCGCATCGATATCGGAGACCGGGTCGCGGCCCGGTTCCAGCGTCGCCAGGTCCACGACATGGGCGAGTACCGCGCAACGTTCCAGGTGGCGGAGGAAATCCAGGCCCAGCCCGCGCCCATCGCTCGCACCGGGAATCAACCCTGGCACGTCGGCGATGGTGAAGGTGGTGTCACCGGCGTTCACCACACCCAGGTTCGGGACCAGCGTGGTGAACGGGTAGTCGGCGATCTTCGGTTTCGCGGCCGAGAGCACCGAGACCAGCGACGACTTACCGGCCGACGGAAACCCGACCAGCCCCACATCGGCAACGGATTTGAGTTCCAGCACCACATCGCGGACCTCGCCCTCCTCGCCGAGGAGGGCGAAACCCGGAGCCTTGCGCGCCCGGGACACCAGTGCCGCGTTCCCCAGCCCGCCGCGACCGCCCTTGGCGATCACGAACCGGTTGCCGGCCCCGACCAGATCCATCAGGACCTCACCGTCGGAATCCAGGACCACGGTCCCGTCCGGGACCTTCAGCAGCAGCTCCGACCCCTTCTTCCCGTCCCGGTTCCCGCCCTCACCGGGTTTACCGTTACCGGCCTTCGCGTGCGGGTGGAAGTGGAAATCCAGCAGGGTATGCACATTGGAGTCGACCTCCAGTACCACATCCCCGCCGTTACCGCCGTTACCGCCGTCGGGCCCGCCGAGCGGTTTGAACTTCTCCCGGTGCACCGACGCACAACCATGGCCGCCTTTACCGGCGCTGACATGAAGAACGACGCGGTCGATGAACTTGGCCATGGCCGGATCATCCTCCTCGGGAACTGGAAGGTCGGGAAGGCGCGGCCTCCGATACCGGGACCGCCCCGGGGGAACTACGGCGAACCGTAGAAACGCGAAAAGCGGGTCGAGGGTGAATCACCCTGACCCGCTCGCTGTGGTGGAGTCGTCAGCCGGTCAGGCTTCGACCGGCTCCGGGACCACGATGTTGACGGTCTTGCGACCACGCTTGCTGCCGAACGTCACGGCACCGGCCTCCAGCGCGAACAGGGTGTCGTCCCCGCCGCGGCCGACGTTGACGCCGGGATGGAAATGGGTGCCACGCTGCCGCACCAAGATCTCGCCGGCCTTGACGGTCTGCCCGCCGAAGCGCTTCACGCCGAGCCGCTTGGAATTGGAATCGCGGCCGTTCCGGGAGCTGGATGCACCCTTCTTATGTGCCATTGCTGATACTCCTTCAGCGCGGGACGAAAGCCCTGCGAGTGGTTACTTGATGCCGGTGACCTTCAGGACCGTCAGCGGCTGACGGTGACCCTGGCGCTTGTGGTAGCCGGTCTTGTTCTTGAACTTGTGGATGCGGATCTTCGGGCCCTTGGTCTGCTCGACCACCTCGGCCGACACCGAAACCTTCGCGAGCTTGTCGGCTGCGGTGGTCAGCTCGGCGCCGTCGACGACGAGCACCGGCGACAGTGCCACGGAGGTGCCCGGCGCACCCTCGATCTTCTCGACCTTCACCAGGTCACCGACCGCGACCTTGTACTGCTTTCCGCCGGTCTTGACGATCGCGTACGTTGCCATCGGTCGGCTGCCCTTCTTCCTATAGTGCTCGGCACTCGTTCGCACGGTTGTCTCTCGGAGTGCACCGGGATTCACCACACGACTGGTCTGGTAATCATCGCCGCCTCGGTATCTGGTGGCTCTCGGTATCGGGAACCGGCCACGGAACAGCACATGCTGTCACCGGGCAGCGAGTGCCAAGGTTACCCGATGCCGGTTCCCGCGACCAAACCGGTCCCCTCGCGGCTCCGGGCCTCCGGTCGCTACGCCCGGTATGCGGAGCGCGGAACAGACGTACGGCGCACGGCGAAGTGCCCGATCCGAAGCCGGACCGGGCACGTTCACCTCGACTCAGTTGTCTTCGTCGACCGGTGGCCCGGCCGGACGCCCGGCCGCGCGGCGCCGTACCCGGCGCACCGGCACTTCGGCCGCCACGGGCTCGGCCGCAAGATCGGCGACCGGTGCCGCCGGCGGCTCCTCGGCGGGCAGCACGAAAACCGCGGCCGCGGCATCGGCTGCCGGCGAGGACGTGGACCTGGCGACGCGGCGCCGCCGGGTCCGGGACTCGGCAGCACCGTCCTCGGCCGGTACCGCGGCAACCGGAGGCTCTCCCGCGGCCTGTGCTGGGGTACATGCGGCCGCCGGCGGAGCAGTCGTGCCGTTTGCCGCGGCAGTGGTGCCGTTCAGCGCGGCCGCGGGTTCCGGAGCACCGTTCGAAGCAGGCTCGGTTACCGGGGTGCCGGCCTCTTGTTCTGTGTCGCCGGACACAGCGGCGGACGTGCCGGGCACGCTGGTGGCCTCGGCAGCGACGCCTGTTGTCTGCGACTCGCTGCCCGGTACGACATCGGCGTCCGCGTCAACAGTCGATTCGATAGCCTCCGGCGCTGCGGTCGCCGCACTGCCGGTATCCGGTGCCGGCACCGACGCTGCGGTATCGACATCCGATTCGCCGGCGTCAGCTGCCGTTCCCGCAGTAACTTCGGCCGTTTCCGCGGCAGCCCCCGCGGTATCCGCAGCAGCTCCGGCCATATCGGCGGCGGACCCGCCCGGCTCCGCCGCAGCCTCGGCGGTACCTGCGGCACTCGCCTCGGAGACCGCATGCGCTGTGCTGCCGTTCGACTCGGCAGCGGGACGCTCCCCGGACGATGCGGCACCGGCGGAACGCCGGACCCGGGTACGCCGCCCCCCCGGGTAGCCGGCGCCCGGCCGCGCCGGGTCGCCCCCCGCCGCGGCCGCCCGGCTCACCCGTGCCCGGGCCGCGATGACCGGGATCTCGGAAC